>LNEG01000188.1 GCA_001464865.1 Burkholderiales bacterium Ga0074133
TGGAAGAGATGGCGGCGGCGGCGAGCGCGCTGAATGCGCAGGCGGGCGAGCTGGTGAACGCGGTGGCGGTGTTCAGGCTGGGCGCGGCGAGCCAGGGCCATGCGGGCAGCAGTGGCAGCCATCGCAGCGCGCCGCAGGCCGTTGCTGCGCCAGCCGCCAGCCGCCAGACAGCTGCACGCGTGCCGGGTGCGATCTCCAAGGCGCAGCCTGCAACCGCCCGCGTGGGGCACAGCGCACCGGCCAGCAAACCGGCGTCTGCCCCAGCGTCACAGGGCCGCAGCGCAGCGGCCCAGCCCGCCGCGGCGGATGACAAGGGTGATTGGGAAAGCTTCTGACAAGAGAGCTTGCCTCTTTCCCACCTGGCGCAGCGCGTGCTGCGCTGGTTGCAGGCAGCCCCCAACACGCCTCGGTAGCGCGGGGCTCGGCGCCACTCCATCGCCGACAAGGCTGATGCCCGCGGTGGGCGGGGGCGGCGGCCAGCGGTAGCGAGTCTCCCCGACGTCAGGCCGACAGGCGGCGTTGCGCCGGTGTGGCTTGGCGGTGGGCCGTGGACAGGTGTTGTCGTTGCCCCGGGGCATGCGCCGCGGCGGTGCTGCCGGCGCGGCCTCCGTGGACACGGAAGACATCGACCAGCTCCGCCAGCCGCTGCGCCTGCTCGCGCAGTTCCTGGGCAGCCGAGGCGCTTTCGCCGACCAGAGCGCCGTTTTGCTGCGTCATCTGGTCCAGCTGGGTCACGGCCACGTTGACCTGCGAAATGCCTTCGCTTTGCTCCGAAGCTGCGGTACTGATTTCACCGATGATGCCGTTGACCTTCTGCACCCCCTGGACGATTTCGTCCATGGTGAGCCCGGCGTTGGCCACCTGCCGGGAGCCCGAGTCGACCTTCTCCACGCTGGTCTGGATCAGCGCCTTGATCTCCTTGGCTGCCTCGGCACTGCGCTGCGCCAGGCTGCGCACCTCGGTCGCCACCACTGCAAAGCCGCGGCCCTGTTCGCCCGCGCGGGCGGCTTCCACGGCGGCATTGAGCGCCAGGATGTTGGTCTGAAACGCTATGCCGTCGATCACGCCGATGATGTCGGCAATCTTCTGGCTGCTGTGATGGATGTCCTGCATGGTCGAGACAACCTGCTGCATCACCTCTCCGCCCCGCGTTGCCGTGCTGGCAGCAGCGGTGGCCAGCTGGTTGGCCTGGCGGGCCGAGTCGGCGCTCTGGCGCACGGTGGCGGTCAGCTCTTCCATGCTGGCGGCGGTTTCTTCCAGATTGCTGGCGGCCTGCTCGGTGCGCTGGCCCAGGTTCTGGTTGCCACCGGAGATCTGGTCGCTGGTGGCACGCAGCTGCGCGATGTTGTCGCGCACAGTGGAAACCAGTTCATGAAAACGTTGCTGCATGTCGCGCACTGCCGTCAGCACGCTGCCGCTGTCGCCCGCCCGCACGCTCACCGGCACCGTCAGGTCGCCCTGCTGCATGGCCTGCACGATGGCGCGCACTTCGCCGGGCTCGGCGCCCAGTTCGCGGTTGATGCTGCGCGAAAGCAGCACGGTCACCGCGATGCTGACCATCACCGCCAGCAGCGTGATACCGAGCATGACCTCGGTGAACTGGTTGGCATCCTTGTTGGCGGCATCGCTGTTGGCAATGATCTTGACTTCCTCGAAGTCGATCAGCTTGTTGGCTGCGGCCAGCCACTGCTCGTACTGGGGCTTGGCCTCGGTCCAGAGCAAGGCCTCTGCGCCCGCGCGATCACCGGCCTGCATCAGCGCAACCACCTTCTCGGTTGTGGTCACGGTGCGCGCCTCGATGTCCTTGAGCGCCTGGACCATCGGAGCGACCTCGGGGGAAATCTGTGTGCTGCTCTTGAGCAAGGCATCCAGCTGGGTGGACGACTTCGCATAGAAATCCGCCAGTCGCTGGATGGCTTCCAGCTCCTTCCTGCGGGCGTCGTCGCTGGGTGCCAGCACCACATCACGCACCGCAATCGAGCGGTCGTGCGCCGAACCGCGGAAGTTGATGGCGGCGCGCTGGATGACCGCGTTCTGGCTTGCGTTGGTCGTGAGGGCTGTGTCGATGCCCCGGGCCACCATCACGCTGTAGATCGACATGCACAGCAGCGCAAAAATGACCAGCCCGAAGCCGGCCATCAGCCGGTGGCTGATTTTCCAAGTGTTCATGAGGATTCCTGAGGGGAGAGAGGTGATGGGTGTACCGACCCTGGGGCGGCAATGCACCTGTTTGGTGCCTGGGGCCATGTTATGTTTTGGCGCAAGACAGCGCAGCCGATAACGAAAAGGTCCTTTCAGTCGCCAAAGTGTACCGATATAAAAGATATAAATAATATTTTCGATAAATGTGTTGGTTTGCGGCGCCCTGTCAGCGGCGATGGGCAGGAAGACCGCCGTTGCCCAAGGCCCGCGGCACGGGCTTCAGCAAGCCTCCGGGTCAAGGGCAGAGCTGCCACCGCAGCCGGACGGCGCAGCGCTGGCCCTGAGAGGGGTGGGTGATTCAAGGGAAATTACCGATACAAATAAAGGAATGATGGTGTAAGCGATAATTGTTGTTGCAAGGTGTGACCGCGGTCTGTACCCAGACGACGCAAGCCAGCGTTCTCCGGGTTCGGCTTGCGGGCCAGGTCGTTGTTGTGCAGCTGCCTTTCCTTGACTCACATCAAGTTTTCGGACTCGGCACGGTCGTTGTGCAGCCCCACAATGAACCCAGTCCCCAAGTCTTCCCCTTCATCGTCTCGGGGCCGAGCTCGCTTCGTTGCCCGGTGATCCGTTCGCTTTCCAGTCCTTCAGGAGACCTCCATGCGCAACGCGCCAATGCCCAACCCGCCGGGCCCATCCAGTGCGCCTCTTTCCCACACCGTCCTGGGCGACCGGGTCATCCTCGCAGCCATCGTTGTCAGTGCCATCACTGCCGTGGTGCTGGGCGCGCGCTTTGTTGAATCTGCGGTGGCGTGGGTGGGGGCCGGGCTGCTGCTGGCCATGGCGGTACTGGCGTTCGTGACCCTGCAGGGCACCTTTGCCTCGCGCATGGTGCTGGCGTTCGTGCAGACGTCCATGGTGGCGCTGCACATCCAGCTGGCGCAGGGCATGACCGAGTTCCACTTTGGCGTGTTTGTCACGCTGGCCATCCTGCTGGTGTACCTGGACTGGCGCCCGATCGTCTTTGCGGCCGCGCTGTTTGCCGTGCACCATGTGCTGTTTGATCGCCTCCAGGCGGCGGGGTGGGGGCTGTACTGCCTGACCGAGCCCGACTTTGGCCGCGTGGTGATCCACGCCGTGTACGTGGTGATCCAGACCGCCCTGGAAGTGATGATGGCCGTGAGCCTGGGCCGCACTGCTGCGCAGGGCCAGGAGCTTCGCCAGCTGGTCAGCGTGGTGGACCGCCCCGATGGCATTGCCCTGGACGCCGCCGTGGCCCTGCCGGTGACCACGCGCCCGGCGCAGGCCCTGCAGGCCACCATGCGCCGCATGGAAAGCGCCGTGGCATCGGTGCGCGAGTCGGCCCACCATGTCGAATCGGCCTGTGCCGAGATCGCCTCGGGCAACGGCAACCTGTCTTCGCGCACCGAGCAGCAGGCCAGTGCCCTGCAGCAGGCGTCGTCGTCGATGGAGGAACTGGGCGCCACCGTGCGCCTGAATGCTGACAACGCGCGCGCGGCCAACCAGCTGGCCGTGAGCGCGTCGGGCGTGGCCACCGAAGGCGGTACCGTGGTGGCCGAGGTGGTGCAGACCATGAAGGGCATCAACGACAGCAGCGCCAAGATCGCGGACATCATCGGCGTGATCGACGGCATCGCCTTCCAGACCAACATCCTGGCGCTGAACGCTGCCGTGGAAGCCGCCCGGGCTGGCGAGCAGGGCCGCGGCTTTGCGGTGGTGGCCAGCGAAGTGCGCAGCCTGGCCGGCCGCAGTGCCGAGGCGGCCAAGCAGATCAAGACCCTGATTACCGACAGCGTGGAGCGCGCCGAACAGGGCAGCAAGCTCGCCGACAAGGCGGGCGCCACCATGAACGAAGTGGTCAGCGCCATCCGCCGTGTGACGGACATCATGGGCGAGATCAGTGCGGCCAGTGGCGAACAGAGCGCCGGCGTGAGCCAGGTCGGCCAGGCCGTGTCGCACATGGACCAGTCCACCCAGCAAAATGCAGCGCTGGTGGAGGAAATGGCCGCCGCTGCCGAGCGGCTGCACTTGCAGGCCAGTGACCTGGTGGGCGCGGTGGCGGTTTTTCGCCTGACCTCGGATGCCGGCAACAGCCCGGCACAGACCACACGGCTGCTGAACGGCTGAACGGCTGAACGCCTGGCGCCGTGCGCTGCCACGATGGCGCCAGTTCACGGCCCGAAGCAAGTCGCCCGGCCCGGTCCCGGATTCATCAGATGTTTTCGGGATGAAGTAACAACGAGATATTCGTTTGGGTTTTGAAGCCGGCCTCGCAGAATGGGTTCATCCCATCCATCGAGGAGGGCTTTTGCCACCGCGTGGCAGCAATACCCGGCCGGACCGGCGCCCAGGCGCCCGACCACGCATCGCGGGGTGCACATGCGGCTGTCAGGCCCGTGCGTACCTGTGCCGTCATCCACTTCCATCATCATCGTGCCTGGCTGGCGCGGCTCCGGGCCGGGCCACTGGCAGGCCCTGTGGGCCGAGCGCCTGCCACACGCCCGCTGCGTCGAGCAGGACGACTGGGTTGCGCCCACACGTGCGGCCTGGGTTCGCCAGCTGGAGCAGACCGTGCTGGCGGCGCCGCCGCCGGTGGTCATCGTCGCCCACAGCCTGGGCTGTATCGCCACCACGCACATGGGGCCCGAGGCGGCAGCGCGCGTGTGCGGGGCGCTGCTGGTGGCGCCTGCAGACCCCGAGCGCCGCGCTGTACTGAGCGACTTCGCACCCGTGCCCTATGCAGCGCTGCCCTACCGCAGCATCCTGGTGGCCAGCAGCAACGACCCGTATTGCCCGGTGCGGCTGGCGGGGGCGTATGCACGCGCCTGGGGCAGCGAATTCGTGCGCATCCAGAATGCCGGCCACATCAATGTCGATTCGGGCCACGGCGAATGGCCGCTCGGCTGGGCGCTGTTGCAGTCGTTGCAGGGCGATTTCGAGGCGGTACGGGCAACCGCGTGACGGCCTGATTTTGCTATGTAAAATATAGCAAAAGGGGCAATCAATGATTGGACTTCAGGCCGATTTGACCTGAAAACGCCTGTGGAGGCGCCGGAATGCTGCCCCTGCGTCCTTATGCCTGTTTTCGATAAATTAACAAGAATATATTCTTTTGAGTTTTAACGGTGGCTGCTCACAATCCACGCATCCGAAGCTTCCACCTGCGTGCCCTCCATGACCACCACCTCCAAACTCAAGACTCTTCTGGCCGCGATTGCCCTGGCCTCCAGCGGCCTGGCAGTGGCACAGAACTCGTTGCTCAACGTGTCGTATGACGTGGCCCGTGAGTTCTACAAGGACTACAACGCCGCCTTTGCCGCCCACTACAAGAAGACCACCGGCCAGGACGTGAAGATCGACCAGTCGCACGCCGGCTCCAGCGCCCAGGCGCGCGCCGTGAACGACGGCCTCGCGGCCGATGTGGTGACCATGAACACCACCACCGACGTGCAGTTCCTGGCCGACAACGGCGTGGTTGCCAAGGACTGGACCAAGAAGTTCCCGCACGACGCATCGCCCACCACCTCCACCATGCTGTTCCTGGTGCGCAACGGCAATCCCAAGGGCATCAAGGACTGGGAAGACCTCATCAAGCCCGGCATCCAGGTCATCGTGGTCAACCCCAAGACGGGTGGCAATGGCCGCTATGCCTACCTGGCCGCCTGGGGCGCCATCCGCGAAAAGGGCGGCACCGAGGCGCAGGCCGCCGAGTTCGTGAGCAAGCTGTACAAGAACGTTCCCGTTCTGGCCAAGGGCGGCCGCGATGCCACGGCCACCTTCCTGCAGCGCAACCAGGGCGACGTGCTGATCACGTTCGAATCGGAAGTGGTGTCCATCGACCGCGAGTTTGGCGCTGGCAAGGTCGATTCGGTCTATCCGTCGGTCAGCATCATTGCCGAGAACCCCGTGGCCGTGGTCGAACGCACCGTGGCCAAGAAGGGCACGGCCCAGCTGGCCAAGGCGTACCTGGACTACCTGTACTCCGATGAGGCCCAGGAAATCGCCGCCAAGCACGCCATTCGGCCCCGTTCTGAAGCCGTGCTCAAGAAGTACGCAGAAACCTTCAAGCCCCTCAAGCAGTTCACCGTGGCCAAGTACTTTGGTTCGCTGACCGAAGCGCAGAAGGTGCACTTCAACGACGGCGGGCAGTTCGACAAGATCTATTCCAAGTAATTCCAAACACCCCCCTGAGCCGCTCCGCGGCTTCCCCCCGCTCTCGCGTCGCTGCGCGAAGCGGGCAGGGGGACGCCACCCGTGCGGCGGGGCGGCCCTTGCACGGTGGCCTCGCATTGGTGCACGCCAGTTTCTGCCGTCGTTTGCAATAGATAGAGCTTTATGAACAACCAAAGTGGCGGCCGCAGAGGCGCCAAGCGCGTTTTGCCTGGTTTCGGGCTCACGCTGGGCTACACGCTCTTTTATCTGAGCGTCATCGTGCTGATCCCGCTGTCGGCACTGATTTTCAAGACCTTCACGCTGACCTGGGAGCAGTTCTGGGCGGCAGTGAGTGCGCCACGGGTGATGGCCTCGTACCGGCTCACGTTTGGCGCGTCGTTCATCGCGGCGCTGGTCAACCTGTTCTTCGGGTTGCTGATTGCGTGGGTGCTGGTGCGCTACAAGTTTCCGGGCAAGAAGATCGTGGATGCCCTGGTGGATTTGCCGTTTGCGCTGCCCACTGCCGTGGCCGGCATCTCGCTCACGGCGCTGCTGGCCAGCAATGGCTGGATCGGCCAGATCCTGGAGCCCATGGGCATCCAGCTGGCTTTCCAGCCCGGTGGCATCGTGATTGCGCTCATCTTCATCGGCCTGCCGTTTGTGGTGCGCACCGTGCAGCCCGTGCTGGAGGACGCCGAGAAAGAGCTCGAAGAAGCTGCCACCTGCCTGGGCGCCACGCGCCTGCAAACCTTCACCAAGGTGATTCTTCCGTCCATCACGCCCGCGCTGCTCACCGGCTTTGCCATGGCGTTTGCGCGCGCAGTAGGCGAGTACGGTTCGGTCATCTTCATCGCCGGCAACATGCCCATGGTTTCTGAAATCACGCCGCTGATCATCATCGGCAAGCTCGAGCAATACGACTTTGCCGGCGCCACGGCCGTGGCGGTGGTCATGCTGGTCATCTCGTTCGTGCTGCTGCTCATCATCAACGCACTGCAGGCCTGGCAGCGGCGCCACGCAGGAGCACCAGCATGAGCGGCGCCAATACCAAAGTCGTCCGGCGCGCCCGCGCGGGTACCACTGAAGCGCCGTGGGTCCGCTACACGCTGATCACGCTGGCACTGGGCTTCATGCTGCTGTTCCTGGTGCTGCCGCTGGCTGCGGTGTTCACCGAGGCGCTGCGCAAGGGGCTCGATGCCTACATTGCCGGGCTGCGCGATCCGGATGCGTGGTCGGCCATCAAGCTCACGCTGCTGACGGCGGTGATTGCCGTGCCGCTGAACCTGGTGTTCGGCGTGGCGGCGGCCTGGTGCATTGCCAAGTACGAGTTTCGTGGCAAGGCATTTTTGACCACGCTGGTGGACCTGCCGTTTTCGGTGTCGCCGGTGGTGGCGGGCCTGGTCTACGTGTTGATGTTCGGCGCTAACGGCTGGCTGGGCCCCTGGCTCATGGCCAACGACATCAAGATCATCTTTGCTGTGCCCGGCATTGTGCTGGCCACCACGTTCGTCACGTTCCCGTTCATTGCCCGCGAACTGATCCCGCTGATGCAGGCGCAAGGCAACGATGAAGAGCAGGCCGCCATCGTGCTGGGCGCCACAGGCTGGCAGACCTTCTGGTACGTGACGCTGCCCAATATCAAGTGGGGCCTGCTGTATGGCGTGATCCTGTGCAACGCGCGTGCCATGGGCGAGTTTGGCGCCGTGTCGGTGGTGTCGGGTCATATCCGCGGGCAGACCAACACCATCCCGCTGCATGTGGAAATCCTCTACAACGAATACCAGTCGGTTGCTGCCTTTGCGGCGGCCTCGCTGCTGGCCTTGCTGGCCCTGGTCACGCTGGTCATCAAGACCATTGCCGAACACCGCAACGAGCAGGCCATGAAGGCCGCCGCCGAAATGCCCCCCGAGCGGCCCGCACCGGCGCCTGGGCCCATGCCTGTTGCACGCTGAAGGAAGACACCCACCATGAGCATCGAAATCCGTAACGTCAGCAAGCAGTTTGGCGACTTCCAGGCCCTGCGGGATGTGAGCCTTGATATCGCCTCGGGCGAACTCATCGCGCTGCTGGGCCCCTCGGGCTGCGGCAAGACCACGCTACTGCGCATCATTGCCGGGCTGGAAACGCCCGACGTGGGCACCATCCACTTCAGCGGCGAAGACACCACCGACGTGCACGTGCGCGAGCGCAACGTGGGCTTTGTGTTCCAGCACTACGCGCTGTTTCGCCACATGACCGTGTTCGAGAACGTGGCCTTCGGCCTGCGCGTCAAGCCGCGCGGTGAGCGCCCGAGCGAAGCCCAGATCAAGAAGAAGGTGACCGACCTGCTCAAGCTGGTGCAGCTGGACTGGCTGGCCGAGCGCTATCCCTCGCAGCTCTCGGGCGGCCAGCGCCAGCGCATTGCCCTGGCCCGCGCCCTGGCGGTGGAGCCCAAGGTGCTGCTGCTCGACGAGCCCTTTGGCGCGCTGGACGCCAAGGTGCGCAAGGAACTGCGCCGCTGGCTGCGCCGCCTGCACGACGAGCTGCATGTCACCTCGATCTTCGTCACCCACGACCAGGAAGAAGCGCTGGAAGTGGCCGACCGCGTGGTGGTCATCAACCAGGGCAAGATCGAGCAAAGCGGCTCGCCCCAGCAGGTGTGGGACCACCCCGCCAGCCCGTTCGTCTACGGATTTTTGGGGGATGTGAACCTGTTCCAGGGCCGCGCACACGAGGGTCTGGTGCACCTCGATGGCGTACAGATCGATTCGCCCGAACACGTCGCAACCCAGGACACCAAGGCTTTTGCGTACGTGCGCCCGCACGACCTGGACGTACAGCGCTATTCGCCCGGCGCGGGTGTGGATGCCGACGGCCGCCCGCGCGGCATCGTGGCCCAGCTCAGCCGCGCGATCGTGGTCGGGCCCATCGCCCGGCTGGAACTAATTCCGTCCGACGATCACCAACCAGCGGACAATGCGTCCCCTGAGAACCTGATCGAAGCGCAGATTCCTGCGCAGCAGTTCAAGGAGATGGGGTTCAAGGAGGGTGAAACGCTGGTGGTCACACCGCGCCGCGCCCGCGTTTTTCTGGATCACGCTGCTGGAGCCGCTTCGCGTCTTCCCCCTGCGGGGGACGACGGCCTTTGCTGCGGGGCGGCCCTTGCTGGCCGTCCGCGCGCCGGGGCCGTGACGGTTTCAGGGGCAACGCCCCGGGGCGGCTAATGTGGATGGGATAAGAATGATGGTGATGAACTGGATCGATCAGGCCCCGCGCCGTGTGCTGGCACTGATCAGCGCGGCCTGCGTGGCCATGCTGGCTTTTGGCATGTACCTGCAGCATGTGGTGGCCCGATGTGCATCGTGCAGCGCTATGCGCTCATTGGGGTAGCAATCTTTGCTGGCCTGGCAAGTGCCAGGGGCCAGAAGGGCTGGTGGATGGGTTTTGGCGCACTCGCGCTGCTGTCCTCCGGCTTCGGCGCTTTTGTGGCGGCGCGGCAGAGCTGGCTGCAGTGGTATCCGCCCGAGGTTGCCACCTGCGGTCGCGACTTCTACGGAATGATCGAGAACTACCCCATCAGCCGCGCCATCCCGATGATCTTCCGTGGTTCGGGCGACTGTGCCGAAATCGACTGGACCTTCCTGGGGGGCTCCATTGCCAACTGGTCGTTTGTCTGCTTTGTGGGCTTCGGGCTGGTGCTGCTGGCGCTGCTGGTGCGTGGGGCGAAGGCAGGTGGCAACAGCAGGGCCACGTACTAGGCGGCATAAGGCTGACTGCCCTGCAGGCACGAAAAAGGCGCCCTTGGAGGGCGCCTTTTTCTTGGGCGTGACCGGTACCGGGGCTATGCCTTGAGACCGCGAATGGCCTCGTTGATGTCGCGCAGGTTGGTCTCGATCTTGGAGCCCAGCAGGTAGATGGCCAGCAACATGAAGGTGGCAAAGGCCACGCCCGCTGCGATGGCACTGGCCATGGCGTTGGCACGCGCCTGGGCAATGCGCAGGGCTTCCTCGGCCCGTTCCCTTTCGACGCGGTCACGTTCGGCCTGCTCGAACGCGGCCTTTTCGTCCTCGATGCTGTCCCACGCCTTGATGTGGAAGTTGAGCACAGGGTAGAACACGCTTTTGATCTTGCCTTCCTTGCGCATCGCAATGATGGTCGGGTCGGCCAGTGCAGCACAGGTGAACTCGGTCGTTGCCTTCACCCACCGTTCGCCGCGGCGCGGGTCGCCGGACAGTTTTTCTACCTGCGCGCGCAGATCTTCCACACGCTGCGCGGCGACTGCGTTGTCTTCGTGCTCGATCTGGGCCCCGACCTTGATGCCGAACTCGATGGAGCACCGGTACAACCGGGTGACTTCTTCAAGGTACCTCAAGGAAGGGGCCATCGGCTTTGGGACGCTGGCCGGGGACTGTGCTTCGCCGGTCTTGTCGTCCTTGAACAGCATCTTGCGCAGGTCATCCATGCTCACCTGCTTATCGGGCGCCTTCTGGGCCGGAGCAGGTTCGTTGGGCATCTTGGCGCTTTGGTACGCGACATTGATGCCCAGGACGATGACCGTCAGC
Organism: Burkholderiales bacterium Ga0074133; assembly: GCA_001464865.1. Classification (GTDB taxonomy): domain Bacteria; phylum Pseudomonadota; class Gammaproteobacteria; order Burkholderiales; family Burkholderiaceae_C; genus Acidovorax. Next base: position 10,857 of record LNEG01000188.1, read on the forward strand.
AACGCGAGCGCCATGCACGCCAGCACCGTCACTTTGACGATCTTCAGGAACAGTTCTTCAGTCCGCTTGGTCTCTATCGCCATGGTTCCCCCTGCTTCTCGTTATAGATCCATGGCCGAGCGGACCTTGATCGGCGCCTTCCTGGCGTCCGCTTCGGCTTTCTGTCTTGCTGCCTTGTCTGCGGCGGTTTTCTCGGCGGCAGCCCTTTCTGCCGCAACTCTTTCTGTGGCAATTCGTTCGGCCGCGGCCTTGTCTGCAGCAACGGCTGCGGCCCGTTCAGCGGCCGCCTTCTCTGCCTCCAGTTGCAGGTTTTTGCGGCGCAGCGCCTCCACTTCGGCGGCCTGGGCCTGGACCCGGGCAGCAGCCGCTGCTGCCTCTTCCGACTGCCGTCTGGCTGCCAGGGCTCGCTCGGCTTCGACGGCCTTGTCGGCAGCCTGCCGCGCGGCCAGTTCCTTGTCGCGGTTGAGTTGTTCGCTGGTGCGTGCAGCCGGATCCGGAGCAGGGGCCGGCTTCGCGGCTACCGCAGTGCCGAGCGCCGAAGGCGGCGACGCGGAGGCTGGTTGTTTGGATGCCGTCGGGGGCGCCGGCCGGGCCGCAGGCGCAGCCCTGTCACTGCGCTCCCGGGCCTCTTTGGCGGCGAGTACAGCGCTCGTCAGCCTGACCTGACAGTCCCGCAGGCGTGTCTTTCCGTCCTTTGACTCCAGTGGGCCAGCCAGTGTCATCAGCGAGCCACTCTGCGTGCCCATCAGTCGGTACCGCCACGCCCGCCTCGGGTCGTCTTTCCAGTGGCCGCTCCCTTCCAGGGTGGCGCGCCCGGAGCGCTCGATGGAGCCATTGAACGACTCGATCACCTCGGTCGTATCACGCCGGCCGGTGATGGCGGCGAAGGACACGTTGACCTTGATCGGGCTCACGAAGCCCTTGGGAGAGCGGCCACCCGCGGTCTGCATTTCGCCGCACGACAGGGTTCCCTGCCATGTGCCTTCGGTGTCATTGATCTGGCCGTGCGCTGCCCCGGTGCCCACCATTGCGCAAACGAGGGCCAGGTTGCATAGCGCCCGGGGGCCGGCAGACCCGGATGGCCCCGTCGGTAAATTTGATAGAAATATCCAGCGCATGTAACCAAGTATGTCACGGCTGGTGCGCCTGGTCATCGGGCTCAGAGCCTTTCGCCGAAAGCTGTGCCATCGGTGCCTGCGCGCTCGCAGCCCTGCGAGGCTGTCAGGACGGATGTGGAAACACCACCCCTGCAGTACCTTCCACCCAGGGGGGCAGCTTCTCCATCACGCTGGCGAGCAGGGCACCGTTTTGCCACTGCGCCAGCCACTGCTGTACCTGCGGCCACGGCTGGGCCTGCCACCAGTCCACATCAATCGCCGCAAACTGGCGCACAAACGGTGCGATCGCCATGTCCGCCAGCGCCGTATGGTCGCCAACAAGGAAGGGCTGGCTTTGCAGGCGCGCCTCCAGTCTCTGCAGCCACTGCATGGCTTCGGCGCGCGACACGGCCGGGTCTACGCCCGGAAAGCGATTCGGGTACTTGGTCCGGTCCAGGGCCTGCTTGAAGGGCCCGTCGCATTCGGCAATCAGCGCCAGCATGTCATTCACCGTGCCGTGGCTGGGCGCAAGCCATGCGGCGGGGTCGTTCCGGGCCAGGGCCCAGCACATGATGTCCAGACTTTGGTCCAGCACCTGGCCGTCGGTCAGCACCAGCACGGGCACCGTGCCCTTGGGAGACGCCTGCAGCAGCGCCGCCGGCTTGTTGCGCAACACCACTTCACGCAATTCGCACGCCTGTCCGCTCACGGCCAGAGCCAGGCGCGCGCGCATGGCATAGGGGCAGCGGCGAAAGGAGTAGAGGACGGGCAGGGCGCCTGCGCCGGGCATCGCTGCCGCGCTGCTGATGGCGTTCATGGCGCGTTGTCCCCGTGTCGTTCGTCATCCGTACCGTGCTGGCGCGCGGGCGTGCCCGGCTGGCGGGCGCCGATGTGCTCCGCGCCGCGCAGCGTGGCCAGCTGCATCTGGCGCTCTCGCTCGGCCAGTGCGCGTTCCTGTTCGGGCGTGCGGGTGCCGTGGCAATACGGGCAGCTCACGCCCGGCACGTAGTGCGGCGATTGCAGCTCGGCGTCGCCCAGCGGCATGCGGCACGAACGGCACAGTTGGTGGTGGCCGGGTGCCAGGCCGTGGCCCACCGATACGCGTTCGTCGAACACAAAGCAGTCGCCGTGCCACAGGCTCTCTTGCTCGGGCACCGTTTCCAGGTACTTGAGGATGCCGCCCTCCAGGTGGTAGACATCATCGAAGCCCTGCGACCTGAGCAGCGCGGTGGATTTCTCGCAGCGGATGCCGCCGGTGCAGAACATGGCCACGCGCGGCTTGCCAGCCAGCACGCCGCCGGGCTCGCTTTCGCGCGCCACCCACGCCGGGAACTCTGCAAACGTGCGTGTGTGCGGGTTCACGGCACGTGCAAAGCTGCCGATGCCCACCTCGTAGTCATTGCGGGTGTCCACCACCACCACGCCGGGGTCGGCGATCAGCGCGTTCCAGTCTTGCGGCTTCACATAGGTGCCGGCGTTGCGGGCGGGGTTCAGGCCCGGCACACCCAGCGTGACGATCTCGCGTTTGAGGCGCACCCGCATCCGGTAGAACGGCATGCGCGCGGCATAGGCCTCCTTGTGCTGCAGGCGTGCAAACCGCGCATCGCCGTGCAGCCACGCCAGCACGGCGCGCACGCCGGGTTCCTCGCCTGCAATGGTGCCGTTGATGCCCTCAGGTGCCAGCAGCAGCATGCCACGCACGCCGTGGGCGTCGCACAGGTCCTGCAGTGGCGCGCGCAGCGCGGCGAAGTCGGGCAGATCCACAAACTGGTACAGCGCAACAGTGAGAAATCGGGGGGTGTCGGTGTCCACGGGTGGGCTTCGCAGGCGCAAAAACGGCTGATGATACCGGCCGGTATTGGATACGATGCGGGCACAACAACCGTGCCGGAGGGGCCATGGACAAGAAATCTTCGATGGACCTCTTTCGGCGCCTGGAGCAGCTCAATGGCATTGGCGCGGCGCTCTCGCGTGAGCGGGACATCGACCGGCTGCTGGAAAACATCCTGGAGGCCGCCAAGACCATCACCGGCGCTGACGGAGGCACGCTCTACAGCGTGACGGACGACCACACCGCTTTGCGGTTCGAGATCATGCGCACCGATTCGCTCGGCATTCGTCTCGGGGGCACCACCGGCAACCCCATTGACCTGCCCATGCTGCCGCTTCGCCACGCCGATGGCTCGCCCAACGACACGCTGGTGGCCGCGCATGCCGCCATCCACGACCAGACGGTGAACATCACCGATGCGTATGCGCAGGAAGGTTTCGATTTTTCCGGGACGCGGGCTTTTGATGTGCGCACGGGCTACCGCTCGAAGTCGTTCCTCACGGTGCCCATGAAAAATCACGACCGGGAGCTGATCGGTGTGCTGCAGCTCATCAATGCGCGTGACCCGGTCACGGGCGAGGTCATGGTGTTCTCCGATGCCGATCAGAGCCTGGCCGAATCGCTCGCATCACAGGCGGCCATTGCACTGACCAACCGGCTGCTGATCTCGCAGCTGGAAAAGCTGTTCGAGTCCTTCGTCACGCTGATCAACCTGGCCATCGACGAAAAATCGCCCTACACCGGCGGGCATTGCCAGCGGGTGCCAGCCCTCACCATGATGCTGGCCGAGGCCGCCGACGCCTCGCAACAAGGGCCGCTGGCCGCCTTCAGCATGACCGAGCGCGACCGCTACGAGCTCAAGATGGCGGGGCTGCTGCACGACTGCGGCAAGATCACCACGCCGGTGCACGTGGTGGACAAGGCCACCAAGCTGCAGACGATCTACGACCGCATCGGGCTGGTCGATACGCGGTTTGAAGTGGCCCGGCGCGACGCGGAACTGGCGGTGCTGCGCCAGCAGCTGGCGCTGCGGCCCATGGTGGACGAAGCCGCCGAAAAAGCCGTGCTCGCGCCGCTGCAGCAGGCGCTGGCTGCGATAGACGCAGACCGCGACTTCCTGCGCAAGTGCAACCAGGGGAGCGAGGCCATGGCCCCTGCGGACCAGCAGCGCGTGCGTGAGATCGCAGCCAGCCGGCAGTGGCGCAACCCGCAGGGCGTTCAGACGGATTTCCTCACGGCAGACGAAGTGGAGAACCTGACCATCCGGTCCGGCACGCTCAACCAGGCCGAGCGCGACACCATCAACCACCACATCGTTGCCACCATCAAGATGCTGGAGACGCTGCCCTGGCCGCGGCACCTGAAGAACGTGCCGGAATACGCCGGGGGCCACCACGAGCGCATGGATGGCAAGGGCTACCCCCGCGGCCTCACGCGCGAGCAGATGTCGGTGCAGGCGCGCATCGTGGGCGTGGCCGACATCTTCGAGGCGCTGACCGCTGCCGACCGGCCCTACAAGAGCGGCATGCCGCTATCCCAGGCACTGGCCATCATGTGCCGGATGCGCGACAACGGGCATATCGACCCCGACCTGTTCGAGGTGTTCGTGCGCGACGGGGTGTACCTGCGGTATGCGCAGGCGTTCCTGGACCCGGCGCAGCTCGACGAAGTGCCTCAGTCGGTGGTGGCGCAGGCGCTGGCCGCATAAGGGCCTTTCTCCCGATCGTGTTGTGGAGCCCGCAGAGGTACCCGGCTGCCCTCAGGGCATGCGCTGGTGAGATGCTATTGTATTGATAGCTATACAGGCAATTGAAACATGCACTTCAGGCAGGTTTCATACCAAATCACGGTTTTGAGGCGCTCGCTGCCTGATCCAGCAGCCAGCCGGCAAACGCTGACATTGCCTGGGTCCGTGGCCGCGACTGCAGCCGCGTCAGCCAGTAACCACCACGGTGCAGCAGCTGCGCATAGGGTTGCACCAGCCGACCCTGGCGCAGCTCGCGGCTGAACATGGGCACGGGCAGCAGTGCCACGCCAGCACCTTGTGCTGCTGCCTCTGCCAGCGTGAGGGACGAGTCGAACACCACACCGCGTACCACGGGGCACGGCACCCCTGCGGCGCTGAACCATGCCGGCCATTCGTCGGCCCGGTAGCTGCGCAGCAGCGGCTGCCGTGCGAGATCGGCCGCGGTGTGCAGCCCGCTCGCCATGGCGGGGGCGCACATCACTGACATGGGCGCGTCGATGATGCGGTCGGCGTGCGTGCCGTGCCAGGCACCGTCACCAAAGCGGATGGCCAGGTCCAGGCCTTCACCGGCCATGTCCACGCGGTTGTTGTGCGTGAACAGGCGCAGGTCCACAAACGGGCAGGCGTGCTGAAAGTGGCGCAGCCGCGGCAGCAGCCAGCCCACGGCAAAGGTGCCCACGGCGCCCACGGTCAGCACCTCGCGCGGGCGGGTGTCGGCCAGCTTCTCGAGCGCACTGGCCAGGCTGCCGAACGACTGCGCCACGGCGGGCAGCAGGGCGCTGCCCTCGTCGGTGAGGGCCAGGCCGCGCGGCAACCGCCGGAACAGCGGCTTGCCTAGCTGGTCTTCAAGCTTGCGGATGTGCTGGCTCACCGCGGTCTGCGTCACATGCAGTTCCTCGGCCGCGCGCGTCAGGTTCAGGTGGCGTGCCGCGGCCTCAAAGGCGCGCAGGGCGTTCAGGGGCAGGTGCATGGGAGCTGCAAGTTTTTGTAGGGTCAGGCGGTATTTAGTCGGCCCTGATTTATTCAAATGAGAGCGCCGACAGTGCGCGGGACTGAGCCGTTGAGTGCGCGAGTGAACAAAGTACCCAGCGCATCCTGCCAGTTCGGCGACACGCCCGCCAGCACGCACAGCCGCAAATAGAGCTGGCGCAAGAAGGTCACCCCCTTCTTTGCAATCATGCGCAGCAGCCAGCGGATGTTGTAGCCCGCTGCACACAGCACCGCGTGCAGTCGGTCTCCCTGCGCACCCTTGAGGTGACAGCGGTCCATACGGTGATCGGCCTTGAGGTGGCCGATGATCGGCTCAATGGCCTGACGCCGTTTGAGCAGCTTTCTGTCCTGCTCGCTGATCCGCTTGGCCTTGCCCCGGTGCACGATGTGCACATCCGGGTTATCTGCATCCACTCCCCGGTAGCCCAGATCGACGAAGGCCGTCGCTGGTTTTGCCCCGCTGTCCTGCATCAGGATGCTCGCCTGCTCCAGTTGCTCGTTCAGGGTATGCCCGTCATACGGGTTGCCATGGAATGCCCGAGCCCCCACGAT
>LNEG01000189.1 GCA_001464865.1 Burkholderiales bacterium Ga0074133
GTTCCTCGCTGAATCTGCTCTTCTTCATGTCCGTCATTCTCCTGGTGGTTGACGGACTTCACTAACTTCAGACTGGTACGGCTGGAAGGGGGCAGGTCACTTGGCTCTGAAGCGGAAAAGTCCAAACCCCTCTACAGCGCCATCGTCGCAGACGAAACCCAGGATTTGGGGCCGCAGGCGCTGCGGCTACTTCGTGCCTTGGTGCCAGCCGGGCCGAACGACCTCTTTTTTGTTGGGGACGGCCACCAGCGCATCTACAGCCGCAACAAGGCCGCAATGAGCCGCTGTGGTATCGACATCCGGGGCCGCGCCAAAAAGCTGTACCTCAACTACCGCACTACGGATGAAATTCGCCGGCAGGCTGTTGCATTGCTGGAAGGCTGCGAAATCGATGACCTCGACGATGGTCACGATGAGACCAAGCGCTACAAGTCTTTGTCACACGGCCCAGTACCCACTGTTGTGAATGTCGAGGGCATTGAGGCTGCAGCAACGCACGCCATTGAATTCGTCCGGCAATGGAGCGCCGCGCAGGTTGATGGCGTGCCGCTGTCGTTCTGCGTCATTGCATCCAGCGAAAAAAGCCGGGATGCAATCGCAGGTCTGATACAGGCCGCAGGTTTGCGGTGCGTTGCCATTACGGCGCAAAGCAATCATGCCGATGCCCGCGACGTGGTCCATCTGGCCACCATGCACCGCGCCAAGGGGCTGGAGTTCGATTGTGTGATGGTGGTGGCACCCAAGAGCTACTTGGGTGTGGCAGAAGAAACGGAAACCCAGCGTAAATTGTTGTACGTTGCCCTGACTCGCGCGAAGCGCGGGGCTATGTTGCTGACGCTGGGTTAGCGATTCCATGCCCTGCTTCGAGGAGCCCTGTGGCCAACGCGCGTAAGGCTTGAGCTGCAGCCGTCCCGCACCGCTGCGTGAAGAGGCCAAGTGGAGAAATTCCTCATTGCGTCTGGTGCGGTGACAAAATTACCAATTAAATCATTGGGTTAGCCGTGCTGGTCCGTAAGATAATTCGCATTACTTTGCCGAGTAGTCATGGCGGGTGATTTTGCGGGCCAAGCCGAGTCGTTCTGAGGTGATGTGGGAAATGCCCGATGAGTGCACCGCGTTGCTTCGGCGGGGCTTGTCACATAACGTTGGATGTGAGTGTGCGAAATCGGCATTGGAGCGGCTTTAACGAAACGTTCTGCACTAGCCAATGCTCCCCATTAGAATGCGTCCTAAGGACGCATTCTAATGGGGAGCGATGACCGGCTGAATTCAAAAATTTTCTGAATGTTGCATCTATCTGATGGCACTGGTACAATCCTTGTCCTTAGGACAAGGATTGTACCAGTGCCAGGGAAAAACTTCAGCGCGTCTTGTCAGATAGATGACATGGTCGAAGCCATCACTGACCGCATCTCGGTGTGGTCAAGGCCTGTTCTGACGAGCTACGAGCTGGGCAGGCTGTGCTTTGAGCTTGGCAGCGTAATAGGCTCAACAACGACGCGTGCGTTGTACGACGCGGTGGTGGACAAGTTGAGTGTCTACAAGCTGCTAAGCCCGAGTAAGGAATTCCAGGGCTCAACAGTCTTTCATCTGTTCGGACGCAGTAAATCGTCGCCAGCAGAAGTGGCATGTGCTGTTGACCCTTTTGCATACGTGTCACACCTGAGCGCGATGGAATTTCATGGCATCACGGACCGATTTCCCAAAACGCTGTTCCTTTGCAGCCCTCCCGCAGCCGAGTGGAGAACCCTTGCATCAGAAAAAATGCGCAAGGACCTGGGCTCGCGCCACGACGACTATCTGGCCGCTGGACTCCCAGTTCTGCGGTTCTTGCCGTTTTCCTCCGTGGAAGGCGTTCGTGTTCACCTGCTGAGGCGTTCCAAGCGAGGGGCTTTCAAAATCATCAAATCGCCTCCAATCCGGGTGGCGACGCTGGGGAGGACCTTTCTAGACATGCTGCGGGAGCCCGACAACTGCGGTGGCATCCAGCATGTGATTGATACCTACCGCGAGTACGCTGCCCGTTACCTCTCCTTGATAGTCGAGGAAGTGGACCGCCATGGCCAGTCCATCGACAAGGTGCGTGCTGGATTCCTGCTCGAAGAAGTCTGCAAGCTGGAGCATCCCATGCTGGAAGGCTGGCTGAAGGCTGTGCAAAGGGGAGGCTCGCGCATGCTGGACCCCCAGGGCGAATACGCGGCCAGCTTCTCGCAAAAATGGATGCTGTCCGTGAACGTCCCGTCCCTGCAAAACCAAGAAGAAACGGGAGACTGATGTGAACGAAGTGGATGTGTCCGCGTGGGTGGAGCAGGCAGATGTGCCTCAGCGACGATTTCGGGAGGCCGTACACATCATTCTGGACGCCATTGGTCAGTCGCGAAGCCTTCAGACCAAGATGGTGATGAAAGGTGGCCTGCTCATGGCCATTCGCTATGCAAGCACCCGGTTTACCCGGGACATCGACTTTTCGACGGCAGGCGTCTATCGGGAAGCACAGGCACAGGAGCTAGTGCAGGAGTTTGAGCGCCAGCTGGTCCTGGCTGTCGACCGCCTGCCCTATGCCACCACCTGCAAACTGCAATCGCATCAGGTGCAGCCCAAGGGAGAAAATAAAACACACCAGAGTCTCAAGCTCAAGGTCGGCTATGCAGATGCGACAAAGCCAGCGGCCATGCAGCGCCTTGAGGCGGGGCAGTCGCCCCTCATCGTGGAGATTGACTACAGCTACAACGAGGCCGTAGTAGATGTCGAGGTGCTGGAGCTCGATGGTGGGGTAACCATCCAGTCGTACAGCCTGCACAACGTAGTGGCGGAGAAACTGCGCTCCTTGCTTCAGCAGCCCATCCGTCGGCGCAATCGCAGACAGGATGTCTATGACGTCCATTTGCTGCTGCAGTCCTCCGCAGCACTTTCGGGGCAGGACCTCCAGAGCATCCACGCCATACTCCTGCAGTCGTGCCGTTCCAAGCAAATCGAACCAACGAAGGATTCCATGGACGACGCACAAGTCATCCTTCTGGCTCGCACAGGGTATGAGAGCTTGGTTGACGACATTGAAGGAGACCTGCCGCCGTTCGATGATGCGATGGCTGCCGTGCAGGCGCTATACCGGTCATTGCCCTGGGAGGTCTGAAGGGAGCGGTAGGCGGTCGGTGTCCAGGGATTGGGTATTTGAGTAGATTGCGTCGGGGCGCGGTGGGGTGGGGGCTGCCGGGGCTTGGCGCGGGTACAATGGGCTGCGCCCAAAACACCGTCACAAATTTGGCAATGTTGAAGGTGGAACAGGTGCGGACGACTGCGTTTGACAGTGAGCTACTGTTTTTGAATGTGGTCCAAGTGCTTGATTTTGTTCGGATTTGCGTTTGGTCTCGGATGCGTTGCGCACGAGGATTTCGATTGAAAATCCTTGTGTCGGTGGTTCGATTCCGCCCCAGGCCACCAGTCAGCATGCGCCCCAGCGCCCGATAGGGTTCTGGGGCGTTTCTACGTTAGGCGCGCGGTTTCTGCAATCGCTGCGCGTGCAGAACGGCAAAGCGCTGGGCATGGCGCAAGCACTCTCTGGGGGCCAAGGTGTCCCGCAGAGCCTTTCCGACGTCGTGCGGAGACTGCGGTGTCAGCAAGACGCCTAGCGGAAGCGCGTTTGCAATGTGCTTTTCGCCACCCGGAAGAATGCCGCGTGATCGGACGAGCGACCCATTGCGCGCCACCCCCGGAACCCATTCCGGCAAGACCTTGTGCGACCACGAAAAGAACTTGCATGGGTTCTACGGAGACAAGCTTCGCCATTGCATTGCGGGATTCTGCGAAAGCGAAGCCGCCGTACCCAGTGGATGCGCCTGTGCACCGGTACGCTGCCGGGGGGTGCTGGAATGCTGGCGATTTTGGTCATGCATCAGCCATGCATGAAACGGTGGGTTCGACCCCGATTGTCGAGGTGCCCGACCCGTTGAACGCTTGGGCAAAATCGGCCGCGGTATAGAATTCGCGCCCCGCACGGCGACGGCTGCCTTGGCCCGGCGTTCAGGGCGCGCGCGCATCTGCCCCGTTCGCCCCACGCTGCGGGCTTACCCTTTTCTCATGGCCTGCGGCCCCGCAGCGGTTCACGCGCGGCGGCCGCTGCCCTATGTTCACCCTGGCTTTCCATGTCCCCAGTGCCTGTCCTGCCCCACACCACCCTCGGAATCGACTTTGGCACCTCCAACTCGGCCATGGCCGTGCGGCAGGGCAACGGGCTGTCGCAGATGATTGCGGTGGAAGGCGATGCACGCACGCTGCCCACTGCGCTGTTCTTCAACGCCGAAGACCATCGCACCCACTTCGGCCGCGATGCCGTGGCCCAGTACCTGTCGGGCACCGAGGGCCGCCTGATGCGCTCGCTCAAGAGCCTGCTGGGCAGCGCACTGCTGCAGGACAAGACGGCCGTGCACAACAAGCTTGTGAGTTACCAGGACATCATCAGCCTGTTCCTGCGCATGCTGGTGCAAAAGGCCCAGGGCGAGCTCGGCGGGATGCCCGAGCGCGTGGTGATGGGCCGCCCGGTGCATTTTGTGGATGGCGACCCGGCGCGCGACCAGCAGGCCGAAGACGCTTTGCGCCGCGCTGCCGAGGATGCGGGCTTTGCCGACGTGTCGTTCCAGTACGAGCCCATTGCCGCCGCGCTGGACCATGAGCAGCGCATCGACCGCGAGACCCTGGTGCTGGTGGTGGACATCGGCGGCGGCACGTCGGACTTCACCGTGGTGCGCCTGGGGCCTGAGCGCATGCAGCGCGCCGACCGCGCCAGCGATGTGCTGGCCACCACCGGCGTGCATGTGGGTGGCACCGACTTCGACCGCCGCCTGAGCCTGGACTTGCTGATGCCGCTGCTGGGCTTTCGCCACACCGGGCCCGCCGGTCGCGAGGTACCGAGCCGCGTGTTTTTTGACCTCTCGACCTGGCACCTGATCCAGTGGCTGTATGCGCCACGCGCCATGCGCGACGCGCAGGACCTGCGAACGAGCTATGCCGACGCGCGCCTGCATGCACGGCTGATGCGGGTGCTGCACGAGCGCCTGGGCCACCGCCTGGCCGATACCGTGGAGCAGGCCAAGATTGCCGCGTCGCTGGCCGACGCCGATGCGCCCATGGCACTGGACTGGATCGAGCCGCTGCTGGCGGCCACGGTCACTCCGCAGGGGCTGGCGCAGTCGCTGGCGCAGCCGCTGGAGCAGGTCGTGGACTGTGCCGGCGAATGCCTGCAACTGGCGGGCCTGGCCGCACCGGGCGGGGTCGATGCGATCTACCTGACCGGCGGCTCGTCGGCGCTGCGGCCCTTGCGCCAGGCGCTGCGGCATGCGTTTCCGGAGACGCCGCAGGTCGAGGGCGACCTGTTCGGCGGTGTGGCGTCGGGGCTGGCCGTCAGTGGCCGCTAAACCCTCCGGTGCAGGCCCTCGAATCCCGTTTTGCTATCGTATTGATAGCTGCCGGGGATGATTCTTCCTGGGCCTCAGGCCTGTTTTGCCCAAAATTGACCTTCCGGGCACGGTTTTGGCGCTTTCAGCGGGTGCGTCACGCCGTGCCAGCGCCATCGACCTTCCCGTCCCCCCCGTCTTCCCCCTGTTCCGCACCCTCGCGCTTCCACGCCAGGGCGGTGTTGTAGAGCTGGTTGCGCGGCGCGCCGGTGATTTCGGCGGCCAGCCGCACGGCCGTCTTGAGCGGCAGTTCCTGTACCAGCAGGCGCAGCACGCGCAGGCTCTCGCTGTCGTCTGTGGCCACGGCCACCGGGTGCAGTAGTACCACGAATTCGCCGCGGGAGCGCTGCGGCGATCCGTCCAGCCACGCCTTCAGATCCTTCGCGGGCTGGGTCGTCACCTCTTCAAACTGCTTGGTCAGCTCGCGTGCCAGCGTGACAGGGCGTTCGCCCAGCGCGGCCAGTGCCTGGGCCAGCTCGCCGATGCGGTGGGGTGCTTCGAGCAGCACCACGCAGCGGGGCTCCGGGGCCAGCTGCTGCGCGATGGCGGTGGCGCGCTCAGCGGTTTTGGTGGGCAGGAACCCGGCAAACACAAAGCCGCCGTGCTCGCTGTCGTGGGCCACGGCCCCCGCTACGCTGAGCGCCGTGGTCACGCTGCTGGCGCCGGGCAGGGGCACCGCACGCAGGCCTGCGGCCTGCACAGCGGCCACCAGGCGTGCGCCGGGGTCGCTCACGCCCGGGGTGCCGGCATCGCTCACATAGGCCACGCGCTGGCCCTGCTGCAGCCGCAGCACCACGTTCTGCGCGGCTTCCGCCTCGTTGTGCTGGTGCACGGCCAGGCATTGGGCGGAGCCCTTGTCGATGCCGTAGGCGCGCAGCAGCGCCTGGGTGTGGCGCGTGTCCTCGCAGGCCACGGTGTCGGCCAGCTGCAGCACATGCAGCGCCCGCAAGGTGATGTCGGCCAGGTTGCCGATCGGCGTGGCCACCACGTACAGGGCCCCCTGCGGATAATGCTGCGCAGCCGCCGCTTCGCGCGCGGCGTCAAGGGCTGAAGCGAAAGATGCGCTCAATGAAATTCCTTGGAAGAAGTAAGCCTGCGCCCGAATCCAGCACAGGCACTGCGCCCACCACGCGGGAGCGCGGCAACGCGGCAGAGGACCGCGCCCTGGCCTATCTGGAGGCGCAGGGCTTGCGCGCCGTGGCCCGCAATTATCGGACGCCCGGCCGCGGCGGGGGCGAGATCGACCTGGTGATGCGCGACCCAGGCGGCACGCTGGTGTTTGTGGAGGTGCGCAGCCGGGGTACGGCCGCGTTTGGCGGGGCGGGCGCGAGCATTGGCGCGGTCAAGCAGCGGCGCATTGTGCTGGCCGCGCGCCACTACCTGCTGCGCCTGCCGTCGCCGCCACCTTGCCGGTTTGACGTGGTGCTGGTCGAAGACACCGTGCAGTGGCTCCAGGCCGCGTTTGACGCGCAGTAGCGGGTGACAAACGCTCCCGGGGCCACCAGACGACCCACCCGCCTCTACGGTTTGCTACAAAAGATGTAACACCCGCCGGGTATCATCGGGCCCTCATGCTAGAGCAACGCATCCAACAGCATTTCATCGACAGTGCCGACCTGAAGTACCAGGCCGCGCAGGTTCTGAGCCATCCCATCGCTGCCGCCGTGCAGGCCGTGCTGGCCTGCGTGACCAGCGGGGGCAAGGTGCTGGCCTGCGGTAACGGCGCATCGGCCGCCGAGGCGCAGCAGTTTGCCGCCTTCTGCGTGGCCGGTTTCGAGCGCGAACGCCCCGAGCTGGCCGCCGTGGCGCTCACGTCCGATGGCACCATGCTCACGGCCGTATCGGCAGGCGCCAGCGATGCCACCCAGCAGTTTGCGCGGCAGGTGCGCGCGCTGGGGCAGGCGGGCGACGTGCTGCTGCTGCTGTCGGTCAGCGGTAACGACGCCAACCTGCTGGCCGCCACCGAAGCCGCCCACGAGCGCGACATGACGGTGGTGGCGCTGACCGGCCGCACGGGCGGCAAGCTGGCTGCGCTGCTGCGCGAAACCGACGTATTGATCAGCGTGCCGCACGACCGCGCGGCGCGCGTGCGTGAAGTCCACGCCCTTGTGCTGCACTGCCTGAGCGACGGTGTGGACGCCCAGCTACTTGGTGAACAGGAGACTCCGCTATGAACCAGACCCCCCATTCTTCCTTGCCCCGCCGCGCCGCGGCCGCCCGTTCGGCCCGTCGCACCGTGTGCACCGTGCTGGCCGCTGCCGCACTGGCCGCCACCCTGTCGGCCTGTGCCCCGCTGATCGTCGGCGGCGCCGTGGTGGGCGGCGTGATGGCGGTAGACCGCCGCACGGCCGGCACCCAGATCGAGGATGAAGGCATCGAGCTGCGCGCCGCCGCCCGCATCCGCGAAACGCTGGGCGACCGCGTGCACGTCAACATCACGAGCTACAACCGCCAGGCGCTGGTGACGGGCGAGGTGAACAACGCCCAGGACCGCCAGTCGGTCGAGCAGATCGTTTCGCAGGTGGACAACGTGCGCTCGGTCGTCAACGACCTCGCCGTGACGCCGCCCAGCACCCTGAGCCAGCGTTCCAACGACACCTTCATCACCGGCAAGGTGCGCGCCAGCCTGGTGGACGCCCGCGACATCACGGCCAATGCCTTCAAGGTGGTGACCGAGCGCGGGACCGTGTACCTGATGGGCCGCGTATCGCAGCGCGAGGCCACGCGTGCCACTGAAATCGCGCGCGGGGTGAGCGGGGTGGTCAAGGTGGTGCGCGTGTTCGAGATCGTCTCGGAAGAAGAGCTGCGCCGCAGCGCGCCCCAGCCAGCCCCCGTGACGACGGACCGCACCCCCGCCGGCGGCTGATTCCGGCTGCGCCAGACAAAAAAACCCGGGCTGCCTTCGCACCCCGGGTTTTTTCACGGCGCAAGCCGCGCGGCGCTCAGCCCAGGCGCTTGATGAGGCTGGACGTGTCCCAGCGGTTGCCGCCCATCTTCTGCACATCGGCATAGAACTGGTCCACCAGCGCCGTGACCGGCACGCGCGAGCCGTTGCGCCGGGCTTCGTCCAGCACCAGGCCCAGGTCCTTGCGCATCCAGTCCACGGCAAAGCCGAAGTCGAACTTGCCGTCCACCATGGTCTTGCCACGGTTGTCCATTTGCCAGCTTTGTGCTGCGCCCTTGCCGATCACGTCCAGCACCTGCTTCATGTCCAGCCCCGCGTTCTGGCCAAACGCCACGGCCTCCGACAGGCCCTGCACCAGGCCCGCGATGCAGATCTGGTTGACCATCTTGGCCAGCTGGCCCGAACCGCTGGCACCCAGCAGCGTGAAGGCCCGCGAGAACGCCATGGCCACCGGCTGCGCCGCGGCAAAGGCATCGGCGTCACCACCGCACATCACGGTGAGCATGCCGTTTTGCGCACCGGCCTGACCACCCGAGACAGGCGCATCCACAAACTGCAGGCCAAGCGCGAGGGCGGCGGCATACAGCTCGCGCGCCACTTCGGCCGATGCGGTGGTGTGGTCCACAAAAATGGCGCCGTGCTTCATGCCCGCAAAGGCGCCGTCAGCGCCCAGGGTGACCGAGCGCAGGTCGTCATCGTTGCCTACGCAGCAGAACACGATGTCGGCACCGGCGGCGGCCTCACGCGGCGTTGTGGCATGTTTTGGCGCTGCAGTGCTTGCATATTCTGCACACCATGCTACTGATTTGGTAGCGGTGCGGTTGTACACCGTCACTTCATGGCCAGCCAGGGCCAGGTGGCCCGCCATGGGGTATCCCATCACGCCCAGGCCCAGAAAGGCGACCTTGCGCGAAGGGGTGGCATCGTAGTTGCGGGGATTGGTGCTTGGCATGGCGGGTGTGGAAGTAAGGGTGGTGAAGGAGCTTGCCAGAAGAGGCCGGACCACGGAGGCCGGTCGGGAATTGGCGGCAGGCCGCAGGCCGCTGTGTCCGGGGGGCACGGTCACCCCTGCACTGCCGTCGGCGGATCAGGGAGGGCAGGGGGCTTGGCCCCCCGCCTCCACCGGCGCAATGCTCAGACGATCGCGAAATGCTCGGTGCCCTGGGCCAGGTCGGGCGAGCGGGCGCGCTGGCTGTTGAGCTTGATCTGCAGACGCAGGTCATTGAGCGAATCCGCGTTGCGCAGGGCGTCCTCGTAGCTGATGACGTTGGCCTCGTACGCATCGAACAGCGCCTGGTCAAAGGTCTGCATGCCCAGGTTGCGGCTCTTTTTCATGATCTCCTTGATCTCGGTGACGTCACCCTTGAAGATCAGGTCGGAGATCAGTGGCGTGTTCAGCATCACCTCCACGGCTGCGGCGCGGCCCTTGCCGTCCTGCTTGGGAATCAGCCGCTGCGACACCATGGCGCGCAGGTTGAGCGACAGGTCCATCAGCAGCTGCGCACGGCGCTCTTCCGGGAAGAAGTTGATGATGCGGTCCAGCGCCTG
This sequence comes from Burkholderiales bacterium Ga0074133, assembly GCA_001464865.1. Lineage (GTDB taxonomy): Bacteria > Pseudomonadota > Gammaproteobacteria > Burkholderiales > Burkholderiaceae_C > Acidovorax. The sequence goes on from LNEG01000189.1 coordinate 9,904, forward strand.
GTTGGCACTGTTGGCGTGCAGCGTGGCCAGGCACAGGTGGCCGGTTTCGGCAAACGCCACCGCGTGTTCCATGGTTTCGCGGTCGCGGATTTCGCCCATCAGGATCACGTCGGGCGCCTGGCGCAGCGTGTTCTTCAGGGCCGCTTCCCAGCTGTCGGTATCCAGCCCCACCTCGCGCTGCGTCACCACGCAGTTCTTGTGCGGGTGCACGAACTCGATCGGGTCCTCCACCGTGATGATGTGGCCGTAGGAGTTTTCGTTGCGCCAGTCCACCATGGCGGCCAGCGTGGTCGACTTGCCCGAGCCCGTGGCACCCACCAGGATGCACAGGCCGCGCTTGGTCATGGTCACTTCCTTGAGCACCTGCGGCACGCCCAGGCCGTCGATGGTGGGCAAGGTGAGCGGAATCGTCCGCAGCACCATGCCGACCCGGCCCTGCTGGATGAAGGCATTGACACGAAAGCGCCCGATGCCCGCCGGCGAGATCGCGAAGTTGCACTCCTTGGTGCGCTCAAAGTCGGCCACCTGCTTGTCGCTCATGATGGCGCGTGCCAGCGTGAGCGTGTGGTTGGGCGTGAGGGGCTGGGGCGATACCTTGGTGACCTTGCCGTCGACCTTGATCGCAGGCGGAAACTCGGCGGTGATGAAGAGGTCGCTGCCATTGCGGCTCACCATCAGCTTGAGCAGGTCATTGATGAATTTACTGGCCTGATCGCGTTCCATCAGAAGTTCTCCCGGACATGCCCATGGGCAATGCCGTCGGTTGGGGTGAGGTGCAAGGCAAGCATTGCGCTGTTATTTCTGGTTGTCGCTCAGGCGCGCGCTGACCACCCGCAGGCGCAGCGACAGCTTACGCGCCAGCAGCGCCACCAGGCTGGCCGCCAGTTGCGGGTCCTTGCTCATCATGTCGTCCAGGGCCTCCGCGCTCAGCACGGCAATCTCGCAGTCGGTCAGCGTGGTGCAGGCCGAAAACCGGATGCCGCTGTCCAGCAGCGACATTTCGCCCAGGATGTCTCCAGGCCGTGTCTCGGCCAGGCGCAGCTGCTCGCCCCAGGGCTGCACGCGGTCCACGGCGATGGTGCCGGTCAGCAGCACCACCATGAAATTGCCATATTCATCCTGGCGGATGACGTCGCGGTTCGACGGCACGGCCGCAAATTCAAAGAACCGCTCCATGCGTTCCACGGCGTCCTTGTCCAGATGCGCCATGTACTTGTCTTTGGCCCACAGACCCTGCAGCAGCTTGCCGCCGCGGCTGGCCGGCAGGCGCTTGGCGCCCACTTCCACCGCACGCGCCTCCCAGGGCACCAGCATCGAGTCATCCACGCCCTGGCCCGCAAAAGCCGTGGAGAACAGGACCGAGTCGGTATGGTCCTCCGTCGACCTGTCGCCGCGGGATTTCATTTTCAGAAGGCCCAGAATGCCTTTCATAGTGTGCTCCGTAGTGCGGCGCCCTGCGCCGCCATGTCGTCATTCATGAAGCCGTGGCGACCGGTGCCACGTGCAACCCGTACAACGGGTCGTCGTCTCCGGTCAACCCGGGAAGTTCTCGGGAATCTTGGCCTTGGACCGTGCCTCGGCCGGGCTGATGATGTTGCGCCGGACCAGGTCCGTCAGATTCTGGTCCAGCGTCTGCATGCCCACGCTGTTGCTGGTCTGGATGGTCGAATACATCTGCGCCACCTTGGCCTCGCGGATCAGGTTGCGGATGGCGCTGGTGCCCAGCATGATCTCGTGGGCCGCCACGGCACAGCGTCTGCGAGATCACCGCCTGCAGGGATTCGGACAGCATCGCGCGGACCATTTCCTTCTCTTCGGCCGGGAACACGTCGATGATGCGGTCAATGGTCTTGGCGGCACTCGATGTGTGCAGCGTGCCGAACACCAGGTGGCCTGTTTCGGCGGCCGTCATGGCCAGGCGGATGGTTTCCAGGTCGCGCATTTCGCCGACCAGGATGGCGTCCGGATCTTCGCGCAGCGCAGATTTCAGGGCCGCCGCGAACGACAGCGTCATCGGGCCCACTTCGCGCTGGTTGATCAG
>LNEG01000190.1 GCA_001464865.1 Burkholderiales bacterium Ga0074133
GTGCAAAAGATGGGTGGCGACAAGGTCAAGCAAGTCATCAAGGTACGAAACGGCATCGAGAGCGAGCTCGCCAAGAAGATCCAGAAGTTGCTCAAAGAGAGCAAGCTGAAGGTTCAGGCCGCTATCCAGGAGGACAAGGTACGAGTGACAGGGGCCAAACGCGACGACCTGCAGGCCGCCATGGCGCTGATTCGCAAGGACGTCACGGATGTCCCGTTGTCGTTCGACAACTTCCGCGACTGACCCGGGACTGCGGCGCTGTCTGCCAGCATCCGTACGAGAAACATCACTGCCCATGACAAGCCTGATCCACGCTGGCAAAAGGCTCGCAGCCATTACCGCGGTCTCCGCAGTCACCATGCTCGCAGCAGGTCCGTCCCTCGCACAATCGGTGGCGCTGGCAGGGGTGCTGGGCAGCAAGGCCCTTCTGGTGGTTGATGCACACCCGCCACGCGCCCTTGGTGCGGGCGACGAGTTCGAGGGGATCAGGGTCATTGCTGTCACGCGTGATGAAGCCACCATCGAGATCAAGGGCGCCCGTCGCAGCCTCCGGCTCGGCGAGGCACCCGTGAGCGTTGGCAATCGCGGTGGCACCGGACGCCGGATCGTGCTCAATGCCGACGGCAGAGGACACTTCATCAGCAACGGCCTGATCAACGGCAAGGTGATGCAGTACATGGTGGACACCGGTGCATCCACCATCGCCATCGGTCGGCCTGATGCGGATCGTCTGGGGTTGCCCTACCAGGGCGCAGAGCCCGTACGCATGAACACGGCAAATGGTGTCGCCCAGGGCTGGCGCCTCAAGCTCGACTCGGTGCGGATTGGTGACGTGGAGGTGTTTGGCGTGGAAGCCATCGTGACTCCGCAGGCCATGCCCTACGTACTGCTGGGCAACAGTTTTCTGACCAGCTTCCAGATGACGCGAAACAACGAGCAGATGGTGCTCGAAAAGCGCAACTGATCTCCCTACCACGACCGATCTGATGTCCGCCCACTCCAACCCCGGCCAGCAACGCCCCGAGGGTGAATACGAAGATCTGCTGGGCCTGTGGTCTGACCTGGAGTCAGGCCTCTCGGTCGTGCTTTCCAGGCCATTGCGCGTGCAGGATTTCCCCTCCAAGGTCAGGCAGCTTGACAGCTGGCTGCAGGATCTTGTTGCGCACGATATCGACGCCGCGCTGTACCTGATGTTCCAGCTGGCGGGCACCTCGACTGTGGGCTACAGCACTTCGCACGCGCTGGTGTGCGGCACGTTGTGCCACATCATGGCCCATGAACTGCACCTCCCCCGCGACGAACGGGACAGCCTTGTGCGGGCTGCGCTCACGATGAATATCGGGATGACGGCGCTGCAGGATGAACTGGCCGGCCAGCGTGAACGACCTACGCCGGCACAGCAGGAGGCCATCCGCAGCCACCCTGAAGAAAGCCAGGCCATGCTGGAGCGCCTCTACGTGGCCGATGCGCTGTGGCTTGACGTGGTCGGGCAGCACCACGCAAACGTGGCAGACAGGGTGCCCCTGGCTGACCAGGAGCCAGTGGACCGCCTGAGCCGCATCCTGAGCACCATCGATCGCTATGCAGCCATGATCAGCCCGAGAAAATCACGTGCAGGCCGCAGCGCCACGGACTCGGTCCGTGCCATCGTCGGGCAGGAAATCGATCATCGCGATGAGGTCAGCTATACGCTCGTCCGCTCGGTGGGCCTTTGCCCGCCGGGCACGTTTGTCAAACTTGACAACGGCGACATAGCCATCGTCTTGCGTCGAAGCGACAAGGCCAACCTCCCGCTGGTCGCCAGCCTTCTGGACCAGAGTGGCAACCACCATGTGGAGCCCAGTCTCTACCAGACCGCCAATGGCAAGCCGAGAATCCAGTCGGCCCTGGCACGCGGGGCGGTCAGCCTGGAGCTGAACCACCGCACCATGGTTCGGCTCGGGCTGTATGCAGCCCAGCACAGCACAGGCCTCCGCGATCTGGTGACCCGGCCCGGAAGCCTTTAAGAGCCGCAGACCGCGCCGCTGCTCCCTGCAGCGGCAGCACAAGAGAGCCGCTTACTTCGGCGACGGTTTGTCCGATCCGCCCACTGCAGCCTTGCCTGATTTGCCCGCACCCAGGCGCGACTCCTTGCCCTGGATGAGACGCTGGATGTTTTCCTTGTGGCGCCACGCCAGCAGCATCCCCATGACCACGATCGCGCCCGCGATGGTGCCTTCGGCGTACCAGACGACACCATCGACCAGCAGGTAATACACAGGCGCAAAGGCTGCGGCCACCAGCGATGCCAGCGACGAGTAGCGGAAGAAGAACGCAATGATGACCCAGGTGACTGCCGTAGCCAGCCCC
>LNEG01000191.1 GCA_001464865.1 Burkholderiales bacterium Ga0074133
CTGCCGTAGGTGCGCGGGTCGCTCAGGCCCATCACGCGGGTCACGATCACGGCAAAGGAAAGCGAGCCCAGCAGGTATGCGGCCAGAGCGGCCAGGATGGGATAGGTGGCAGTCAAGACGGGTCCTCGGAGTCGTGCGGGTAACCGGCTATTCTGCCAGCGCGCAACGCACGGGCGTGGCCGCCAGCAACTGCACGCAGACCTGTGGGTCCAGTTGCACCAGAAACCCGCGCCGCCCGCCATTGATGGCAATGCGGGGCAGTCCAAGGATGGTTTCCTCAATGTACACCGGCATGCTGCGCCGCGTGCCGAACGGCGAGGTGCCCCCCACCAGATAACCGCTGTGGCGGTTGGCCACCTCTGGCGTGCAAGGCTCCACGGACTTCGCACCGATCTGGCGCGCCAGGTTCTTGGTGGACACCTTGCGGTTGCCATGCATCAGTACCAGCAAGGGCCTGGCGTCCTCGTCCTGCATGACGAGCGTCTTCACCACGGTGAACGGGTCGAGCCCCAGTACCTCGGCGCTGTGCATGGCGCCGCCGTGCTCAAGGTACTCGTAGGGATGTTCGGTAAACGCCACCTTGTTTGCCTTGAGCAACTGGGTAGCCTGGGTTTCAGAGACGTGTTCTTTCTTGGCCATGGTGTGGTGCGAGCTGGGCAATGATGGTACCGGTATCCGGACAGGGAGCGACGCGCGCAGTTGCGCAGCGATCAGAACCCTGCGGCGGGCGCCGCCGCTGCCTTGCGGCGCCGCCCCACCTTGCGTTTGCCGTACTGCTCGATGGCCAGCACCAGCGCCTGCGTGAACTGCTGCACCATGGCCGACTGCGTACGACCTTCGGTGGCTAGCACTTGCAGGCGCCGCTGTTGCAGCTGCGCGTCATCGAACGGGCGGGCCGCAAGCATGCCCGCCTCCACCCAGCGCGCGGCAGTCAGGTAGCTGGCCAGCACCACATCCTGCCCGCTCAGCAAGGACAGCAAGGCCGACGAAAAATTGCTTTCGACGGCAGGCACATAGCGCAGGCCCTGCACGGCGCAGCTCAGATCAAACAGCTGCCGGCCCGTGGTGTTGGCAGCGCCCAGCAGCAGCGGGTAACGCACCACATCGGCCACGCACACGCTGCGCTGGCGTGCCAGCGGATGGTGCGTGGGCATGATGGCGTAGATGGGCGCAATCGCCGAGTGCAGCACCTGCAACCCCTTCTCGGGCGCCACGCTGTACTTCAGCGCGAGGTCAGCCTCGCCCCGCAGCACCAGGGCCGAGACCTCCTGCGGAACGGCCACCTGAAGCTGCAGTTGCACTTGCGGATGCGCCAGCCTGAACGCCGCCATGACGGTCGGCATGAAGCCGGCGGCAAACCCTTCGGTACAGGCCAGCCGCACACGGACCGCACCTTGGGCAGACAAATCCTGCAACTGCGCGACCAGATCCAGCGCCTGCGCGTCGTGCGCGCTGGCATGCGCCAGCAGCCGGGTGCCCGCCTCGGTCAGGGTCATGCCGCGGGGCTGGCGCTCGAACAGCACCACTCCCAGGCTGTCCTCCAGCTTGCCCAGCTGGCGGCTCACGGCCGAGGCAGCCACATGCAGGCGCTGCGCTGCCTGGTTGACCGAGCCGTTGCGAGCCACCTCCAGAAAGTAGCGCAAGGGCAGGCTGAGCAGTGAAACTGGCATGGCTTTTTAAATCACAAACAGGCAACGCTCAGTTGCCAAATCTCTATTCCAGGCAATGGTAAACCAGCATCCATCTTGCATGGCTTGAGGCTCCAATTACCCATGCCTTTGCGCGCGCCGCACCGCCTTTGCCATGGGGCATCGCGCGGCCCGGGCCTGATCCACGGAGTCTGTATGAAACGTCTTGTTCGAGCTTCTTTCCTCACCGCAAGCCTGGTGGTCCTGGCGGGCCATGTCAGCCTTGCCCAGGCCCAGACGCCGCTCACGGCTGATGCCTGGCCGCAACGCCCCATCCGCATGGTGGTTCCCTTCCCGCCGGGCGGGGGCACCGACGCGGTAGCCCGCGCGCTGGGGCAAAAGCTCTCCACCCGCCTGCGCACACCGGTGGTCATCGACAACAAGCCCGGCGCCTCGACCATCATCGGCACCGAAGCCGTGGTGCGGGCCGAACCCGACGGCTACACGCTGCTGGTCTCAGGCTCCACCAGCTACACGGTCAACCCTGCCTTGCGCAGCAAGCTGCCCTACGACCCCGCCCGGGACCTGGTCGCGGTGGCTACGGTCGCCCGGGCGCCCCTGGTGCTGGTCGTCAGCGCGAATTCTCCGTACAACGACCTCAATGCGCTGATTGCCGCCGCCAAGGCAGCACCCAAAAGCATCCACTACGCCACCTTCGGGTCCGGCTCGGGTACGCATCTGGCGGGCGCATTGCTGGAGCAGGCCGCAGGCATCAGGCTGCAGGACGTTCCCTATCGCGGCAGCAGCCAGTCGCTGATGGCCCTGATTGGCGGCGAAATCCAGCTCGGCATCGATACCGTGGCTGCGGCCGCCCCGCAGATCAAGGCGGGCAAGCTGCGTGCACTGGCCATCGCCGGCAAGTCGCGTTCCAGCATGCTCCCGGGTGTGCCCACTGTGGAAGAGCTCAAGCTGCCCGACGCGGCTTTCGATGCGTGGTACGCCATTGCGGCCCCCGCCAGAACGCCCCCAACCATCATCAAAAAACTGGTGACCGAAGTGGAATCGGTAACGCGCGACAACGCCATGCAGGAGCAGATGCGCGCACAGGGTATGGAGCCCGTGCATCTGGGCCCCGCAGCCACCCGCGCCATGATCGATGACGAGATCGGACGCTACCGCGCCCTGTCCCACCGCGCTCAGATCGTGGTGGAGTGAAGAACGCCACCGCACATCAGAGGACCCGCACCATGACCCGAGAGCAACTGATCGACAGCGTCCAACGCTACTTTGACGATGGCCGCTTTGCCACCGACCTGCGCCGCCGCGTGGCCTGGCGCACCGAAAGCGACACCGGCAGGCTGCCGCCCGAACTGCGCACCTACCTCACCGACGAAATGGTGCCCTGGCTCACACCCCTGGGTTTCGCATGCCAGGTGCTTGAGAACCCTTCGCCACAAGGCGGCCCCTTGCTGGTGGCACGCCGCGTGGAAGACCCAGTCCTGCCCACCGTGCTGACCTACGGCCATGGCGACGTGGTGAACGGGCAAGACAGCCAGTGGCGCGAGGGCCTTTCCCCCTGGACGCTGACCGTGGAAGGCGAGCGCTGGTACGGCCGGGGCACCGCCGATAACAAGGGCCAGCACACCGTGAGCCTGGCCGCACTGGCCCACACCATCGAGGCCCGCGGCGGGCGGCTGGGCTACAACGTCACCCTGCTGCTGGAGATGGGCGAAGAGGCGGGCTCGCCCGGCCTGGGCCCTTTTTGCGAACAGCACCGTGATGCCTTGAAGGCAGACCTGTTCCTGGCGAGCGACGGCCCGCGTGTGAATGCAGCCCGCCCCACCCTCTTCCTGGGTTCACGCGGCGCGGTCAACTTTGCCCTCAGCGTGCGCAGCCGCGACAAGGCCTATCACTCGGGCAACTGGGGCGGCGTGCTGGCCAACCCCGCCACGGTGCTGACCCACGCGCTGGCCACCCTGGTGGACGCAAAAGGCCGCATCCTGGTCAAGGGCCTGCTGCCGCCCGCAGTGCCCGACAAGCTGCGCACGGCCCTAACGGATGTCGTGATCGGAGCGGGCGCCGACGACCCGGCGCTCACGCCCGGCTGGGGCGAGCCTGGCCTGACGCCTGCCGAACAGCTGGTGGGGTGGAACACGCTGGAGGTACTGGCCCTGGGTGCAGGCAACGCACAGCGGCCGATCAACGCCATACCCTCGCAGGCAGTGGCGCACTGCCAGCTGCGCTTTGTCGTGGGCACCGACTGGAAGAACCTTCAGGCCACGCTGCGCGAGCACCTGGATGCGCATGGGTTTCATCAGGTGGAGATCACGCTGGGCATGCAGTGCGGGGCCACGCGGCTCGACCTGCACAACCCCTGGGTGGACTGGGCGCTGGCCTCCCTGCAGGCCAGTGCGGGCCAGCCCGCCACGCTGCTGCCCAACCTGGCGGGCTCGCTGCCCAATTACATCTTCGCCGACCAGCTGGGCCTGCCCACGCTGTGGGTGCCCCACTCGTACCCGGCATGCGCCCAGCACGCGCCCAACGAGCACCTGCTGGCGCCCGTGGCGCGCGAAGGTCTGGCCGTGATGGCTGGACTGTTCTGGGACCTGGGCGAGCCACAGGGCACACCGTGGCGGGAAGGCGCCTTGGCAGCACAAACTGCAGCGGCAGCCTGAACGGTAAGCAACAACCGCCAAAACTGGCGCGGCCGCAGCGAGAGACACCAAGCAAGGGCCGCCGCGCAGCGATGGTGTCGACCCCCTCAGGGGGGAAGGCGCCACAGGCGACTCAGGGGGGAGCCATTACAACGCCGGGTCGCGCAGCTCCCAGCGGATCGCGTCGATTTCCTTGAGCATTTCAGGCGTCAGCGTGGTGCCCCACGCGGCCAGGTCTTCATCCAGCTGCGCCATCGATGTCACGCCGATGATGGTGCTGGCCACCTGCCACTTGGTGTAGCAAAAGGCCAGCGCCATCTGCGTGGGCGTCATGCCGTTGGCACGCGCCAGCTGGTTGTAGCGGCGTGAAGCCTCCAGCGCTTCGGGGCGGCCCCAGCGCTGCTTGCGCACCGATTCATACGTGGAAATGCGTGCGCCCTTGGGGGCACCCTCGCCACTGATGCCGCTGTCGTCGTACTTGCCCGTCAGCAGGCCAAAGCCCAGGGGCGAATACGCTAGCAGCGACACGTCCAGCCGGTGGCAGGTTTCGTCCATGCCGTTTTCCCAGGTGCGGTTGATCAGGCAGTACGGGTTTTGCACCGTGGCCACGCGCGGCAGGCCGTGCTGTTCGGCCAGGCGCACAAACTCGTGCACGCCGTAAGGGGTTTCGTTCGACAGGCCGATGTACCGCACCTTGCCCGCCTTCACCAGGCCCGCCAGCGCGTCCAGCTGCTCGCGGATTGGCGTGGCAGAAGTCTCCTTCTCGGGGTTGTAGTACATGGTGCCAAAGGCTGGTACATGGCGCTCGGGCCAGTGGATCTGGTAGAGGTCGATCACGTCGGTCTGAAGGCGGCGCAGGCTGGCCTCGCACGATGCCACGATGTCAGCAGCAGTCATGCCAGTGCCATTGCGCACCCAAGGCATGCCGCGCGAGGGGCCTGCCACCTTGGTGGCCACCACCAGCTTCTGGCGCGCACCCGGGTTCTTTGCAAACCAGTTGCCGATGATGGTCTCGGTCGCACCGCAGGTCTCTGCCTTGGCAGGCACCGAGTACATCTCTGCCGTGTCGATGAAGTTGACGCCCCGGGCCAGCGAATGGCTCAGGATGGCATGGGACTCGGCTTCGTTGACCTGTTCGCCAAAGGTCATCGTGCCAAGGCAGATGGGTGTGACCTGCAGGTCGCTCTGGCCGAGACGGACTGTGTTCATTCGTGAGGGCTCCCAAAGGATAAAAAAAGGCAAGGACCCCGGGCAATCATGCGAGGCCTGGGATCAGGAACGGGCAGCGTGCGGCGGTCTTGAGCCGCCGCGCAGAAACAGCGGGCGATGGTACAAGCGAATGCGAAACCGCGTGCGGCGCCCCCACCGCCTGGAGGCCGCTGGCGATGCGCCTTGCGCCGCGGTGCTGAGGCGATGCATGGCCATCTGCGGGCAGGAATCAGCCAGCGGCGCCCACACGGCAAGCAGGCCTGTGCACAGCCAGTGCACTTCATCACAAGGCTGCGATTGGAAGCAACCGCGCGGCGGGACCACACCGAGGTACCACCTGTGTCGGGGGCAGCCTCCTAGGCGACAGCCCGGGTCAAGGTTCTCCAACGCCGCCGAATACCATTGCGCGATGCGACCGAGCGCCCCTGCGCCGATTTGCTGCCATTGACTCGCCCCTGATCAGCCATCAGCGCCCGCCACCCGCCCCTGCCATGTACATCCCGACCAAGCCCTCCCGCAGCAGCACCCTGGCCATGCGCCACCTTGAATACCACGTACGCCACTGGGGGCCGGAAGTGGCCGGCAATGGCTTGCCCACGCTCGTGCTGCTGCACGGCTGGATGGACGTGAGTGCCTCGTACCAGTTCGCAGTGGACGCACTGCAGGTGGACCGCCGCATCATCGCGCCCGACTGGCGCGGCTTTGGCCTGACCGCAGGCGGCCCCGTAGACCACTACGTGTTTGCGGACTACCTGGCGGACCTGGACCTGCTGCTGGACCACTACGCCCCCGGTGAAGCCGTAGACCTGGTAGGCCACAGCATGGGCGGCAACGTGGCGATGATGTATGCAGGGGTACGCCCCGAACGGGTGCGCCGCCTGGTGAACCTGGAAGGCTTTGGCATGCCCGCTACCCGGCCCGCGCAGGCTCCCACCCGCTACGCGCAGTGGATCGACGAAATCAAGCAGCTGCACGCGGGCGACAAGACCCTCAAGAGCTATGACACCGTCGATGGCGTGGCGCAGCGCCTGATGAAGACCAACCCCCGCCTGTCGCGCGACAAGGCCGAGTGGCTGGCACAGCATTGGGCCCGCCCCAATGCGGAGGGCCGCTGGGAAATCCTGGGCGACCCGGCGCACAAGATCACCAGCGCCCAGCTCTACCGGCTGGACGAAGCCCTGGCCATCTATGAACGCATCACCGCCCCCGTGCTGGCCGTGGAAGCCGACAGCGACAGCCTGGGGCAATGGTGGAAAGGCCGCTACGACCTGAACGAATACCACCAGCGGCTCGGGCATGTGGCTGACTGTCGGCAGGCCGTAGCGACCGAAGCGGGGCATATGCTGCACCACGACCAGCCGCAGCAAGTCGCACGCCTGATCGAGGACTTTCTGGCACTTTCTTGAGCTTTTTCAGACCAAAACGGGCTGAGGTGCTTGATTCATTTGCCTCCATTGCTATCATTTTTGATCAATCAGCAATATGAAAGGCTGGCCTCCGGGCAAGACGACACGCTGCGCAGCCGTACCAGGGGCCATTGGCAATGCCGCGTCCCTTCCCATGAGAAAATCGCGGGTTACTCCACAGAACACCCAAGGCAAGCATCATGGACGCAGAACGCATCAACCTCATCGGCAACACCCTCTCTGACCTGGCGGTGCGAACGCAAGAGTTACGGAGGTATCTTTGACTTCGATGCCAAATTTGAACGCCTGCGCACGGTAAACGCCTCGCTCGAAGATCCTTCCGTCTGGAACGACCCCAAGAAGGCGCAGGAACTGGGCAAGGAAAAGAAATCGCTCGATGGCGTGGTGCTCACGCTTGATCGTCTCACGCAGGAACTGGCCGACAACGCCGAACTGTTCGAGATGAGCAAGGAAGAAGGCGATGACGATGGCCTGATGACCATCGAGGCCGAAACCGCCAAGCTCAAGCCCGAGATCGAACAGCTGGAGTTCCGCCGCATGTTCCGCATGGAGGCCGACCCGCTCAACTGCTTTGTCGACATTCAGGCCGGCGCCGGCGGCACCGAGGCCTGCGACTGGGCCAGCATGCTGCTGCGCCCGTACCTCAAGTACGCCGAGCGCAAGGGCTTCAAGACCACGGTCGAAGAAGAAACCCCCGGCGACGTGGCCGGCATCAAAAGCGCCACGATCAAGATCGAAGGCGAGTACGCCTACGGCCTGCTGCGCACCGAAACCGGCGTGCACCGCCTGGTGCGCAAGAGCCCGTTCGACTCGTCCGGCGGCCGCCACACTTCGTTCGCCTCGCTGTTCGATTCAGATCGACATCAACCCGGCCGACGTGCGCACCGACACCTACCGCGCATCGGGCGCGGGCGGGCAGCACATCAACAAGACCGACTCGGCCGTGCGCCTGACGCACATCCCCACCGGCATCGTGGTGCAGTGCCAGGACGGCCGCAGCCAGCACGGCAACCGCGACATCGCGTGGCAGCGCCTGCGCTCGCGCCTGTACGACTTCGAGATGCGCAAGCGCCAGGAAGAGCAGCAAAAGCTGGAGGACACCAAGACCGACGTGGGCTGGGGCCACCAGATCCGCAGCTACGTGCTGGACAACAGCCGCATCAAGGACCTGCGCACTAACGTCGAAATCTCGGCCACACAAAAGGTGCTGGACGGCGACCTGGACGCGTTCATCGAAGCCTCGCTCAAGCAGGGCGTGTAGATGACGCAACCCACGCCCATGGCCGCCCTGCGCATGCACACCGACGCCATCATCTTCGACATGGACGGCACCATGATCGACTCCATGCCCTGGCACGCCCAGGCATGGGTCGAATTCACGCGCCGCCGCGGCATGGAGATCGACGTGCCCGACCTGATGGCCCGCACCACCGGCAAGAACGGCACCGAGTGCATCGTGGAATTGTTGGGCCGCCCCGTGTCGCAGGACGAGGCCGACGCCCTCACGCACGAGAAGGAAACCATCTACCGCGAGCTGTTTGCGCCGCGCTTTGCCGAGGTGGCTGGTTTTCGCCAGTTTGCAGGCCATGTGCACGCGCGCGGGCTGAAGGTGGCGGTGGGCACGGCCGGCGACATGGGCAATGTGGAATTTGCCATGGGCCACCTGGGCATGGCAGCCGCGCCGCTGACCATCGTGCGTGGCGACGAGGGCCTGCCTGGCAAGCCTCAACCCGCGATTTTTCTGGAGGCCGCACGCCGCATCGGCGTTGCGCCCGAGCGTTGCATCGTGTTTGAAGATGCGCCCTTTGGCATCGAGGCCGCCCGCCGCGCCGGAATGCGCGCCGTAGCCATCTGCAGCACCCATACGCCCGAGCAACTGGCTGGGCCGCATGTGCTGGCCGCCGTGCGGGACTACACCGAACTCATGAACACCGACTTTCTGGAGAGCATCCATGTTGCAACTGCATAACGCAGACGGAAGCGGCGACGGCGCAGGCCCGGCCATTGCCGTCCGGCGCGAGGACTACGCCGCCCCCGCCTACTGGATCGACAGCGTCGACCTCACCTTCGACCTGGACCCGGCCAAGACACGCGTGCTCAACCGCATGACGCTGCGGCGCAACCCTGCAGTCGCGGCGCAGCCGCTGCGGCTGGACGGTGAAGACCTGAATCTGGCGCGCGTGCTCGTCAACGGCCAGGGCACGTCGTTCAAGATGGAAGGCTCCCGCCTGGTGCTGGAGAACCTGCCCGAGGGCGAGGAAGCCTTCGCGCTGGAGATCTTCACCACCTGCTGCCCCGCCAAGAACACGCACCTGATGGGCCTGTACGTGAGCCAGGGTACGTTCTTCACGCAGTGCGAGGCCGAAGGGTTCCGGCGCATCACGTACTTCCTGGACCGCCCCGACGTGATGGCCAGCTACACCGTCACGCTGCGGGCCGACAAGGCTCAGTACCCCGTGCTGCTGAGCAACGGCAACCTGGTCGACAGCGGCGACCTGGAAGATGGCCGCCACTTTGCCAAGTGGGTGGACCCGCACAGGAAGCCCTGCTACCTGTTCGCCCTGGTGGCGGGCAAGCTGGTGGCACGCGAGCAAAAGATCAAAAGCCGGTCTGGCACCGACCACCTTCTGCAGGTGTACGTGCGCCCCGGCGATCTCGGCAAGACCGAACACGCCATGAACGCGCTGATGCACAGCGTGGCGTGGGATGAAGCCCGCTTTGGCCTGCCGCTGGACCTGGAGCGCTTCATGATCGTCGCCACCAGCGACTTCAACATGGGCGCCATGGAGAACAAGGGCCTGAACATCTTCAACACGAAGTACGTTCTGGCCAGCGAATCCACCGCCACCGATACCGACTTTGCCAACATCGAAAGCGTGGTCGGCCACGAGTACTTCCACAACTGGACGGGCAACCGCGTGACCTGCCGCGACTGGTTCCAGCTGAGCCTGAAGGAAGGCCTCACCGTATTCCGCGACCAGGAATTCAGCATGGACCTGGCCGGCAGCCCGTCGGCCCGCGCTGTCAAGCGCATTGAAGACGTGCGCGTGCTGCGTACCGCCCAGTTCCCCGAGGACGCGGGCCCGATGGCCCATCCCGTACGGCCCGACAGCTACGTCGAGATCAACAACTTCTACACCGTCACCATTTACGAAAAGGGTGCCGAGGTCGTGCGCATGCAGCACAACCTGGTGGGTCGCGACGGGTTTGCCAGCGGCATGAAGTTGTACTTCGAGCGCCACGACGGCCAGGCCGTGACCTGCGACGACTTCGTGCAGGCCATGGCAGACGCCAACCCCGCCAGCCCGCTCACGCAGCACCTGGCGCAGTTCAAGCGCTGGTACAGCCAGGCCGGCACCCCGCGGGTGCAGGCTGTGGGCCATTACGACGCCGCCACCCGCTGCTATGCGCTCACACTGTCGCAAAGCTGTGCAGCCACGCCCGGCCAAAGCGAAAAGCTGCCGTTCGTGATCCCGATTGAACTGGGACTGGTGAATGCGGCCACCGGCGCCGCCCTGCCCCTGCATCTGGCGGGCGAAGGCACTGCCGACGCAGCATCTGCCACCACATCGCGCGTAGTAGTCCTGACCGAGGCGGCGCAGACGTTGACGTTCACGGGCATCGATGCCGAGCCCGTGCCATCGCTCTTGCGCGGCTTCAGCGCGCCGGTGGTGCTGGACATCGACTACACCGACGCCCAGTTGCTCACCCTGCTCGCCCACGACACCGACGCCTTCAACAGGTGGGAAGCAGGCCAGCGTCTGGCGCTTCGTTTTGCTATCCATTCGATAGCAAAAGAGGCAAGCAATACAAAGACCACCGGCCATTTTGACCCCCAAATCCTGCCAGACGCCTTTGTGGAGGCCCTGCGCGCGGTCCTGCGCAATCCGGGGCTGGACGCTGCGTTCAAGGAACTGGTCCTCACGCTGCCGTCAGAAACCTACATTGCCGAGCAGCTCGACGTGGTCGACCCGCAGCGCATTCACCGGGTGCGCGAAGCCATCCGTGCGCAGCTGGCCCTGGCGCTGCAAGCCGACTGGGAATGGGCCTGGGAACAGCACCACGACACCGGCGGATACAGCCCAGACCCTGTCTCCTGCGGCCGTCGGGGCCTGAGCGGCCTGGCACTGCACATGCTGTGCATTGCGGCCCACGCCAGCGGCGATACGGTGTGGCCCGGCAAGGCATTCCAGCGCTTCAAGGATGCCGGCAACATGACCGACCGGTTCAACGCACTGACCGCCCTGGTGGCCAGCGGCAGCGAACTGGCTGCCCCTGCGCTGGCGCGGTTTCATGCCTTGTTCAAAGACGACCCGCTGGTCATCGACAAATGGTTTGCCCTGCAGGCCGGCGCGCCCGACCACGGCGGCAACATCCTGCCGGCGGTCCGCAAGCTCATGCAGCACGCCGACTTCAGCCTCAAGAACCCCAACCGCGCCCGCAGCGTGATCTTCAGCTACTGCAACGGCAACCCCGGCGCCTTCCACCGCGAAGACGCTGCGGGCTACACCTTCTGGAGCGAACGCGTCATCGAGCTCGACAGCATCAACCCCCAGGTCGCCGCCCGTCTGGCACGTGCACTCGACCGCTGGAAGAAGCTCGCCGAACCCTGGCGCAGCGCGGCCCGCGAGGCCATAGCCCGCGTCGCCGCCAGGCCCGATCTGTCCAACGACGTGCGCGAGGTCGTCAGCCGCGCGCTGGCCGGTTAATCCAACCACACGGAAACCATCAACATGGCAAAAAACATCAGCCTGACCCGTTACCTCGTTGAACAGCAACGCATGGACGGGCTTATCCCCTCGCAACTGCGCCTGCTGCTCGAAGTGGTGGCCCGCGCCTGCAAAAGCATCAGCCACGCCGTGAACAAGGGCGCGCTGGGCGGCGTGCTGGGCGCTGCCGGCAGCGAAAACGTGCAGGGCGAAATCCAGAAGAAGCTCGACATCATCGCCAACGAGGTGTTGATCGAAGCCAACGAATGGGGCGGCCACCTGGCCGCGATGGCGTCGGAAGAAATGGACGGCATTTACCTGGTGCCCAACCGCTATCCGCAAGGCGAATACCTGCTGCTGTTCGATCCGCTGGACGGCTCGTCGAACATCGACGTGAACGTGAGCATCGGCACCATCTTCAGCGTGCTCAAGAAGCCCGATGACGACCGCGGCGTGGAAGAAGCCGACTTCCTGCAACCCGGCACGCAACAGGTGGCGGCCGGCTACTGCATCTACGGCCCGCAGACCACGCTGGTGCTCACCGTGGGCGACGGCGTGGCCATGTTCACACTGGACCGCGAACAGGGCTCGTTCGTGCTGACCGAAGAGAACATCCGGATCCCTGAAGACACCAAGGAATTCGCGATCAACATGAGCAACATGCGCCACTGGGACGAGCCCGTGAAGCGCTACATCGACGAGTGCCTGCAAGGCCGCGACGGCCCGCGCGGCAAGGACTTCAACATGCGCTGGATTGCCAGCATGGTGGCCGACGTGCACCGCATCCTGACCCGCGGCGGCGTCTTCATGTACCCCTGGGACAAGCGCGAGCCCCACAAGCCCGGCAAGCTGCGCCTGATGTACGAAGCCAACCCCATGGGCTGGCTGGTCGAGCAGGCCGGCGGGGCTGCCACCAACGGCAAGCAGCGCATCCTCGACATCCAGCCTACCCAGCTGCATGAACGCGTCAGCGTGATCCTCGGGTCGAAAAACGAAGTCGACCGCGTGACGAGCTACCATTCCACGCTATAATTGAGGGCTTAAGCCGGTGTAGCTCAGTCGGTAGAGCAGCTCATTCGTAATGCATGATGCTCTACCACTAAAAAGCTATATGCCACAACGACATAGCTTATCGCAGACTCGTTCGTGGCACAAATTTGGCACACTTTGGCCAATCTACGGCAATAACGCGCTCCGTCGCGCCAGCGTTCTCCGCGTTCTTGCGCAGCAAGGGAGGACAGCATGGCAGTGATTCGGGAGCGCGTTTCCACTTCTGGCGCCAAGTCGTACCACGTTCAGGTACGCATCAAAGGCTTCCCACCGCAGACCAAGACGTTCGCCAGCAAAACCATGGCAAAACAATGGGCTGCCATGGTCGAGACTGAACTGAAGGCTGGCCGCTACCTCCCTCGCGTGGTTGCCGAACGGCACACCGTCGCCGATCTGATCGAACGTTACCGCAAGGAAATCCTGCCACTCAAGACAGAGAAGTTCATCAGCGACCAGACCGTCCATCTGGATTGGTGGGAGGCCAAGCTGGGCCGCTACAACCTAGCGGAGTTGAACAACAACCTTATCGCGCAGGCCCGCAGCGCACTGTCCACGGAGTCGATTGGCAAGACCAGCGCGAAGGTTCAAAGCAAGGACGCAAAAGGCAAGACCGCCACGGCGACGGTGGTGAAGGATCGCGTTCGCGCCCCCGCCACGGTCGTCCGCTACATGGCGGCGCTTTCCCACGCGCTGAACACCGCCGTCACAGAATGGGGATGGATGGAAAAGTCTCCCATGGTCGGCGTCAAGAAGCCCAAGGTCGATAACGAGCGCCGCAGCTTCTTGTCAGACGAAGAAATCCAGCGGGTGCTGACGGCGGCGAAAGAAAGCGAGAACCGGTTCCTGCACACGGTCGTGTTGCTGGCGCTGTCTACTGGCATGCGCCAGAGCGAGATCATGACGCTGCGGTGGCGCAACGTCTTGGTCGAAGACGGCGCGGACATGGGCTTGCTGGTCATGGAGAAGACCAAGAACGGGGACGCCCGCACCGCACCTCTCGCAGAGGACGCCTTCACTGCAGTCATGGAGCTGCGCGACAAGGCCATCGCGAACAATGGGGGCCGTGTGCCTGCAGGTCAATTGCTGTTCCCGAGCGACACCGTGGACAACAAGCCTGTCGAAATTCGCAAGGCATGGGAAACCTGCCGCAAACGCGCTGGCTTGGATGACTTCCGGTTTCATGATCTGCGCCACACAGCGGGCAGCTTACTGGCCATGTCCGGCGCCAGTACCCGCGAGATTGCAGAAGTCTTGGGTCACAAGACCATGGCAATGGCCAAACGCTACTCCCATCTGACGCAGAAGCACTTGGGCTCGGTGGTTGCCACCATGAACCAGCGTCTGAAAGCCAAGAAGGGATGAGCAATTCAGCCGCAGGCATCACATCCTTGCCATTTGCGCCGGGGAACTATCCATTCGCGCTGACAGAGGCGGACCCCGCAAAATCCTTGTCTGGCGACCAGTGGGCATGGCGATTTCTGCGGCTGAGCCCGGCATACCGGTACGACCACGCCCTTTGGACTGCACAGCCCGCATGGCTGGAGAAGC
>LNEG01000192.1 GCA_001464865.1 Burkholderiales bacterium Ga0074133
TTGCGTGCGCCGCGAAGACACGGTGGCACGCCTGGGCGGTGACGAATTCGTGGTGATGCTGCATGAGATATCCGCCCACCGCGACGAGGCTGCCGCCCACGCCCGTCGCGTAGGCGAAAAGATCCTGCGCCGGCTCAACCTGCCTTACACGCTGGGCACCCATGTGCACCACAGCACGCCCAGTATCGGCATCACCCTGATGGGCGGGTCACAGCAGCTGTCGGTGGACCTCCTCAAAGAAGCTGATATCGCCATGTACCAGGTCAAGTCGCAGGGCCGCAACGGCATGTGCTTTTTCGACCCCGAGATGCAGGTGGCCATCAGCGCCCGCGCCCGGCTGGAGGCAGACCTGCAGGCGGCCATCACGGGCCGGCAGTTCGAGCTGCACTACCAGCCGCAGTTCAATCTCGGCGGGCGCATCATCGGTGCCGAGGCCTTGATACGCTGGCGCCACCCGGAGCGTGGCCTGGTGACGCCCAGCAGCTTCATCGGCGTGGCGGAAGAAAGCGAACTCATCGTGCCCATCGGCCACTGGGTGCTGCGCACTGCGTGCGAGCAACTGGCCGCATGGACCAGCGACCCGCGCTACCGCTATGTCCAGGTGTCGGTGAACGTGAGCGCGCGCCAGTTCCGCCAGCGCGACTTCGTCGCACGGGTGGTAGAGGTGCTGCGCGAAACCGGGGCCCGGCCCCACCTGCTCAAGCTGGAGCTGACCGAGTCGCTGGTGCTCGACAACGTGGACGACACGGTCAACAAGATGGGCCTGCTCAAGACCAAGGGCGTGCGGTTTTCGCTGGATGATTTCGGTACCGGCTACTCATCGCTGGCCTACCTCACGCGCCTGCCGCTCGATCAGCTCAAGATCGACCAGTCTTTTGTGCGCAACCTGGGCGTACGCCATACCGACGATGTCATCGTGCAGACCATCATCGGCATGGCCCGCAACCTGGAGCTGGACGTGATTGCCGAGGGCGTGGAAACGCAGGTGCAAAAGGACATGCTGGCCGACTACGGATGCCAGCTCTTCCAGGGCTATCTGATGGGCCGGCCGCAGCCCGCTGCGGAGCTGGAAGTCATGCTGCAGACCGCCGCGTTTGCGCCTGTACCCGCGCCTGCACCCGTGCCTTCGGATAGCTGACCGGGCTGACACCGCACCGGGAAAGCGGAGCGAAGGTACTGCGACCCACCCCGCGCCGTGCGCCCATCAGCGGCGCGACGACACCACGATGCCGCCCACGATGAGCGCAAATGCCACGCCATGGAACAGCCGCGGTGTCTCGCCCAGGAATGCCGCAGACAGTACGCCCGCAAACAGCGGCGTGAGGTTGACAAAAAAGCCGGCCACGGCGGGCCCCGCCCGCTGCACGCCCACGCCCCAGCACCGGTAAGCCAGCAAGGCCGGCCCCACGGCAATGAAGGCCAGCGCGGCCACGAGCGGCCAGCCCCATTCGATGTGCGTGTGGCCTGCAGCCCATTCGGCGCCTGCAAAGCTGCCGGACCACGCCAGGCCGAACACCATCTGCGCCATCAGGAAGGCCGCCCAGTCGCCGCGGATGGCGGTCGGCTCGATGGTGCGCGACAGCAGCCAGCTGTAGAAGGCCCACGACAGCGTGGCCAGCAGCATGAAGATATCGCCGGGCACCAGCCGGAATGCCAGAAGCTGCGCCCATTCGCCGCGGCTCAGTACCAGCAGCACGCCGCACACCGACAGCAGTGCGCCCAGCAGCTGCCTGCGGGTGACCGGCGCACCGAAGAACAAGGCCCCCACCACCAGCATGAACACGGGCATGCTGGAGCCGACCAGCGTCACGTTGATGGGCGTGGAGGTCTGCAGCGCCATGTACTGCAGCGCGTTGTACAGGCCAATGCCCAGCAGGCCCAGCACCGCGTAGCGGCGCCAGTGCGGCCACAGCCCGCTGCCCGGGCGCAGCACGCCGTAGGCAAATGGCAGCAACAAGAGGAAGGCCAGCACCCAGCGCAGCAGGTTCAGTGTGATGGGCGGGATCAGGTCGTGAACGAGCCGCCCTGTCACGGCGTTGCCGGCCCACAGCAGCGGTGGTATCACCAGCATGGCCGCTGTGCCAAGTGTCAGTCTTTGTGTCATGGCTGCACTGTACCGGTGCGCGTCTCTGCAAGCCTTGCAGATTCATGGCACGATCATCTCCGTCTGTTTCCCGAGCCCGCTCTGCCACGAGCCGGGCACCCACCCGCACAGGAGCCTTTTCCCATGAGCCTTGCCGTACAGATCCGCCAGCATGGCGGACCCGAAGAACTATTCCTGGCCGATGTCACCGTGGGCGAGCCTGGCCCGGGCGAGATCCGCATCCGCCACCATGCCGTGGGCCTGAACTTCATCGACGTGTACCACCGCACCGGGCTGTATCCCCTGACCATGCCTGCAGGCATCGGCATGGAAGGCGCCGGCATTGTCGAGGCCGTGGGCGAGGGCGTGACGCACCTGCGCGCGGGCGACCGCGCCGCCTATGCCAGCCAGCCGCCCGGCGCCTATTGCGAGGTGCGCGTGATGCCTGCCAAGTGCGTGTGCAAGCTGCCGGATGCCATCAGTTTCGAGACCGGTGCCGCCATGATGCTCAAGGGGCTGACGGCGCAATACCTGCTCAAGAAAACGCTGCCGGTGGAAGGCCTGCAGCCCGGCGACCATGTGCTCTTTCATGCCGCAGCCGGGGGCGTGGGCCTGATTGCCTGCCAGTGGGCCAAGGCACTGGGCCTGCAGCTCATCGGCACGGCTGGCAGCGATGCCAAGTGCCAGCTGGCGCTGGCCAGCGGCGCTGCCCATGCCATCAACTACAGCACCGAAGACTTTGCCGCCCGCGTGAAGGAGATCACCGGTGGCAAGGGCGTGAAGGTGGTGTACGACTCTGTCGGCAAGGACACCTGGGACAAGTCGCTCGATTGCCTGCGTCCCTTCGGCCTGATGGCCAGCTTTGGCAATGCGTCCGGCCCGGTGGCACCGTTCGCACCGGGCTCGCTGGGCGCCAAAGGCTCGATCTACGTCACGCGCCAGACGCTGTTCAGCCACATTGCCACGCGCGAGAGCACGCAGGCCATGGCCGATGACCTGTTTGCGGTGGTGGCCAGCGGCCAGGTCAAGATCCACATCGACCAGCGCTACCCGCTGGCCGACGTGCAGCAGGCCCATCGTGACCTGGAAGCCCGCAAGACCACGGGCTGCACCATCCTCACGCTGTGAGCATCCATCCCGGTGGGCCTGCGTTTGCCCAGTGGGTGGCGGCAGCGCGCCTGCGCGCCCAGCGGCCACCGCAACAGCCCCGCCAGCCCTTGCTGGCTGCCGGGCAGCTGGTGGGGTCGGTTGCAGAGGGGTTTTTGGATGAAAACCGGCTCATGTCCCTTTTAAATAATGGCCTGATGCTATTAAAAGAGGAGCGTGAGGGCGTTCTTGCCTGGCATCTGCAGGTTCCCGCTGACGAAGTCACGCCAGCGCTGAACGTACTGGCAGCCACGTTGCGTGACGAGGGGCTGTGCGGCCCGTGGCGTGACGAGCAGCTGGCTGTCTGCAACCCGGCTGGCGAAGTGGTCGGCACCATCGAGCGCGGTGCCGTCCGGGTGCTGGGTATCGCCACCCGCGCTGTGCATCTGGTCGGGCAATCGCCGGATGGGCACATCTGGGTGCAAAAGCGGTCGATGAGCAAACCCCACAACCCTGGCCAGTGGGACACGCTGATGGGCGGCATGGTGTCGGCGGCCGACACGCTCGATCAGGCCCTGGCGCGCGAGACCTGGGAGGAGGCGGGGCTGCGCGTCGAGCGCCTGCACGGGCTGACACACGGCGGGCACGTGCTGTTCAGCCGTCCCAGCAGTGAAGGGCAGGGGGCTGGGTTCATGGTCGAGCGCATCGACTGGTTCAGCGCCGTGGTGCCGCAGGGCATGCAGCCGGACAACCAGGATGGCGAGGTGGAGTTGTTCGATCAGCTCTCGCCCGACGCCGTGCGTCAGCGTGTCGCCACCGGTGGTTTCACGCTGGAGGCAGGGCTGGTGCTTGCGGAATTTTTCGGGGCATGACATCGGCGCTGCGGACACCGCGGCAAGCGCTGACGCCATGATGGCCGCCCGCGCTGGGCTTCAGGCGCTCAAGATTTGCGATCAGATGCCGAAATTGTGGCAAGTCGCGCCGTGTGAGCAAGCGACAGGCCCTGAATGAGGAAGGCAACAGGATTGCAATGGCGGCGACCATCAATACGAATGTGGGTGCACTGACTGCTCAGCGCAATCTGGGCATGAGCCAGGCGTCGCTCAACACGTCCATCCAGCGCCTCTCTTCGGGTCTGCGCATCAACAGCGCCAAGGACGACGCGGCCGGACTGGCCATTTCCGAGCGCTTTACGAGCCAGATCAAGGGGTTGAACCAGGCGGTGCGCAATGCCAACGATGGCATTTCTCTGGCCCAAACGGCAGAAGGCGCGCTCAAGGCCTCTGGCGACATCCTGCAGCGGGTGCGTGAACTGGCCGTGCAATCTGCCAATGCCTCCAACAGTGCAGGCGACCGTCAGGCACTCAATCAGGAAGTCAGCCAACTGGTAGCAGAGCTTGACCGCATTGCCCAGACCACCGAGTTCAATGGACAGAAGCTGCTGGATGGCACCTTCGGTACCGCCCAGTTCCAGGTGGGGGCCAATGCGGGGCAGACCATTTTGGCGGCATCCGCCAACATGCGGACCCAGACCTACGGCTCCAACGAACTGGTGGGGGCGATGATCAACACGGCGGTCTCCCCTGCCTACACCGCGGTGGCCGTGGATGTGCAAGGCTACAGGGGGAGCGCCTCGGTAACGACGGCGGTGACCGATACTGCCGCCACCGCGGCCGCCCGTTTCAATGCAGTCAGCGCATCCACCGGCGTCACCGCGAGCGCCAAGACCACGGTGCGCTTCGATTTCGGTGCGACAACGTCCAGTTTCAGTATCACGGGCACGAATGGAAAAGTCGCCAATTTCAGCGTGAAGGTCCCGAATGCCGATACGGTTGCGGGCTTGTCGGAGGCGGTGAGTGCAATCAATGACCAGTACGCCAACACAGGGGTCAGCGCCCGCATTGTGCTGGCAGGGGAGCCTTTGTCGGCAGGCAATACGGCCATCATTCTGGAGAGCCAGTCGGGTGACAACATTACCGTCACCAGCAAGGACGGGTTTGGCCTGTGGCTGCAGGCAGTCAACGTCGAGACCGGCGCCATCGGGACCTTGAACAACACGGGCCCAGGCGGCTCTCTGACAGCGCTTGGACAGGTCACCCTGAGGTCCGATAAAAGTTTTGCCGCCAGCAGCACATCGACCACTTCGGTGGTGGGCGCCACATCGGCCAGCTCGCAGCTGCAATCGGTGGCTGCGTTGGACGTATCTTCGGTGGCGGGGTCCAACGACGCGCTCTGGGTGGTGGATGCAGCGCTGGCCTACATCGGTGGCGAGCGGGCGAAGCTCGGCGCCCTGCAGTCGCGCTTTGAGACATCGATCAGCAACCTGCAGGTAACTTCCGAAAACCTGTCCGCATCCCGTTCACGCATTCTGGATGCCGACTTTGCGGCAGAAACCGCCAACCTCTCGCGCTCGCAAATCCTTCAGCAGGCCGGCACCGCCATGGTGGCGCAGGCCAACCAGCTGCCACAGGGAGTGCTTGCACTGCTGCGCTGAAAAAGTCGCAGACGCGGCCAGTGCGCCGGCCCATGCGTGCTGCAGTGGAAGTGCTGCAGCGTCACCCGGGCGCCCATGGTGCCTGGACGGCATGGCAAGGACCGGGAGCCCTTCGCCAGAAAAGAACAGGCTTCAGGTCTGGTCCGCCACCGGTTTGAGTCGGCTGGGCGCCAGTGCACCAGCCGATTCGAGGATCGGGTACGCCACGGAGCACAGCAGCGAGTTGATGCGCTTGAGGTCGCTGATCAGGTCGATGTGCAGCGAACTCGTCTCGATGCTCTGTACCGTGTTGTCGGACAGTCGCGCAAGGTGCGTGGCCGAATAGGCGTGCTCCAGGTCCCGAAAGCGGGCCTTTTCTTCCAGCAGCTTTTGCGCGTCGCGCACGCTGCCGTTCAGGAACACGCTCATTGCCAGCCGCAGGTTGTCCAGCAGGCGCGCATGCAGCTCGTTGATCTCTTCCATGCCCGCCTCCGAGAACTGGCGGCCCTTCTTGATCTTCTTGTCCTCGATGTCGATCAGTACGCGCTCGATGATGTCGCCGATCTGCTCCATGTTGATCGTGAAGCTGATGATGTCGGCCCAGCGGCGGCCCTCGCGTTCGTCCAGCGCCTCGCGCGAGATCTTGGTCATGTAGTACTTGATGGCCGAGTACAGGCCGTCCACTTCGTCGTCGAGCTTGCGCAGCTCTCCTGCCAGTCGCAGGTCGTCGGTGCGGATGACCTTGTGCAGGCCGATCAGCATCGACTCGACCACATCGGCCTGGTGCAACGCTTCGCGCGCCGCACACGAGATGGCCAGCGACGGTGTGGCCAGGGCAGAGGGATCGAGATGCCGCGGACGCATGCCAGCGGCGTCCTGCCGGTCCTGCGCGGGCATCAGCCGCTGCACCATGCGGGCCACGGTGCCCGTCAGCCCGATGCAGACCAGGCCCACCACCATGTTGAAAGCCAGGTGGAACAGCACGACCTGCGTGGCGGTATCGGGCACGTAGGCGCGCGCGTGCTTGAGCCACAGGCCGATCAACGGCGTCATGATCAGGACCCCGATGATCTTGAACAGCAGATTGCCCAGCGGCACCTGGCGCGTCTGGATGTCGGACTTGAGGGTGGTGAGCACGGCCAAAACGCCGCTGCCCAGGTTGGCACCCACCACCAGGCCCAGGGCCACATCTAGCGGAATGCCGCCCGATCCGGCAAGCGCTGCCGTGAGCAGTACCGTCGCCAGGCTGGAGTAGGCCAGCAGTGCCAGCACGGCGCCGGTGAAGATCTCCAGTAACAGGTCGCTCGTTAAGGCGCCCAGCAGCGTGCGCACGGTGGGCGACTGCGTCAGTACGGTGGTCGATTCGGTGATGAGCCGCAGCGCCAGCAGCATCAGCCCCAGGCCGATGAGCACGCGGCCCACGCGGCCCACGGCCGTGTCCTTGCGCGAGATGAACAGCACCACGCCCACAAAGATGAACAGCGGCGACAGCCATGACAGGTCCATCGAGAACACCACCGCCATCACGCTGGTGCCCACATCGGCACCCAGCATCACGGCCAGCGCCGCTGGCAGGCCCACCAGCCCCTGGCCCACAAAAGACGAGACGATGAGTGCTGTGGCGGTGCTGGACTGCACGACGGCAGTCACGCCAATGCCCGACATCACGGCTGTGAATCGGTTGCTGACGCTGCGTGCAATCAGTTGCCGCAGGTTGGCGCCAAACACCCGCAGGATGCCGGTGCGCACCAGGTGGGTGCCCCAGATCAGCAGCGCTACGGCTGCCAGCAAATTAAGGAGATGCTTCATGAATCGCTATCGCTTCTTGTTCTTTTAACCGGCCATGCCATGCATGTGCCGTGCCACTCGCAGCCCGGGCAATCCACCCGGACTACCGCTCGCCTTCCCGCCTGTCTGCAGGTGGGTGCAGACACAGGGCGGCTGCGCGGAACCGCCCGTCATTGTGGGCATCGTGCAACACATACGGTGCCAGATGGCATGCCCGGATCAGTTGTCATAAAACTGACACACAAGCATACTCCTGATTCGATAGCACGGGGGGATGTCCCTGTCGCCTCTGGGTGCGTTGTGGGGCGAGCTTTGAAAGCAAACGGCCCGCTTCAAGCGGGCCGTCTGGTCTGGTTTGCGGTGTTTGGCGCTCAGCGATTTCCTCGCACCCGCAGCAGTTCATCCAGGATCAGGCAGGCTGCTCCCACCGTGATGGCCGAGTCCGCGACGTTGAACGACGGGAAATACCAGCCGGCGTAATGGAACTGCAAAAAATCGACCACGTAGCCGTGCATCAGCCGGTCCACCACGTTGCCCACGGCCCCGCCCAGAATGCTTGCCAGCGAGAAGCTGAACAGCTTTTGCCCCGGGTGCGCCCTGAGTTGCCACACGATGAACACCGTGGCCGCTGCACCGATGCCGGTGAACAGCCAGCGCTGCCAGCCACCAGCATCTGCCAGGAACGAGAATGCCGCACCCGTGTTGTGCGCACGCACGATATTGAAGAAGCTGGTGATGAAGGTGGAATCGCCCAGCCGGTAGTGGTCCAGGATCAGGGTCTTGGTGATTTGGTCCGCTACCAGAATCACTACGGCCCACGCGAGCCACGGCCACATGGTGGGGCCACCGCGCCCACCGAACGATGAGGTGCCCGATGCGCGAGCCATCACGCATGCACCCGTGTTTCGCCAGCGCCCAGCAGGTTGCTGGTGCAGCGGCCGCAGATGGTGGGGTGGGCCGGATCGTGGCCAACATCGCTGCGGTAGTGCCAGCAACGCTCGCATTTGGCATCAGAACTGGCCCGAGTGCTTATTTTCATTGCACTTCCTGCTATTAATTCGATAGCTGAAGTGATGAACACGAATCGGAGGTCGTCGCCCAGGCTGGCCAGCAGCGCGTAGTCTTCCGGGGCCGCGGTGAGGGTGACCGTCGCCTGCAGCGACGAGCCCACCTGACCAGCGGCGCGCAGGTTTTCGATGTCCTTGTTCACGGCATCGCGGATCTCGCGGATGCGCGACCACTTGGCCAGCAGCCCCTCGTCGGCACCCGCCCCGGCACCCGCAACGTTTCCGTACGTTTCCAGGAAGATGGAATCGGAATTGCCAAACACCTTCCACGCCTCTTCGGCCGTGAACGACAGGAATGGCGCCATCCAGCGCAGCATCGCGTGGGTGATGTGGTACAGCGCGGTCTGTGCACTGCGGCGGGCCAGGCTCTTGGGCGCGGTGGTGTACAGGCGGTCCTTGAGCACGTCCAGGTAAAAACCGCCCAGGTCTTCCGAGCAGTACAGCTGCAGCTTGGCGACCACGGGGTGGAACTCATACACCTTGTAGTGCGCCAGCACCTCGGCCTGGAATTCGGTGGCGCGGGTGAGCGCGTAGCGGTCGATCTCCAGCATCTGGTCGAACGGCACGGCGTCTTGGGCCGGGTCGAAGTCGCTCACGTTGGCCAGCAGGAAGCGCAGCGTGTTGCGGATGCGGCGGTAGGCGTCCACCACACGGGCCAGGATCTTCTCGTCGCCTGCAATGTCGCCAGAGTAGTCGCTGGCGGCCACCCACAGGCGGATGATTTCGGCGCCCAGCTTCTTGTTGATCTCTTGCGGATCGATACCGTTGCCCAGCGACTTGCTCATCTTGCGGCCCTGGCTGTCCACGGTGAAGCCATGGGTCAGCAGGCCGCGATAGGGCGCGCGGCCTTCCAGCGCCGATGCCAGCAGCAGCGAACTGTGGAACCAGCCGCGGTGAGGTACAGGTCGGCTTCAGGGCCCTGGTCGTGGAACTGGGGGGCATGCGTGCCCCGCAGCACATGGCTGAAGGTGGAGCCGGAGTCAAACCACACTTCCAGGATGTCGGTGCTCTTGGTGTAGTGCGGTGCGTCTTCGGCGCCCAGGATTTCTTCCACCGTCACGCGGCTCCAGGCCTCGATACCGCCTTTTTCGACAATGTCGGCCGCCTGGTCCATGATTTCCATCGTGCGCGGATGCAGCTCGCCCGAATCCTTGTGCAGGAAGAACGGGATGGGCACGCCCCAGCTGCGCTGGCGCGAGATGCACCAGTCTGGCCGCCCTGCGATCATGTCGTGCAGGCGGACCTTGCCGTTTTCGGGGTAGAAGCTGGTGTGTTCGATGGCGTCGAGCGCAATCTGGCGCAGCGTCTTGGCGGGCTTCATGCCTGCTTTGGTGAATACGCCTTCGCCTTCGTCCATGCGGATGAACCACTGGGCGGCTGCGCGGTAGATCACCGGCGTCTTGTGGCGCCAGCAGTGTGGGTAGCTGTGGGTGATGTCCTTGGTGGTCATCAGGCGCCCTGCGTTGCGCAGCGCTTCGATGATCACGGGCACGGCCTTCCAGATGTGCTGGCCGCCGAACAGCGGGAAGTCCGCCGCGTAGGTGCCGTTGCCTTGCACGGGGTTCAGGATCTCGTCGAGCGCCATGCCATGTGCGCGGCAGGAGTTGAAGTCTTCCAGGCCGTAGGCAGGCGAGGAATGCACGATACCGGTGCCGTCGTCGGCCGTGGCGTAGTCGGCCAGGTACACGGGCGACAGGCGGCGGTAGCCAAAGCTGCCGTCTTCGCTGGCCACGTCGTACAACGGGTGCTGGAATTCGAGGCCGCCCAGGTTCTTGCCCAGGGTGGTGGCCAGCACGCTGCCGGTGAGGCTGTAGCGCTCGAGGCAAGAGGCTACCAGCGGCTCGGCCACCAGCAGGATGCGCTCGCCCGTGTCCACCAGCGCATAGCTGATCTCGGGGTTCAGGTTCAGGGCCTGGTTGGCAGGGATGGTCCAGGCGGTCGTGGTCCAGATGACGACGAACGCCTCCTTGGTCAAGGCAGGCAAGCCGAAGGCGGCGGCCAGCTTGGCGGGCTCGTGCGATTTGAACGCCACGTCCAGTGTGGTGCTCTTTTTCTCCTGGTACTCGATCTCGAACTCGGCCAGCGAACTGCCGCAGTCAAAGCACCAGTAAACGGGCTTGAGGCCCCGGTACACAAAACCACGCTCCATCACGCGCTTGAAGGCGCGGATCTCGCCGGCCTCGTTGGCGGGGTTCATGGTCTTGTAGGGGTTGTCCCATTCGCCCAGCACGCCCAGGCGCTTGAAGTCCACCATCTGCTGGGCGATCTGCTCGGTGGCAAAGGCTCGGCTCTTGGCCTGCATGTCATCGCGGCTGAGGTTGCGACCGTGCTTCTTTTCGATGGCATTCTCGATGGGCAGGCCATGGCAGTCCCAGCCGGGCACGTACAGCGCGTCAAAGCCTTCCAGCTGGCGCGCCTTGGTGATCATGTCCTTCAGGATCTTGTTGACCGCGTGGCCCATGTGGATCTGGCCGTTGGCGTAGGGCGGGCCATCGTGCAGGATGAACTTGGGCGCGCCACGGCGTGCGTCGCGCAGGCGTTTGTAGATCCCCTGGTCTTCCCATTCCTTCACCCAGCCCGGCTCGCGCTTGGGCAGGTCGCCGCGCATGGGGAAGGTCGTGTCAGGAAGGTTCAGCGTGCTGCGGTAGTCCGTGGCCGGGGTGGCTGCAGAGAATGTGCTGGCGTTGTCGTCGGACATGAGGGAGCCTTAAAACGGGGCGTTCCGGGGCGTGCCCGGAGCAAGAACGGGATTGGAGCGAGGCAGTGGGTCGGGTGGGCCCGCCGTGGCGGGCGCTGCGGGGCGCAGCCGCCTCAAATTCGGTCGCGCGTGGTCTGGCGTCGTGTCTCGGTGTGCAGCGGAGCACTGTGCTGCGGCGCACGGGCCGATGCAAAGTAGGCACGAGCGTTGTCGCAGTCCTGGGAGATGCCCGCTGTCAGGGCGTCCAGACCGTCGTACTTCAGCTCGTCGTGCAGTTTGTGCAGCAGTTCCACCCGCACAATTTTACCGTACGCCCCTTCGGGGCCCAGCTCGTCGGGCCACTCCAGGCAGTGGGTCTCGAGCAAGACGCGTCCGCCATTCACGTCGTTCGGGTCGAGCGAGGGCCTGACGCCAAGGTTGGCCACGCCCGGCAGCGGTACAGCGCCCAACCCGTGCACGAGCACCGCAAAGATGCCGCTGGCGGCCGGTTTCCAGTGCGCAAAGCGCAGGTTGAGGGTGCGAAATCCGTTGCCCGCTCCGGCTTCGGTGGTCCCCAGTTCACGCCCCAGCTTGCGGCCGTGCACTACATGCCCGCTGATGGTGTAGGGGCGCCCCAGCAGCCGTGCAGCCGCGTCCATGTCGCCCGCGGCCAAAGCCTGACGGACGGCCGAACTGGAGACGCGCAATCCGTGCACCTCGTACGAATTCATGCGCGCCACGTCAAAGCCACGGCTTTGCCCGGCGGCGTCCAGCATGGCGTAATCCCCCGCCCGCTGTCGTCCGAAGCGGAAATCGTCGCCCACCAGCACATAACGCGCTCCCAGGCCCTGCAGCAGTACCTCTTCAATGAACGCCTCGGGCGACTGCGCCGCCAGCCGTGCGTCAAAGGGCAGCACCACCGTCTGCTGCACGCCGCAGCGGGCCAGCTCGGTCAGCTTGTCGCGCAGCGTGCCGATGCGGGCTGGAGCCAGCTCAGGTTTGTTCAGCGCTCCGGCAAAGTAGTCGCGGGGGTGTGGCTCGAAGGTCAGCACGCAGCTCTCTACCCGCCGATGCGCGGCTTCGCTGTTCAGCAGTGCCAGCATGGCCTGGTGGCCCCGGTGCACCCCGTCGAAGTTGCCGATGGTGAGGGCGCAGGCATGAGCGATGCCCGGATGGTGAAAGCCGCGAAAGATCTTCATCGGTTTGTTATCTTTTTGATAGCAGCTCGCGCGCTCCCAATAAGCGCAGGACGCCAATCTGTCATCGATTCGGAGTATATTGTGACCCACGGGTGGCCCAGCGCAGGGCTCCTGCGAGACGTCAGCGTTCCGAATCCTTGTGTACTTGTGTTCCAGGAGGCGTGTTTTGAAGGTCTTGAAACTCTCTGCCCAGGGCTTGCCCCAGTCGTGGATCTCGCTCGAACAGGCGGTCATCCACTACGCCGCCGGTGAAGTGCGCTGGGAATCCGGTGCCCAGATCGCCCGGTTTCGCGGCGGCCACAACGCCGTCACGGGCGAGCAGTCGGTCATCGCGGTCAACAGCATCATCGGTACCAAGGGCGTGTCGGGCATCAATCCCTTCGGCCTCAAGCCCAGCCTGACCAACAGCAAGCTGTTTGCGCGGGACCGCAACGTGTGCGCCTACTGCGGCGGGCACTTTCATGAGGAAGATCTCACGCGCGAGCACATCGTGCCCTTCGCGCGCAACGGGCAGGACCACTGGATGAACGTGGTCACCGCCTGCCGCCCCTGCAACCACCGCAAGGGCCCGCGCACGCCGGAGCAGGCCCACATGCCGCTGCTGTACGCGCCCTATGTGCCCAGCCTGTGGGAAGACTTCATCCTGCGCAACCGTCGCATCCTGGCGGACCAGATGGAGTTCTTGATGGCGCACGTGCCGAGGTCTTCACGCCTGCTGGCGTAGGGGGAGGTGGCCCCTGCCTGCTTGGCTGCAAGCGAAGGCCGCCTTATCTCAGGGGTGCAGAGGCCGGTTACTCGGCGGGCTTGTGCGCGGTGACGACGAAGCCTTGCACAGGCTGATGGTTTTCCTGGCGGAGCACCGTGTCTTCGATCTCAACCGTGTCAAAGCCAGCGGCTTTGCACAGCGCTTGCACGTGGCTGCGTTTGTGTGCGTACCGACCGCTGGGAAGAAACACAAGATCAGCACCGCTTTCGCTGGCCGTTTCGCAGGAGAAGACAAGGATGC
The DNA here is from genome assembly GCA_001464865.1 of Burkholderiales bacterium Ga0074133. Lineage (GTDB taxonomy): Bacteria > Pseudomonadota > Gammaproteobacteria > Burkholderiales > Burkholderiaceae_C > Acidovorax. The sequence continues at coordinate 13,380 of LNEG01000192.1, forward strand.
CATCCGCTGCGAGAACCCTGTACGCGTTGGGGATGGCCCCGGTCAGGTCACCTGCATAGATAAACACATCCAGCGCCGTCAACACCTGGTACAGGCCCGCCGGGGTTTCCCTCAGCGCATCGTGCAGGTTCACCGTATGAAAGCGGTCATACACGTTGTGCCGTATGGCCTGCTCAATCATCTTGGTGGACAAGTCCACTCCGATGAGAAAGCCTTCGAGTTTCCCCAGGCATACGCCCAGCAGCCCCGTGCCGCAGCCCAGATCCAGCACATTGAGCCGCCGGTCCGGATGGCGCGCAAGGATCTTTTCGGCCACCTGCTTGGGCAACTGGTACTTGAGGCCGCGCACCATGTGCACGTCGTAGAACTCGGCCATGTTGTCGAACAGCGGCCGCGAGAGCTCGGCGGGGTACTGTGCGGGTGTTTCCCCGCGGGCCAGCTGTGCGTAGTACTGGTAGACGGCGTCGTCCGGAGCCAGCTGGAGCAAGGCTTGGGCGTCACTGGCTGCGTCGGTGGCACGTCCGGCAGCGATATGGGCCTGCACGCGGCCCGTCAGCGACAGTGTGTCTGTCGGGTTTTCAGCCACCAGTTCGCTCCACAGCGCCAACGATTCATCGTGCTGGCCATGGTCACTCAGGTCGCGTGCCAGCAGGCGGCGCAGCGCCACATCCCCAGGGACCAGCTCGAGACCGCGGCGCAGGTGGCGCATGGCCATCTCGGTGTGGCCCGCGCGGTGGGCAATGTCGATGACGCCAGCCAGCACAATCAGGTTTTTGGGTTCGAGTGCGGCTACCTTTTCGGCCGTTTCCACGGCTTCCTGGAACTGGTTTTGCCGGGCCAGCAGCAGTGCCAGCTCCAGCATGCCAGGGCCCCAGGCAGGCGCAAGCGCAACACATTTGCGCAGGGCGTCAAAAGCGCCCTTGATGTTGCCGGATTTCTCGGCCATCAATCCGGCCAGCATGAAAAGGCGCGCATCCCCGGGCGACTTCTTCTGCGCCTTGTTGAGCGTGAGGGCTGCTTCTTTCAGTTCGCCGGCAGCAATCTGGGCGCGGGCGGTCTCAAGGTATTGGCGGATCGGATCGATGGGAAAGGTCGTGGCGCTCATGAACAGGCTCAAGGTAGGGCAGGCCGTGCGGCCAGCGGATGATCCTCGGCATTATCCCGGATCGCCGGAAGCGCCTGGCGTGTCCCCGGCCCGCGGACCAGACAACGTGCCGCCCCGGCGATATGCCTGTGCCTGCAGCCGCCGACTGGTGACTCGGTTGCGTCAGGCATGCGGACGCGGGCACCTGAGACGCATGGGGCCCGGCAGTGCGGCTGCACACCGGGCTCCACTGCCCAGACTGCGGTCGTGCAGCAGATGCGTTACTGACTGATCTCCAGCATCACCACACGGCCTTCGCGCGCAGGCCAGGACTGGCCGGCCACCCGCTCGCCGTTGAACTCGGCGGTGATCGTGCGCTGGCCGCCTGCCGGCTTGATCTTGGCCGATGCAGCGCCAGCACCAGCGGGCACACCGGCCGGCGGGGCGCCGTCCAGCATCATCTTGTCGCGGGCAGGGTCGAGATAGCCACGTGGGCGCGTGAGCGTGACGACAGAGTCTGCCGTCTTGTCGGCGTCTGCCATGCGCTCGGCGCGAAGGTGGATGATGTTGCTGCTGCGTGGAAACCCGCTGCGGTAGATGTGCGTCGTGGCGTAGCCGGGCGCCGAGATCACGAACTCCAGCGGCATGCCGGGCTGGACCTTCAGCGGGCCCCACAGGCCATCCTTGCCGATCGTCGTGCGCAGCAATGCCGCGCCGTCGCGCGCACCCGTCGTCGGGCTGGTGGCAAACACCTCCAGCTGCGCGCCCGGCAACGGCAGGTTGTTGCTGAAATTGCCGGTCTTGGCATCGAGCGGGTCCACGCCCAGGCCCGTGACCTTGCCGCCCAGCGCCACAGCCTTCTCGGCCGCGATGGCCGTGGTGGCGGGCGCCTTGCCAGTGATGAAGCGGTAGGTGGCGTCGAACGCCACGGTCGAGTACGACGTTTCGCGGTGGTCGATGCCCGGGATCACGACATTGCGCGCCCCCTTGAGCTCGGGGCCCGCGGCGGTCACGTTGGTGGGCGTGCCTTTCTGGCCGATCCACAGGCCGTCAGGCTGGGCGAACTTGTCGTTGTTGTCCGAGCGGATGGTCATCCACTTCACCGGGCCTGCCACTTCGTCACCGGCTGCGTTCTTGGGTGCATTCAGGCCCTTGAGGAAGGGGCCCGTGCCCGAAAACTCGTTGCCTTCGCGAAACCCCGGTATCGCCCATACGCCGTGGTTGGGTGTGCCGCCCAGGATGGCGTGGCTCACGGTCTTGTCACCGCCGCCGTTGTAGATGTAGTTGCGGATGGCGTTGCCGCCGCGCGAGTTGCCCACCAGCACCACCTGGCTGGCGCCCGTGGCCTTGAGGACCTTGTCCACCTCGGCCTTGAGGTAGGCCATGTGTTCTGCCGTCGAGGTGCGGCCCGGCTGGGGCTTCGCATCGTCGTCGCGCGACAGCGGGTAGGGCACGTCGATGGCGTGCAGGCGCTCGCGCGGCCAGCCGTTGGATTCAAAGCGCCACAGCGTGGTCTGCCAAAGAGCGGCCGTGTCGCCGTTGCCGTGCACGAAGACGATCGGCGGCGCTTCGGCCAGGCCGGGGCTGCGGGTGGCGCAGCCGGCCAGCGCAAGGCTGGCCACGGCGGCGGCGATAAGGACATGGCGGCGGTGCAGCAGCGTCATGGTGAGTGTCTCCAGTGGTCAAAAAAAATGCCCGCGGACCGGGGGATCCACGAGCATGGCAGCCAGGTGTTACGTCCCCGGGTCAGTTCACATCAGGCAAACACGCCTGCCGTGTCCTGCATGCGGGTCGACACTTCGCCCAGGTGGTGCAGGGTGTCGCCAAACGTCATCTCCAGCTGGGTGAGCTTCTTGAAATAGTGGCTCACGATGTATTCGTCGGTCACGCCGATGCCGCCGTGCAGCTGCACGGCCTGCTGGCCCACGAAGCGCATGGACTGCCCCAGCTGGACCTTGGCGCGGGCCATGGCAGCGCGGCGCTCTGGTGCGGGTGCGCCCAGCTTGAGGCTGGCGTAGTAGCTCATCGAGCGTGCCAGTTCCAGCTGCATCTTCATGTCGGCCACGCGGTGGCGCAGCGCCTGGAAGCTGGCGATCACCACGCCGAACTGCTTGCGCTGGTTCATGTAGTCGACCGTCGTGGACACGGCCTTGTCCATCACGCCTACAGCCTCGGCGCAGGTGGCAGCAATGCCGGTGTCCACGGCCAGTTCCAGCGCGGCCAGGCCATCGGTGGTGATGAGGGTGGCCGGAGTGTTGGAGAGCTGTACTTCAGCAGCGCGACTGCCGTCCTGCGTGACGTAGCCTTGGGTGGTCACGCCGCTGGCAGTGCGTTCGACCAGGAAGAGGGCGATCTTGCCGTCGAGCTGGGCCGGAACGATGAAGGCATCGGCGCGGTCACCCACTGGTACTACATTTTTTGTAGCTGTGAGGGCATAAGATGACTGGGCTTGAACCGCTTTGGCCTCACAAACATCCAGGCGGTAGCGCGCCTTGCGCTCCTGGTGCGCCAGCACCACCAGCGCCTCGCCGCTGGCCACGCGGGGCAGCCAGGCCGACTGCACGGTCGCTGGCGCGTAGTGCGACAGCACGCTGCTGGCGATGAACGACTGCGCAATGGGCTCCAGCACGATGCCGCGGCCCAGTTCCTCGGCCACCACCATCGCGTCGATGGCCCCCTGGCCCATGCCGTCGTGGGCTTCAGGCACGGTCAGCGCGGTCAGGCCCAGTTCGGCCAGTTCGCTCCAGGCGGCGCGGTCAAAGCCGCCGGCAGCCACGGCGGCGCGGCGGCGCTCGAACGTGTAGCCCTTGTCCACCCACTTGCGAACGGCGTCGCGCAGTTGTTCCTGGTCGTCAGAAAAATCGAAATCCATGTGTCTCTCCTTATGCGGGCTGGGGGCGCCTTGGCGCCTTCATCAACCGGCGTAGCTCTGGCTGGAACCCCCTCCCGGAGGGGGCACGGGGGAGCAGTCCTGTCGCGCAAGGCGCGGACTGTTGTCGGCTTCAGCCGAAAACAGTCTGCGCCACGATGTTGCGCTGCACTTCGTTGGAACCACCGTAGATCGTGGTCTTGCGCAGGTTGAAGTAAGTGGACGCCAGTGGCGCGTTGGCTGTTTCACCGCCCGGGAAGTTGCCTTGCCAGCCGGCTTCCATGGCCTCTTCGATGAAAGGCAGGGCAAACGGCCCGGCGGCCAGCATCATCAGCTCGGCGTAGCGCTGCTGGATCTCGCTGCCCTTGATCTTGAGCAGACCGGCAATATCGAGCGAGTTCTTGCCGCTCTTTTCGGCCGAGAGCACGCGCAGCACCATCATTTCCAGCGCCACGATGTCCACCTCCAGCAGGGCGATCTGGTCACGGAAACGGCTGTCGTCCCACATGCCTTCGGCCTTGGCAATGCGCTTCAAGCGCTCCAGCTCGCGCTTGCTGCGGTTCACGTCGGCAATGTTGGTGCGCTCGTGGCTGAGCAGGTGCTTGGCGTAGGTCCAGCCCTTGTTCTCTTCGCCCACCAGGTTTTCCACTGGCACTTCGACGTTGTCGAAGAACACTTCGTTGACTTCGCACTCGCCGTCGAGCAGCTTGATGGGGCGCACGGTCACGCCGGGCGATTTCATGTCCACCAGCAGGAAGCTGATGCCGGTCTGGGGCTTGCCTTCGTTGCTGGTGCGCACCAGGTTGAACATCCAGTCGCCAAACTGGCCCAGCGTGGTCCAGGTTTTCTGGCCGTTGACGATGTACTTGTCGCCCACGCGCTCGGCGCGGGTCTTGACGCTGGCCAGGTCCGAGCCCGAGCCGGGTTCGCTGTAGCCCTGGCTCCACCAGACTTCGCCGCTGGCGATGCCGGGCAGGAAGCGCTTTTGCTGCTCGGCATTGCCAAAGGCCATGATCACCGGCGCCACCATCACGGGGCCGAACGGAATGATGCGCGGCGCGCCAGCCAGGGCGCATTCCTCTTCAAACAGGTGCTTTTGCACGGCCGTCCAGCCGGGGCCACCGAACTCTTCGGGCCAGCCAAACGCAAGCCAGCCCTTCTTGCCAAGAATCTTGGCCCAGCCCTGCATGTCGTCTCGGGTCAGGCGCAGTGCGTTGTGCACCTTGTGCGAGATTTCAGCGGGGAGGTTGGCGTGAACCCAGGTGCGAACTTCTTCGCGGAATGCCTGCTCTTCGGGGGTGAATGCGAGATCCATGCGATGCGTCTCCTTATGACCCCGCAGTTGTAGCACGGTCGTTCGTTTTATTCCTGTCCGGGTTGTGACATGGGGGCGGGCTCTGGGGTTATGCCCAGTTCGAGGCACAGGCGCTGCACGGTGGCACGCAGGCTGGCCACTTCCGATTCCAGTGTCTGGATGCGCGTGCGCAGCGCGTCGGCGCTGCCCGGGCTGGCGATGCCAGGCTGCGCACCTGCGGCCGCGGTGGTGTCCACCGGCCCGCACAGCAGGTGCGCCCAGCGCTGCTCGCGTGCGCCGGGTGCGCGGGGCAGCTGCACCACCAGGGGGCCGCCTTTTTCGGTGCTGCGCTCCTGCAGTTCGTCCAGAAACGCCTCCACCGACGAGATGTCGGCAAAGCGGTACCAGCGCTCGGCGTTGATGCGCAGTTCGCCCGCGGTCTGCGGGCCGCGCAGCATCAGCAGGCCCAGCAGCACGGCCGACTGCTCGGGTACGCCGATGCCGCGCTGGAAGTTGTGTTCCCACCGGGTGGTCCGGTTGCCGCTGCTTTCAAACGCCAGGGTCAGCAGCTTGAGCGAATCGAGCGCCTCCTGGGCCTCGGCATCGCTGAGCTGCATCACGGGGTCGCGGCTGGTTTTCTGGTTGCAGCCGGTCAGCAGGCCGTTGAGCGACATCGGGTAGCTGTCGGGCACGGTGCGGGCTTTCTCCATGAGCGTGGCCAGCACGCGGGCCTCGTTGGCGGTCAGGGGGCGGGTGGCGGGGTCGAAGGGCATGGCTGGGATAATCCGGGGCAAATGAACAAGAACATCGTGATTTTGATCTCAGGCGGGGGCTCCAACATGGCGGCCATCGTTCGGACCGCGCAGCAGGAGCATTGGGAGCAGCGCTACGGCGCCCGCGTGGCGGCGGTGATCAGCAACAAGGCAGACGCCCAGGGGCTGGTGTTTGCCCGCAGCCACGGCATTGCCACCGAGGCGCTGGACCACAAGGCGTTTGACAGCCGCGACGCTTTTGACACCGCTTTGGCAGCGCGTATCGACCGCTACCAGCCGGCACTGGTAGTGCTGGCGGGGTTCATGCGCATCCTCACCCCCGCCTTCGTGCAACGCTACGCGGGGCGGCTGATCAACATCCATCCGTCGCTGCTGCCCGCGTTCACCGGGCTGCATACCCACCAGCGGGCGATTGACGCGGGCTGCAGATTTGCGGGCGTCACGGTGCACCAGGTGACCGCAGAGCTGGACGTGGGTCCGATCCTGGACCAGGCCGTGGTGCCGGTACTGCCGGGCGACACCGCCGACGCGCTGGCGGCGCGGGTGCTGGCCCAGGAGCACATCATTTATCCCCGCGCCGTGCGGGCGCTGCTGCAAACACTTTGAGCGGTGGGCAGTCGGCTGCCCGAAGGCCGGGCGTGGTCGGGACGACGCACTGAGCCCTGGCTGCGCTAGCCGGGTGGCTATTGCTAGTTCTGATAATTTGCTATACAAATAATAGCATCAGGGCATGATAAATATTGGACTACAGCCGCTTTTGACGTGAATTCCGGCGGTGGGGGCTTCGCAGGGCTTGCGGCGCCTCCCGGCCGCGGCACACATCCCGCCGATGGCGGGAGCGCGGCAAGGCTGCAGGTCAAGACCTTGCGTTCAACGCGCTCAAGCTGGCGCGTTGCCCTGGCCTGGGTCCGTGCTCTGGCGGTCCGCCGCACCTTCGCCTTGTGCTCCATGCCAGCGTTCAAACCGGGGGCGCAACATGCCGTCCACCAGCACCTCTTCGGCAAACATGGCCGCGGGGCGCACCCACAGACCATGCTGGCCGTACAGGGCCCGGTACACCGTCATGGGCTCCAGTGTTTCGCTGTGGCGCGCTGTGCCGATCACTTCGTAGAGCATGCCTTTGTAGTGGCGGTACAGCCCTGGCGGGGTGCTGACAGGAAGGGGTGCAAGGTCGTTGTCGTTCATGGTTAGGATGGCGGCTGACAAGGATCAACCAGAAAATGAGGGGGGATTGCCCGTGGATCAGGCAGATTTTGTGCACCTGGTGCGCTTGAGCGAGCTGGCCAGCGCCGACAACAGCCGAAGCTACAGGCTGCGCGTGGCTGCCTTTGCAGCGCTGGGCTACGCGTGGGTGCTGGGCTGCCTGGGGCTGGCCGTCGGCATTTTCGCCTGGGTGCTGCCGCAACTGCTGTCCGGGCGGTTCCGTTTCTTCATGCTGTGGGCCCTGCTGGGTGCGGCGGGTTTGTTGTGGATCAGTGTGCGTGCGCTGTGGGTGCGCGCCGAAAAACCCTCGGGCGTCGAGGTGACAGCGCTGGAGGCGCCCGACCTGTTCGAAGCGCTCGAGCGCATCCGCCGAAAGATCAAGGGCCCGCCCATCCACAAGGTCACGCTCAATGACGAGTTCAACGCCAGCATCCAGCAGCTGCCGCGCTTTGGCCTGCTGGGCGGTTCGGTCAACCACCTGACCATCGGCCTGCCCTTGCTGCTGGCACTCGACCGCCCCCGGTTCATTGCCGTGCTGGCGCACGAATACGGTCACCTGCGGGGCGACCACGGCCGGTTTGCGGCCTGGATCTACCGCACCCGGCTGTCCTGGATGCGCCTGAACCACAGCCTGGCAGACGACGAAGGCCCCGTGGCCGCGGCCACGCAGCTGTTCATGCGCTGGTACTTTCCACGCTTTTCGGCGAAGACCTTTGCCCTGGCCCGGCAGGATGAATACGAGGCCGACCGCATTGCAGGACGCCTGCTCGGGCGCGAGATTGCAGCGGCTGCGCTCATCGAGATCGAGGTGCGCGGGGCCTGGCTGCAATCGGAGTTCTGGAGCAGTCACTGGAGCGCGGCCGCTGGCAACCCGCTGCCTGTGGGCCCCTACCGCAGCATGCGCAAACTGCTGGCCGTGCCACCCGATGCTGCATTTGCCGCCGATGCGTTGCGGCAGGGACTCAAGCGCCTGAGCAATGTGGATGACACGCATCCGGGCCTGCGCGATCGCGTCGAAGCGCTGGACACGGCGCCTACCTTGCCCGAATGGTCACGCGGTACGGCGCTGGGGCTGCTGGGTGCCGAAGCCAGGCGCTGGGTGGCGTACTTCGACAAGCAATGGTGCCGCGACAACGCCACCGAATGGAAGCTGCACCACGCCCGGCTGGGCCGGGTGCGCGAGCGTGTGCAGGCACTGGACGCCGCCAGGCCGCAGGCCAGCGCGGCCGAGCTGGTGGAACTGGCCGGCCTCAAGCGCCAACTGGATCCGCGTGCCGCCGTGCAGGATCTGTACGAGCTGGCGCTGGAGCGCAGTGCCGAGTACCCGGCCGCCCTGCGGGGCATGGTGACCTGTCTGGGTGACGATGACCGCGACGCCAAGCTGGCGCTGCTGAACCGGCTTTGGGAGACCGGTAGCAACGACCGCTACTGGGCGGCACGCACGGCACTGGCCGAGCTGGAGACCCCGCGCTTGGGGCTGGACCATGACGCTGCGGTCTTCAAGCAATGGCGCAAGCGGCTGGAGCGGGCGCAGGAGTCCGAAGAGCGCGCCTGGGAAGAACTTTCGGGCACCTCGTTTTTCAGCCAGATCACGCGCAACGACCTGAGCCCGTTCGAGCTGGCTGAAGTTCAGGCTGAGCTGTCGCGCTGCGCTCCCGTGCGCCGCTGCTGGCTGGTGCGCAAGAACCTGCGGGAGCACGCGCAGCGCCGTGCATACCTCGTGTTCCTGGAGCTGCCCGACATGGACGACGAAAGCCGGTACCAGCTGTGCCGCTTGCTTGAACGCAGCCTCAGTCTGCCGGGCCCCGCGCTGGCGCTGTGGGCGGGCGAGTCGCCGACGCTCAAGGAGATCGAGCGCTCGGCATTCGAGCCGGTGTACACCCGCTGAAGCGGGGCGGGCTTCGCCCGTTCATTCGCTGGGTCCGCTTTTCGGAAAGGTGCGCTGCGTAGCGGGCCACTGCCGGGGGTGCTGGGGCTGCCCGGATGGTAGGGATGGGACAATCGGGGAATGCATCCCAAAGTTCTTCTCGATGCCTGCGCCGAACTGGTCAGGCTCACCCTCACGTTTGAACACCCCGCCGACGCGGTGGTGTCACGATTCTTTCGCGACAACCGGGGCCTGGGGCCCCGCGAGCGCGCCACCATGGCCGAGACGGTCTACACCGTGCTGCGCAAGAAGCTGCTGTTTGACCACATGGCTCCCTCAGGCTCGGGCCCCAAGGAGCGCCGCCTGGCCATCCTGGGTTTTTACGGACCGCGCGATTTCCTCAAGAGCGCACTGACCGATCAGGAAAAGAACTGGCTGGACCAGTGCGACGCCGTCACCGTCGACGACCTGATGGAGCGCCACCGGCACAACCTGCCCGAGTGGCTGGTCAAGCCCCTGAAAGACCAGCTGGGCGACGACTTCTGGCCGCTGGTGGAAAGCCTGGCCCACAGCGCGCCGCTGGACCTGCGCGTCAACGCGCTCAAGGACAAGCGGGCCGACGTGCAGAAAGAGCTCGCCAAGGCCGGCATCAAGTCTGCCCCCACGCCGTATTCGCCCTGGGGCTTGCGCATTGATGACAAGCCTGCTCTGACCAAGCTCGACGCTTTCACGCGCGGTGCCATCGAGGTGCAGGACGAGGGCTCGCAGCTGCTCGCGCTGATGCTCGATGCCAAGCGCGGCGAGATGGTGGTGGATTTCTGTGCTGGCGCGGGCGGCAAGACGCTGGCGATTGGCGCGGGCATGCGAAGCACCGGGCGGCTGTATGCGTTTGATGTGTCGGCCCACCGGCTGGATGCGCTGAAGCCCCGGCTTGCGCGCAGCGGTTTGTCCAACGTGCATCCCGCCGCCATTGCCCATGAGCGCGACGACCGCGTCAAGCGCCTGGCTGGCAAGATCGACCGCGTGCTGGTCGATGCGCCCTGCTCGGGTCTGGGTACGCTTCGGCGCAACCCCGACCTCAAGTGGCGCCAGTCGGCCAAGTCGGTGGACGAGCTGGTGGGCAAGCAGACGGCCATCCTGGACAGCGCCGCCCGCTTGCTCAAGCCCGGGGGGCGGCTGGTGTATGCCACCTGCAGCATCCTGCCGCAGGAAAACGAAGCCGTTGCGGAGGCGTTCAGCGCCGCGCACCCGGATTTCGAGCTGCTGGACGCCGGTACGCTGCTCGATCAGCTCAAGGTGCCGCAAGCCCATGGCCTGTGTGCCGGCGGGGAGTCAGGCAGTGCCTATCTGCGCCTGTGGCCGCACCGGCACCAGACGGACGGCTTTTTTGCCGCTGCCTGGGTCAGAAAAGGCTGAATCTCCCGGGCGCTCCGGACGCACTTGCCGCGGGGGTGCCGCGCCTGGGTATTCGGGAAGTCACTCCAAAGCGGTTAAGCCCGCGTAAAACTGTGGATACGGTTGAACTGTGGAGGGGGCCCGGCCTCTAAAATTGACCCACTGCTCGCTCGTGTGCAGGTGGTTTTGTCGCGAAGGTTTCTGAATATGTTGTTACCCGACTGGGTTGTCCTCAACGCTGCGATTGACTGGCTGGGCCACGGCCTGTGGAATCTGGCCTGGTGGCAGATCGTTCTGTACACACTGGCCACCACCCACATCACGATCGCCGCGGTCACGATCTTCCTGCACCGCGCGCAGGCCCACCGCGCCCTGGATCTGCACGCCATCCCATCGCACTTCTTCCGTTTCTGGCTGTGGATCGGTACCGGCATGGTCACCAAGGAGTGGGTGGCCATCCACCGCAAGCACCACGCCAAATGTGAAACTGTGGACGACCCGCACAGCCCGCAGACCCGGGGGCTGGACACCGTGATGTGGCGCGGTGCCGAGCTCTACCGTGCCGAATCGAAAAACCCCGAGACGATCAAGAAGTTTGGCCACGGCACGCCGGATGACTGGATGGAGCGCAATGTGTACACGCGCTTTGGCTGGCAGGGCGTGGGCCTGATGCTGATCGTGAACCTGGCACTGTTCGGCGCGCTGGGCGCAGCCGTGTGGGCCGTGCAGATGCTGTGGATTCCCTTCTGGGCTGCGGGCGTGGTCAATGGCGTGGGCCACTACTGGGGCTACCGCAACTTCGAGGCGCAGGACGCCAGCACCAACCTGTCCCCC
>LNEG01000193.1 GCA_001464865.1 Burkholderiales bacterium Ga0074133
CTACCCCACCGCGGCCAAGTTCTCCGTCAAGCCGTACGAATTTGACATTGGCTGGGTCTACATCAGCCTGATGCGCAAGGTGGGCTGGGCCACCGTCAAGAAGGTGCCGCCCAAGCTGCAGCGGGGCGACATCAAGCCTGTGGCCGATGAAAAGACGCTGGAGGCCCTGATCGCCAATCGCTACGAGGTGATGGCCGGTTATGCCCGTGGTGTGCGTCAGGCATGCCAGGAAGAAATCGCTGCCCTGAAGGCGCGCCAGGCCGACGTGTCGGTGCTCCAGGCGGCCAAGCGCTGGCTGCACCGCGATACCGAAAAGGTGCCCGCCGTTGCGCTGCCCCAGCTGGCGCAGGCACGCGCTGCGTACCCCGCGCTGGACAAGATGGTG
>LNEG01000194.1 GCA_001464865.1 Burkholderiales bacterium Ga0074133
CAGGGCACCATCAAGCCCGGCCAGGACGTGCTGGTCATGGAAGGTCCTGACGGCAAGACCCTCAAGGGCCGGGTCAACCAGGTGCTGACGTTCCAGGGCCTGGACCGCATGCAGACGCCGCTGGCCGGCCCGGGCGACATCGTGTTGATCAACGGCATTGAAGGCATCGGCATCGGTGTGACCGTGACCGACCCAGCCAACCCCGCACCGCTGCCCATGCTCAAGGTGGACGAGCCCACGCTGACCATGAACTTCTGCGTGAACACCTCCCCACTGGCCGGCCGTGAAGGCAAGTTCGTGACCAGCCGCCAGATCTGGGACCGCCTGCAAAAGGAATTGCAGCACAACGTGGCGCTGCGCGTTTCGGAAACCGATGAAGAAGGCATTTTCGAAGTGATGGGTCGCGGTGAACTGCACCTGACCATCCTGCTGGAAAACATGCGCCGTGAAGGCTACGAGCTGGCCGTGTCCAAGCCCCGCGTCGTCTTCAAGACCGTGAATGGCGAGAAGCACGAGCCAATCGAGCTGGTGACGGCTGACATTGAAGAAGCCCACCAGGGCGGCGTGATGCAGGCGCTGGGCGAGCGCAAGGGCGAGCTGGTGAACATGGAGCCGGACGGCCGTGGCCGTGTGCGCCTGGAGTACCGCATTCCTGCGCGTGGCCTGATCGGTTTCACCAACGAGTTTCTGAACCTGACCCGTGGCTCGGGCCTCATCAGCAACATCTTCGACAGCTACGAGCCGCACAAGGGCGACATCGGCGGTCGCAAGAACGGAGTGCTGATTTCCATGGACGACGGTGAAATCTTCACCTATGCCCTGGGCAAGCTGGACGACCGTGGCCGCATGTTCGTGAAGGCCAACGATCCCGTGTACGAAGGCATGATCGTGGGCATCCACAGCCGTGACAACGACCTGATCGTGAACGCCACGCGCACCAAGCAGCTGACCAACTTCCGCGTCAGCGGCAAGGAAGACGCGATCAAGATCACGCCTCCTATTGATGCCACCCTGGAATACGCCGTGGAATTCATCGAAGACGATGAGCTGGTTGAAATCACGCCCAAGTCCATCCGCATCCGCAAGCGGTTCCTGACGGAAAATGAGCGCAAGCGCGCAGGCCGTACCTGATCACTTGCGCATTGCAAAAGGCCACTGACCCCAGTGGCCTTTTTTCCGTCTGACCTGCGACGTCCATGCTGAAACTCACACATTCCCGCGCCGTGCTGCTCATGGTGGCCGTGACCCTGATGTGGTCGATTGCCGGTGTGGTCACGCGCCACCTCGAGCATGCAGCCAGTTTTGAGGTGACCTTCTGGCGCAGCCTCTTCACGTTGCTGGCGCTCCTGGTCATCCTGCCCGTGCTGCAGGGGCGCGCCGTGTTTGCGTCGATGCGCCACGGTGGCCGCGCACTGTGGATCTCGGGCGTGTGCTGGAGCGTGATGTTCACGGCGTTCATGGTCGCGCTGGTGCTCATGCCCGTGGCCAACGTGCTGGTGACGATGGCCGTGGGACCTTTGTTGACGGCACTTTTTGCGCGGGTTTTCATTGGTCACCACATTGCGCCGCGCACCTGGGCGGCCATTGCGATTGCCGGGATGGGCATTGCCTGGATGTATGGGTCCCAGATGGCGGGTCTGCCGCTGGCCGGGACGCTGGTGGCGCTGTGTGTCCCGGTGGCGGCAGCCGTCAACTGGACGGTGGTGCAGCATTCGCAGCGCCACGGTCATGCGGTGGACCTGGTGCCTGCCGTGCTGGTGGGGGCGGTGATCTCGGTGGTGGCCACACTACCGCTGGCG
>LNEG01000195.1 GCA_001464865.1 Burkholderiales bacterium Ga0074133
ATTTTTGGCATCCTGCTGGCCTGGCTGGGCGCTGGTGAACGGCCTGACTCGGCGGTGCTGACCGGCGGCGCGCTGGTCATTGGTGCGCTGGTTTTCAATGAACTTTTGGGTTGGAAGGAACAACGATGACGGAGACGGTTGTGTCGGAAGTGTTGAGTGAAGTGCGGGGCCAGGTCGGTTTCATCACGCTGAACCGCCCGCGTGCGCTCAACGCGCTTTCGCTGGGCATGGTGCGCGAGTTGATGGGTACGCTGCTGGCGTGGCAGCACGACGAGAAGGTGCTGGCCGTGGCCATCCGCGGCAGCAACAAGGAAGGCCCGTTTGGCGCCTTCTGCGCGGGCGGGGACATCCGTTTTTTGCACCAGGCAGGCAGCCAGGGCAATCCGCAGCTTGAAGACTTTTTCACCGAGGAATACGCGCTCAACCACCTCATTCACAACTACGGCAAGCCCTACATCGCCTTCATGGACGGCATCGTCATGGGCGGCGGCATGGGCATCAGCCAGGGCGCAGCCCTGCGCGTGGTGACAGAGCGTACGAAGATGGCCATGCCCGAAACAGCCATCGGCCTGTTCCCGGACGTGGGCGGTGGCTACTTTCTCAGCCGCTGTCCAGGCCGTACCGGCGAGTGGCTGGCCTTGACGGGCGACACCATCGGCGCGGGAGATGCGATTGCCGTGGGCCTGGCCGATGGCTGCCTGCCATCGGACCAGCAGGCGCCTCTGTGGGAAGCGCTGGGCACGCAGCAGTTTGTCAGCGGCGCCGCCGTAAAAGAATATGTTGCTATCAAAATGATAGCTAAAGAGGCAAATGCCACTAGCACTATGGCCGAAATTGACCAATATTTCGCCTTGCCGACCGTGGGCGAGATCGTCCAGGCCCTTGAAAGCGCTTCGTCTGACTGGGCGCGCACCACAGCTGCCACGCTGCGCAAGCGCTCCCCGCTGATGCTGCATGTGGTGCTGGAGCAGATTCGCCGTGCCCGCGCGATGGGCCTGGCCGACGATCTGCGCATGGAGCGCGACATGGTGCGCCACTGCTTTTACCTCCGCGCGGGGCAGAGCGAGACGGTGGAAGGCATCCGCGCCCTGGCTGTAGACAAGGACCACGCTCCGAAGTGGAACCCGGCCCGCATTGAAGACGTGACGCCCGACATGGTGGCGCCTTTCTTTGCCAGCCCCTGGCCGGTACACGCGCACCCGCTGGTTTCCCTGGCCTGATCGCTACACACGCCGCGCCGTCCGCCGATGGTGGGTAGCGAGGGCGCTGCGGCTGTGAGCTGAGGCACAGGGCAAGGCCCTCAGTGCCATCTGGCGGGCAGGCCTGCCAGCGGTACCTTGCTCAGCGGTTGCGGCTCTTCATGGCGCGCTCGACCTCGCGCTTGCCTTCGCGGTCCTTGATGGTGTCGCGCTTGTCGTGTTCGGCCTTGCCCTTGGCCAGGGCGATCTCGCACTTCACGAAACCGTTCTTCCAGTGCAGGTTGAGCGGCACCAGCGTGTAGCCCTTTTGTTCGACCTTGCCGATCAGCCGCTTGATATCGTCCTTTTTGAGCAGCAGCTTTTTGGTGCGCGCTGCCTCGGGGCTGACGTGGGTGGACGCCGTCTTGAGTGCGTTGATCTGGCAGCCCAGCAGATACAGCTCGCCCTCGCGAATCAGCACATAGCCGTCGGTCAGCTGCACCTTGCCTTCGCGCAGGGCCTTGACTTCCCAGCCGTGCAGCACCATGCCCGCCTCGTGGCGTTCCTCGAAGAAGTAGTTGTAGGCCGCCTTCTTGTTATCAGCGATGCGGGCGGTAGGGTCAGGTTTTTTGGCCATGGGTTTGAGCGTGTCTCGCACTTTGCGTGCCGCGAAATTCCG
Organism: Burkholderiales bacterium Ga0074133; assembly: GCA_001464865.1. GTDB lineage: Bacteria > Pseudomonadota > Gammaproteobacteria > Burkholderiales > Burkholderiaceae_C > Acidovorax. The sequence goes on from LNEG01000195.1 coordinate 1,858, forward strand.
GTTGTCTGCCTGACCGCAGGACGCAGGCGCATCAGCGAGTAGAACACTTCGGTCGGCTAATCGGTCGGTCAGGCGGCAGGGTGGTATGCGCTGGAGTGGTTCGGGTCGGGCCACAGGAGCCCAGCCATCGGGATCAGGGTCGGGGTCGGGTCGCTTCACGGCCTGGTCCCGCAGGGCTTTCCGGTCAGATCGTATCTTGCGGATGCCAGCGCCCTGATCCATGAAGGCCTCGCGTCCCCATCCAAGATAGGGCCCGCGCCGCAAGATAAAAGGCCCTCCCTACAATGGACGCCATCTCGCAAGCTGGCGATTCTAATTTCTCCGGCCCTCGCGCCCGCCCATGGCGGTGCAGCCGCTGGCCCTGTCTGCATGAAAACCGTCCACAAGTCCGTCCTGATCTGGTACAGCCCCCAAGAAATGTTTGCCCTGGTCACCGGGGTGGAGCACTACCCGCAGTTTCTGCCCTGGTGCGATCACTCGGCCGTGCTCGAAACCGTGCCAGATGGCATGACCGCCGAGGTGGGCATTGCCTTCAGCGGCATCCGCCAGACCTTTGTCACACGCAACACGCATGAAGAAGGACGGCGCGTGCAGATGCACCTCATCAAGGGCCCGTTCTCACGGCTCGATGGCGACTGGCACTTTCACCCGGTGGGGGACGGGACTCAGCGGGCGTGCAAGGTGGAATTGCGCCTGAACTATGGCTTTGACAGCGCCACCTTGGCGGCGCTGGTGGGCCCGGTGTTCGATCGCATCGCCAGCAGCATGGTGGACGCCTTCGTCAAGCGTGCAGAGCAGGTGTATGGCTGACGCGGCAGCCCTTCACGGCATGGAGGTCACCATCGTCGCGTGTGTCGGGCCGCGGGAGACTAGGGAGTGGGTGGTGCGCCTTGCAGCGCCTGCCACGCTGCGCGACGTGTTGTTGGCTTGTGAAGATCCTGCGGTCCAGGCGCTGCTCGGGGACGATGGGGCGCCAGCAGAAAACGGGATCGCCGCAGGCATCTGGGGCCGCAGCGCCGGGCTGGATGCTCCGGTGGCTCATCTCGACCGTGTGGAGGTCTACCGCCCGCTCAAGGTCGACCCCAAGGTCGCCCGCCGCGAGCGCTTTGCACGCCAGGGTGCGCGGACCACCGGCCTGTTTGCGCGCCAGCGCCCGGGCGGCAAGGCGGGCTACTGAGCGGCGCAGTGCCCGGGGCGTTCACCCCGGCGGCAACAAGGCCGCCGTCTGGGATCAGCGTTTGCAGTCGGTGGCGATGATGCCGTCAATGCGCTTCGTCTCTGCATTGCGCGCGGCTTCGTCCATGAACACGCGCTCGCCCTGGGCATTGGTCTGCGTGATGATGCGACCGCTGTCATAGGTGGCCTTGGCCTGGCGAGCGCGGGTGCAGTTCTCGGCTTGTGCCTTCGCAATTTTTTCCTGCTCGGCCTTCGCCTTGGCAGCCTCGGCAGCTTCAGCCGCTGCTTTCTTTTGCTCCAGTTCCTTGTCCTTGGTGGAGCTCGCAGCCACTTTGGGAGCAGGAGCAGCCGCCGCACCGGCCTGGGGCGCGTCCGCGCCTTCAGCCCCGGCCGCCGGCGCCGGTGCACGTGCGGGACGCTGACCGCCCGGTTGCTTGAGGATGCTCTTTTCAGGGATTTCCTGTGGCGGAGGGCGGTCGCTGAACACCTTGCGGCCATCCTTGTCGATCCATTGCCACTGGGCCGATGCGCCCATGGCCCAGGTGCAGGCCACGGCCAGCAGGAGAAGCTTGTGCATTTTCATGCGGGCAAGTTTAGCGGCGCCACCCGTGGCCCGCCAGTGGCTTGGCTCGCCCTTGCAAAGGGCTGTAGGCGCTGTGGCCGTGCAAAAGGCCGGGCGCACGGGGCGGCGCGCCGCGCCAGTGTGTAAGACAGCGTCGGCTTTGCGCCACAGCTGCACGGGTACAATCCATCTTTTGGAGCTTTCTCATGCGCCTTCTTGGAAAAGCGCTCACCTTCGACGATGTGTTGCTGGTGCCAGCGTACTCCCAGGTCCTGCCCAAGGACACGTCCCTCGCGACGAAACTCTCCCGCAATATCCAGCTGAACCTGCCGCTCGTGTCCGCCGCCATGGACACCGTGACCGAAGCACGCCTGGCCATTGCCATTGCCCAGGAGGGCGGCATCGGTATCGTGCACAAGAACCTCACGGCGCAGGAGCAGGCTGCCCATGTGGCCAAGGTCAAGCGTTACGAGTCGGGCGTGCTGCGCGACCCGGTCGTCATCACCCCTGAGCACACGGTGTTGCAGGTGCTGCAACTGTCCGAACAACTGGGCATTTCGGGCTTCCCCGTTTGCGACGGTGGCAAGGTGGTGGGCATCGTCACCGGCCGCGACCTGCGCTTTGAAACACGCTACGACGTCAAGGTCCATCAGATCATGACGCCGCGCGAAAAGCTCATCACGGTCAATGAAAAAGACGGGACCACGCCGGCTGAGGCCAAGGCGCTGCTCAACAAGCACAAGCTGGAGCGGATCCTGGTCATCAACGACAAGTTCGAGCTCAAGGGCCTGATCACCGTCAAGGACATCACCAAGCAGACCAGCTTCCCCAATGCCGCGCGCGATGCCGCTGGCCGCCTGCGTGTGGGTGCAGCGGTGGGCGTGGGCGAGGGCACCGAAGAGCGCGTTGAAGCGCTGGTGAAGGCCGGCGTGGACGCCATCGTGGTGGACACCGCCCACGGCCATAGCAAGGGCGTGATCGACCGCGTGCGATGGGTCAAGCAGAACTACCCGCAGATCGACGTGATCGGCGGCAACATCGCCACGGGCGCGGCTGCTCTGGCACTGGTCGAGGCCGGTGCGGACGCCGTCAAGGTCGGTATCGGCCCGGGCTCCATCTGCACCACCCGCATCGTGGCCGGCGTGGGTGTGCCCCAGATCATGGCCATCGACAACGTGGCCACGGCGCTCAAGGGCACCGGTGTGCCGCTGATTGCCGACGGTGGCATCCGCTACAGCGGTGACATCGCCAAGGCCCTGGCCGCAGGCGCGGGCACCGTGATGATGGGCGGCATGTTTGCGGGTACCGAAGAGGCGCCCGGCGAAGTCATCCTGTTCCAGGGCCGCAGCTACAAGAGCTATCGCGGCATGGGCTCGATTGGCGCCATGCAGCAGGGCAGTGCCGACCGCTACTTCCAGGAGTCAAGCACCGGCAACCCCAACGCCGATAAGCTCGTGCCCGAGGGCATCGAAGGCCGCGTGCCTTACAAGGGCTCGATGGTGAGCATCGTCTACCAGATGGCCGGTGGCGTACGCGCCTCCATGGGTTACTGCGGCTGCGCCACCATCGAAGAGATGAACAACAAGGCCGAGTTCGTCGAGATCACCACGGCCGGCATCCGCGAGAGCCACGTGCACGACGTGCAGATCACCAAGGAAGCGCCCAACTACCGCGCGGACTGACCTCCCAGCCACCACAGGCCCGAACCCGTTTCCCAGGTGTTCGGGCCTTTGTCGTTTTTCACGCTTCAAGCCACCGCTTTTTTCGTCGTCTGCCATGCAACACCAGAAAATCCTCATCCTCGATTTCGGCTCGCAAGTCACCCAGCTCATCGCCCGCCGTGTGCGCGAGGCCAATGTGTACTGCGAAGTGCACCCGTGCGATGTGACGGACGAGTGGGTGCGCGACTACGCCGCCGACGGCAGCCTGAAGGGCATCATCCTGTCGGGCAGCCATGCCAGCGTGACCGAAGACACCACCGACCGCGCGCCGCAAGCAGTGTTCAGCCTGGGCTTACCCGTCTTGGGCATCTGCTACGGCATGCAGACCATGGCCCAGCAGCTCGGTGGCAAGGTCGAAACGGGCCACAAGCGCGAGTTCGGCTTTGCAGCCGTGCGGGCACGCGGCCACACCGCGTTGCTCAAGGACATCGCTGACTTCACCACCCCCGAAGGTCACGGCATGCTCGACGTCTGGATGAGCCATGGCGACAAGGTCACCGAGCTGCCCCCGGGCTTCAAGCTCATGGCCAGCACCGAGAGCTGCCCCATTGCGGGCATGGCTGACGAAGACCGCCGCTTCTATGCCGTGCAGTTCCACCCCGAAGTCACACACACCGTGCAGGGCAGGGCGCTGCTGGACCGTTTTGTGCTGGGCATCTGCGGCACGAACCCTGATTGGGTGATGCGCGACCATATTGCCGAGGCTGTGGAGCAGATCCGCCAGCAGGTAGGCGATGAGGAAGTGATCCTGGTCCTTTCGGGCGGTGTGGATTCCTCGGTGGCTGCCGCGCTGATCCACCGCGCGATTGGCGACCAGCTCACCTGCGTCTTCGTCGACCACGGCCTGCTGCGCCTGAACGAAGGCGACATGGTCATGGACATGTTCGTCGGCAAGCTGCACGCCAAGGTGATCCGGGTGGATGCGAGCGACCTTTTCCTGGGGAAGCTGGCCGGCGTGAGCGAACCCGAGGCCAAGCGCAAGATCATTGGCGGCCTGTTTGTCGACGTGTTCAAGGCCGAAGCCGCGAAGCTCAAGGCCGGCGACGGCGGCCACAAGGGCGCAACTTTCCTCGCGCAGGGCACCATCTACCCCGATGTGATCGAGAGCGGCGGCGCCAAGAGCAAGAAGGCCGTCACCATCAAGAGCCACCACAACGTGGGTGGACTGCCCGAGCAGCTGGGCCTGAAACTGCTGGAGCCCCTGCGCGACCTGTGCCCCTGGGTCTGCCGCCCGAGATGGTTTACCGCCACCCCTTCCCCGGCCCGGGCCTGGGCGTGCGCATCCTGGGCGAAGTGAAAAAGGAATACGCCGACCTGCTGCGCCGCGCTGATGCGATCTTCATTGAGGAACTTCGCAACTTTGTCGACGAGGCCACTGGCAAGACCTGGTACGACCTCACCAGCCAGGCTTTTACGGTGTTTTTGCCCGTCAAGAGCGTGGGCGTGATGGGCGATGGCCGCACGTATGACTATGTGGTGGCGCTGCGTGCCGTGCAAACCAGCGACTTCATGACCGCTGACTGGGCCGAGCTGCCCTACGCCCTGCTCAAGAAGGTGTCGGGGCGCATCATCAACGAAGTGCGTGGCATCAACCGCGTGACGTACGACGTGTCGAGCAAGCCGCCTGCGACGATCGAGTGGGAATGACGGAAGGTTTTCCAGTGATGTCCGGCCACATCCTGGAACCTTAAGGACGCTCGGGGCGAATCACCGTGCCGTTTGCATCAGTGGTTTTGGGCGTCCTGCCGGGGTCTGAATCATTGCCACAGCGGCGGCGTTGTTGTCTCCTGCAGCACATCCCGATCCACCGTGCACGCGTGTCGCTCCATTCGCGCTGCGGGTGCCAGGGCAAGGCGTCGGTACAACAGCAGGGTGGGCTCCCACGGGCCTCTCCTGCCTCTCCTGATGGGCGACCACAGGCGGGGCTGGGTCCAGTCCGCGGGGGCGGTGACCAGAAATGGTCCAACTCAGTCCAGGACGATCTTGTTTGCTTTGGCGATGTCGCGATAGAACTGGATGCGTTGCTGGATTTCCCGGCGGTATTCAGCCGGCTTCACGTTTTCGGGGACGATGGCGCCGCGCTTGCGCCATGCCTCCTGCGTTTCCGGGTCTTGCAGCACGGTGCGCATGGCATCGTATAGCTGCGCAATGATCGGCTCGGGTGTTTTTGCGGGTGCAGCAAGACCGGTCCATGACGTGATGTTCAGGTCTGGCAGCTTCAGTTCATCGAATGTCGGCACATCGGGCAACTGTGGCGCGCGAAGCGGCGACGCCACCGCCAGAGCACGCAGCTTTCCATTCTGGATCATGTTGAGGTTGGATGTGAGGTTGTTCCACGTCAGCTGGACCTGGCCTGACATCAGATCATTCAGCGCTGCACCTGCACCACGGTACGGGATGTGCGTGATGAACAAGCCCAGCTTGGCCTTGAGCAACTCCATGCTCAGATGCGCCACGGAGCCATTGCCCGATGATGCGTAGTTGAGCTTGCCCGGGTTGGCCTTGGCGTAGTTCACGAACTCGCCAAAATTTTTGACGGGCAACGACGGGTTGATCAAGACCACATTCGCCAGGCGCTCAATCAGCGTGATCGGCGCGAAGTCATTCAGCGTGTCGTAGGGCAGGTTGGGCGACACGGCAGGGTTGACCACGTGCGTGGTTTGAGACGTCACCACCAGCGTATAGCCATCAGGCGCAGCCCGTGCGACGAACGTGGAGCCAATCGATCCCCCCGCGCCGCCCTTGTTATCAATCACCACCGCTTGCCCCAGCACCTTACCCAGCCGATCGGAAATGGCACGGGCTGCGTTGTCTACAGCGCCACCTGGCGGAAAGGGCACGACGAGCGTAATGGGGCGTGTGGGGTAGCGCGCGGGGGACTGCGCAAGCGATGGCAGTGCGATGGCACCTCCGATGGAGCATGAGGTACGAAGGAAGTGTCGGCGGTGCAGCAAGTTAGTCATGGTGAGTCGATCTCTTGGGGGCCATCAGGCGTGGGAATTCGTGACGCTGTGAATGTGCGCGGCGATGTCCTGCAAGACGTCGGCGATGTCATCGCGCAGGTCCTGCGCACGCGGCAGCAGTTCGCGCGTCTGTTCGTTCAGGTACAGGGCACGGTTCAGCTCGATCTGCAAGCTTTCGTGTCCGCGGGCAGGGTCGCCGAACTCACGCAGCAGATCCTGACCAGCGTACGGATCGTTGATGGCGACGGTATAGCCGCGCGAACGGAAGGCCCTGCCCACCATTTCAGTGAAGGTCGCGCTGCAACTGCTCCCGTTCAGGTCGCCCAGCACCACATCCGCCAGCGGCCCCGGGGCCACACGACCCAGCCGCTCGTACGCATTGCTGGGCATGGAGTGCAGGTTCAGATGCCAGCGCGGCCCGCGCACCGCCGCACCCGCCAGAAGGTGCGCCAGCGCTTGGCGATAAGGGCGCCAATAGCTTTCGATGCGATGCGCCACTTCGCTGGCAGTCAAACGGCGCGCATAGATGGGGGATCTGGCCGTCGTCTGGCTGAAGACCAGGCCGTTCCCCAGCGTCATGCAGCGCTCGGAGGGCGCCACCTCGCAGGGCCAGGCATCGGCGAGCATGGTCAGGTCAATGTCGCGCTCATGCCGGTTCACGTCGATATAGCTGCGCGGGAATGTCGCATGCACCAGCGTGCCTCCGACCGTTGGAACGGCGTTCCAGAGCCATTGCACATGCGTGTCCTCGCTCTTGCGCAGGTCTGCCAGTGGCACGGCATAGCCAAAGTCGGCCGGGTAGTCGGTTCCGCTGTGCGGTGAATCGCACACGAGCGGAATGGCCGTACTGTCGGGCAGCACGATCTGCACCGGCTGGTGAGGTGGCAGGAATGCAGAAGGCAAAGCGGTGTTCCCTGTAGAAGGTCTGGATCCGAGCGTAGCCAGGCCCATCCATTGGGGCAAACGACAAATCGTCCGCATTGATAACCTGCTGTAATTCCCGCATGCGTTTCAAGTCCCCTTCTCTGCCGGAGCTGCATGCGTTCCTGGCGGTGTGCCAGTTGGGCAGCTTTCGCAAGGCGGCAGAAGCGCTGTATGTGACGCAGGCAGGGGTGAGCCGCGCGGTGCTGCGTCTGGAGCAGCACATGGCCTGCACGCTGCTGGACCGATCCGGCCCACGCGTTGTGCCCACAGCGCGCGGGCATGAGTACAGGGCGCTGATAGAAGCGCATGTCACGGGCCTGGAAAACGCCTTTGACAGATTTGGCGGGCGATCCGGCATGCACAAGCTGCGCATCAGCGTGGCGCCCACGCTCGGTACGCGCTGGCTGGTTCCGCGGTTGCCAAAGTTTCGCGCTCTGCACCCCGATCTGGAAATCGAGTTCCGCCAGTTTCACTACGACGAGGACTTCTCGCGCGAAGATGTGGATGTGTGGATCGAGATCAAGCGCCCAACCCGGGCCTGGCCGCGTGGCATCCGCGCGAGGTATCTGCTCGGCCGCGAGATTGTGCCGGCCTGTTCACCTGCACTGGCGGCAGACCTGCGCGAGCCGGGTGACCTGCTGGGCTCAACGTTGCTGCAACATACAAACTACCCGGATAACTGGGCGTTGTGGCTCCAGACAGCGGGTGGTGTTCCTGCCCCGCCGGCTCTCGGCCCGGGCTTTGACCTGGGCAACAACCTGATCGTTGCCGCCTGCGCAGGCATGGGTGTCACCGTCATCCAGCCTGCGCTGATCGAACCTGAACTGGAATCCGGAAAGCTCGTCATCCCTTTCCGGAGGGCCGCGAACACCGAGCGTGGCTACTACTTTTGCAGCCGGGCCGCGATGGCCGGCAACGATGCATCGGACAGGCTGGCGCATTGGCTCATGAGCGAGGCCGAAGCGAGCGCGGCGTCTGTCCGATGGGCTGCGTGACCCTGGGCATCACGCCCGTCCACACCATGCTGGCAGCCAGTACGGGGGCGCGACGGTCGACGAACCCGTCTGGGCCCGTAACCGTTGCTTCCCGTGCCGCGTCATGCCATGTGCGCGGATGGCAGCAGTCCGGACGCTTTCTGGTGTGCCCGGTTGGAAATTCGTGTGATGAAGAATTCGCGGTCTGCCGTCAGTGGCTTTTGTGGCTCGTTGTGTAGCCGTTGATGGGACGCGCGGATGTGGATAGCGACATGCTGCAGTGCGCTCCTTCGCGTCGCTTCACCCTGGCCAAGCATCGCAACCCACAGGACTGCCCGAGGGCGTGCCTGCGCGGGGAGCACTGGGCGGTGACGATGCCCAGGCGTTTCCTGCCCGCAAAGCAGTACACCCGAAAGCCGGCGGTCGTGACTGTAAAGTACGACGCTCGAACTCATTCACGCCACCAAGTCAGCATCGATGCGGGTTCACGGTTTTCGGAAACCATCGAGTGGGATGTCCCCGCACTGACGCCTGCCCCACTTCACCATGAGCAATCCCCACGACTTCTGGCCCGACTGTGGCTTTCACGGCCTGGAGCGCGATCCGCGCGGCTGGCTTGTACCCACAGCTGTGTATGTGCGGTGGCTGCTGGCCCGGCCCGAACTGGCACTGGTGCCCGAATCATGCGCGGCTGAAACCGCACTGCATGAATCGCTGGCTGCCGCGCCGCTGCGCGCTGTTCTTCCTGCGGATCTGGCTGCCATGGAGGATGCCGATGCCCGCGAGAACTACACGGTGTTCCTGCGTTTTCGTGATGCGCTTTGCGCGGCCGGAACACTGGAAGCGTATTACCTGCAAATCATGCGTGGCGGCAGCGTCAATATCCCGGCAGTGTTCATCGACACCATGGTTCAGGCCATGCTGCGCAACCTGCTGCACGATTGCAACGACGCTGTCGAGGCCCGTGCGGCCGAGATGCTGTTCCGCCCGCAGCGCGTGACCCAGCAGGACGGCCGCATGCTGGCTGGCGATCGCGCCACGCTGGACATGTTCAACGAGACGGCAGGCCTGGGCGAGATGGGGCGGCTGCTGCTGGAAAGCGGTGCATTGCAGCCGCGCATCGAACTGCAGGTGCTGGGCGCAGACACTGACGCGCAGTACTGGCAGGACAGCACGCGATACCGGTTCCTGCTGGACCTGACGCACGAGCTGACGCAGGACCTGAGCCACGGCCTCACTTTCAAGATGACCCGTTCACGGTCGGGCCTCAAGGGCCTGTCCCGCGTGCTGGAGCGGTGGGTGGCGCACTTTCTGGGAGTGCAGGTTCACATTGAGCCTGCACACCAGATCACTGACAGCGCCTGGCGCTGGCATGTGGGTCTGGACGTGGAGTCCACCGCCATGCTGAACGACCTGTATGAAGACCGCCCGGTGGACGCTGACCGCATGCAGCGCCTGCTCAGCCTGTTCACGCTGACATTTTCCGACCCGGCGGAGATGCGCGCGGATGTGGCGGGCAAGCCGGTGTACCTGGGCCTGGCCACCACCGCCGATGGCGTGGTGCGCATCAAGCCGCAGAACCTGCTGCTGAACCTTCCGCTGGCCAGTATGGTCTGATTTGCTATAAATAGTATAGCAATGGGGGCAAATGAATCCAGCACTTCCGGCCCATTTGGCTTGAATTCATGCCCACAGGGCCTCAACCGATGGTCATCAGGCTGGCGTTGCCACCCGCGGCCGCCGTATTCACGCTCAGCGCCCGTTCGATGAGCAGCCGCTCCAGCGGAACATCTGTTGCGCCCGGCAACAGGCTGGTCACGTTCACGATGGGTCCGGCACGCCGGGCGAGTGCCTGGCAGACCGTTTGCAGTGACGCCGCGTCGCCATGGTGCAGCACTGCGTCCAGCGCCGCCGAGCCGCTTTCCAGCACGTTGTCCTGCAAGGCCACCTGGGCCTGAACAGCTGCGGGCAGCCGACTGCGCAGCGCTGCACGCTCGCCAGCCCACAGCGCCGTGCCGCCGGTGGCCAGCACTGCCGCGGTCTGCACCAGCAAATCGCGCTCGTCCTGCGCCAGGCACAGCACATGCTGGCGTGGGGCCAGGGTGTACACGTTGCGCTCGCCCGTGGGGCCGGGCAGGGTGCGTGCGGTGCCGCTTTGCGTGTCGGCGCCAAAGCGCTGGCAGGCCGCAGCCAGCGCGGCGTTGCCCTCGTTCTGTGCCCACTCTTGCAGCACGGTCAGTGGCCGCAACAGCCGCTGGCGCTGCGAATCTTCGGGTGGGCTGGCGCGGTCGGCTTCGGCAAAGGTATGCGCCATGGCACCAGCCGGACGCTGCGACAGCAGGCGCAGCAGGTACAGCGGCCCGCCCGCCTTGGGGCCCGTGCCCGAAAGGCCCTCGCCACCAAACGGCTGCACGCCCACCACGGCGCCCACCATGTTGCGGTTCACGTACACGTTGCCGGCGTGGGCACGGTGGACCACCCGGGCAATGGTTTCGTCGATGCGGGTGTGAACGCCCTGGGTCAGTCCGTAGCCGGTGGCGTTGATCTGGTCGAGCAGGCGATCCAGGTCGTTGCGGGCATAGCGCACCAGGTGCAGCACGGGCCCGAAGACTTCGCGCTGCAGCTCGCCGATGTGGTTCAGCTCGATCAGCGTGGGGGGTACAAACGTGCCTTGCGTACCCGCTGCAGTCAAATGGCTGGGGTGCTGGTACACGCGGTGGCCCTTGGCCCGGAAGGCTTCGATGTGCCGCGTGATCCCCAGCTGCGCCTCGGCGTCGATCACCGGGCCCACGTCCACGCGCAGCTCGGCGGGGTTGCCCACGCGCAGCTCGCCCATGGCGCCTTGCAGCATCTCGACGACGCGGTCGGCGGCTTCTTCCTGCACACACAGCACGCGCAGTGCCGAGCAACGCTGGCCGGCACTGTCAAAGGCCGACGACACGGCATCGGCCACCACCTGTTCGACCAGGGCGGAAGAATCCACGATCATGGCGTTCTGCCCTCCGGTTTCCGCAATCAGCGGGATCGGGCGGCCTGCCGCATCGAGCCGGCCGGCCACAGTGCGCTGCAGGATGCGTGCAACTTCGGTCGAGCCGGTGAACATCACCCCCATCACCCGGGCGTCGCCAATCAGGCGGGCACCCACGGTTTCGCCCTGGCCGGGCAACAGCTGCACGGCGGCCCGTGGTACGCCCGCGCGCCACAGCAGGCGCACGGCCTCGGCGGCGATCAGCGGGGTTTGCTCGGCGGGCTTGGCCAGCACGGGGTTGCCTGCGGCCAGCGCTGCAGCGACCTGGCCCATGAAGATGGCCAGCGGGAAGTTCCACGGGCTGATGCAGGCCACCGGGCCCAGGGGGACGTGGGTGGCGTTGTCGAACGTTCCCTGCACCTGCGCGGCGTAGTAGCGCAGGAAGTCCACCGCCTCGCGCACCTCGGCCACGCCGTTGCTGGCGCTCTTGCCGGCTTCGCGCATCAGCAGGCCCAGCAGGGGCTGCATGCGGTCTTCCAGCAGGTCTGCTGCGCGCAACAGGGCCGCAGCGCGGTCGGCGGGTAGGGTGGCAGCCCAGCCACGGGCCGTTGCCTGGGCGCAGGTCAGGGCATGGTCTACGTCGGCCTCTGTCGCTTCGCGGACATGGCCTACAAGATCACGGTGGTCAGCCGGGTTGCGCACAGGCAATGTGGGGCCGACCGGGTGATCGGCGCCGTCTGTACCAAGCAGGGGGCTGGCCATCCATCCGTGGTCTGCCGAGCACTGCAGCGATGCGCCCAGCGCAGTCAGCGTGTTCTCGCTGGAGAGATCCAGCCCGCGCGAATTGGTGCGGTGTGGCCCGTACAGGTTCCGCGGCAACGGAATGCGCGGGTGCGAAAGCCCTGCCGTGTCCTCGGCAGCCGCCTGGGCGTCCACCACCTCCACAGGGCTTCGTACCAGTTCGTCGAGCGCGATGGTGTCGTCCGCGATGCGGTTCACGAACGATGTGTTGGCGCCGTTTTCCAGCAGGCGACGTACCAGGTAGGCCAACAGGGTTTCGTGCGTGCCCACGGGGGCGTAGATGCGGCACGGGCGGCCCAGCTTGCCGGTGGTGACGGCGCCCACCACTTGCTCGTACAGGGGCTCGCCCATGCCGTGCAGGCACTGGAATTCGTACTGGCCGGGGTAGTAGTTGCTGCCCGCCATCTGGTGGATGGTGGCCACCGTCTCGGCGTTGTGGGTGGCGAACTGCGGGTACACGGCCTCGGGCGCGGCCAGCAGCTTTTTTGCGCAGGCGATGTAGGAGATGTCGGTGTGCACCTTGCGGGTGTACACGGGGTAGTCCTCCAGGCCATCGATCTGCGCACGCTTGATTTCGCTGTCCCAGTACGCCCCTTTGACCAGGCGCACCATCAGGCGGCGCTGGGTGCGGCGCGCCAGGTCCACGACATAGTCAATGACGAAGGGGCAGCGCTTTTGATACGCCTGGATGACGAACCCAATGCCGTTCCAGCCCGCCAGCGTGGGCTCGTGGCAAAGGCGCTCCAGCAGGTCCAGCGACAGCTCCAGCCGGTCGGCTTCTTCGGCGTCGATGTTCAGGCCGATGTCGTGCTGCTTGGCCAGGGCCGTGAGGCGCAACACCAGCGGGTACAGCTCGTCCATCACACGGCCAAACTGTGCGCGGCTGTAGCGCGGGTGCAGGGCCGAGAGCTTGATGGAGATGCCCGGGCCTTCGTAGATGCCGCGCCCGGCAGAGGCCTTGCCAATGGCGTGGATGGCTTGTTCGTACGAGGCGTAGTAGCGCTGGGCGTCTTCGCTGGTCAGCGCTGCCTCGCCCAGCATGTCGTACGAATAGCGAAAGCCCTCGGCCTCCATCGTGCGGGCGTTGCGCAGGGCTTCGTCAATCGTTTCGCCGGTCACGAACTGCTCGCCCATCATGCGCATGGCCATGTCCACGCCCTTGCGGATCAGGGGCTCGCCGCCCTTGCCGATCAGGCGACTGAGTGAATTGCCCAGGCTGCCTTCGCTGTGCGTGGCCACCAGCTTGCCGGTGATGAGCAGGCCCCAGGTGGCGGCGTTGACGAACAGCGACGGGCTCTTGCCCAGGTGGGCATCCCACTGGCCGTGGCTGATCTTGTCGCGGATCAGTGCATCGCGCGTGGCCTTGTCGGGGATGCGCAGCAGGGCTTCGGCCAGGCACATCAGCGCCACGCCTTCCTGCGACGACAGCGAAAACTCCTGCAGCAAGCCCTGCACGATGCCCGCACGGCCGGCGCTCGCCTTGCGCTCGCGCAGCGCCCTGGCAATGCGCAGCGCCAGTTGGCCAGCCGCTGCGGCCTGGTCCTGCGGCAGGCGGGCATCGGCCAGCAGGGGCGCCAGTGTCTCGGGCTCGGGGCGGCGGTACGCGGCCGTGATGGCTGCGCGCAAGGGGCTGGCAAGCGGCGTGCGCGGAGCAAACTGCGCGAAGGGGCTTGTTGCGGCGTCGGTGGTTGCGGTCACGGCGGTGGCTGTCGTCATGGCTGTCTTTCGTGGTGTCAGCCACCCGATGCTCGAGGTGGCATGAATGCAATGATGTATGAGCATCCACTGAATAAATGTTCGAAAATAAGAGCCTGAACGGAACAAAAAGCTAGTGATGATCCAAACTGACCCTGATCTGGACCGGATTGACCGCAGGATTCTGTCAATCCTGCAGGAGGATGGGCGCATTGCGAACCTCAAGCTGGCCGAGGCCGTGGCACTGTCGCCCACGGCGGTGCTGGCGCGGGTGCAGCGCCTCACGCGTGACGGTTTCATCCTCGGCTACGAGGCACGGCTGAACCCTTTGAAGCTGGGCGCGGGGATGCTGGTGTTTGTCGAGGTGCTGCTCGACCGCACGACCCCGAATGTGTTCGACCAGTTCAAGGCTGCCGTGCAGGTACACCCCGAGATCATGGAATGCCACATGGTGGCGGGCGGGTTTGACTACCTGCTCAAGACCCGCTCGGCCGACATGAATGCCTACCGCGTGTTTGCCGGCAACGTGCTGTGGCAACTGCCCGGCGTTCGTGAAACGCGTACCTACGCGGTGATGGAAGAGGTCAAGCACACCAACCACCTGCACTTGCGGTAGCGGCGGGATGGAAACAGGGGCGCTTTCGCTCTGCCTTGGGGCCGCAAGCCAATGCCCGCATAATCCGCCGAAACGCACCCCTCCACCCGCAAGGAGAAACCCCATGAAAGCACTGCCCCCCGCCGCCGCCCTGGTTGCAGCCCTGTTCGCCCAGAACGCTGCGGCAGCCTGCTATGTGGTGTACGGCCCCAACCAGGACATCGTCTACCGTGCGGCCGAGCCGCCAGTGGACATGTCTCGCCAGATCCATGAAACCCTGCCATTGGTTGCGCCCGGTGCCACCATGGTGTTTTCTTCCGACACCACCGGATGCGAGATCACGATCAACAAGCTGCCGCTGATGGCATCGCAAAGTGCCCCCACGGCAGTCCCGATGCCCCGCGCCGCCCGGGCCGACCGCAGTTGAGCAGGCCTGCGAAGGCGCTTGGCGCGGATGCCGTCTGCCATCCTGCCGTTGCCGGGTGTGCCCTGCAGCCTGAGACAATCGGGGGATGAGCGAACCGAAAGAACTATCCCCCTCGTTTGAACCCGCCGTCCAGGGCGCGGACGACCTTCCCCCGGGCTGGCTGCAGGTGCAGTCGATGGACCTGGAGGCGCAGGGCGTGGCCCGCCGGCCTGATGGCAAGGTCGTTTTCATCGATGGTGCCCTGCCGTTTGAGCAGGTCACTGCCAACACCCACCGCAAGAAAAACAACTGGGAACAGGCCAGCCTCACGGCCATCCACCGCGAATCCTCGCAGCGAGTGCGCCCCGGGTGCCCCCATTTCGGCCTGCACGCCGGTGCCTGCGGCGGCTGCAAGATGCAGCATCTGCACGTGGGCGGGCAGGTGGCCGTCAAGCAGCGGGTGCTGGAAGACAACCTCTGGCACCTGGGCAAGGTGCGCCCCCAGATGGTGCTGCGGCCCATTGAGGGCCCTGCCTGGGGCTACCGCTACCGCGCCCGGCTGGCCGTGCGCCACGTGATCAAGAAGGGTCAGGTGCTGGTGGGTTTTCACGAGCGCAAGAGCCGCTACATCGCAGACATGCAGACCTGCAAGATCCTGCCCCCGCACGTCGATGCCATGCTGATGCCGCTGCGTGGCCTGATCGCCAACATGGATGCACGCGATACCTGCCCGCAGATCGAACTGGCCTGCGGCGACAGCGTGACGGCCATGGTGCTGCGCCATCTGGAACCCCTGAGCGCTGGCGACCTGGCCCGGCTGCGCGCGTTTGCGGCCGAGCACCGCGTGCAGTGGTGGCTGCAGCCCAAGGGCCCCGAGACGGTACACCTGCTGGACGAAGGCGGCGAGCAGCTTTCGTACGGATTGCCCGACTTCGGCATCACCATGCCGTTCAAGCCCACCGATTTCACCCAGGTCAACCCGCACATCAACCGCGTGCTGGTGTCGCGCGCGCTGCGCCTGCTGGATGTGCAGCCGCACGAACGCGTGATCGACTGGTTCTGCGGCTTGGGCAACTTCACCTTGCCGCTGGCCACGCAGGCGCGTGAAGTGCTGGGCATCGAGGGCAGCGAGGCGCTGGTGGCCCGCTCGCGTGAAAACTATGAACTGAACAGGGCGGTAGCGCCCGATCACAAAGCCCTGGCAGCTACGGAATTTGTAGCGCGCAACCTGTTCGAGATGACGCCCGCGATGCTGGTGGCGGATGGGTCTGCCGACAAGTGGCTGGTAGACCCGCCACGCGAGGGCGCCTTTGCCCTGGCCAAGGCACTGGCCGACCTGGAGCAATCCCGCATTGGTGCCGAGGGCGCCGAGCCATTGCCTGCAGGCGCCGAGGGCTGGTCGCCGCCCAAACGGATCGTCTACGTCAGCTGCAACCCCGCCACGCTGGCGCGCGATGCAGGCTTGCTGGTGCATCTGGGTGGCTACCAGTGCACGGCGGCAGGCATGGTGAACATGTTCCCGCACACGGCGCATGTGGAGAGCATGGCGGTGTTTGACCGCGTTGAGCCGGCATGAACGCAGCGCCCATACAGGAATGGGCGGCACGCGCACCGGCCGGGCCCGCAGTGCAGACGGGGCTGGGTGGCTCCTAGCTGCGGCTGCGGCCTGAGTCAGAGTCTCGGGGTTCGGTTTCGATGTCTTCAGTGCGCGGCGGTTTTTCGCGGGCCGGCTTCTCGGCTTTGCCCAGCACTGAAGGGGTGCCTTCGAGCTTGTTCTCGCGCATGTAGGAGTCCATCTCTTTCCAGCCGGCAAAGATGGCAGCCTTGCCCGACTTCGGGTTCAGCGTGTAGCAATCTTCCAGCCCGCGCAGTGCGTGCCGGCAGGCGCCGCCAATGGCTTTGGCCTCTTCTTCGCGCTGGGCGATCCGCGGGTCGGGCCCCAGGCCCGGGATCTTGTCGCAGCCAGACAGCAGCAGCACGGCTGCTGCAGCTGCCAGCAGGCGGACCACGGGGAGGGCAGGTTTGCGATACATGTGCTTTCATTATCGGCAGGTCGGCCGCGGTATTGAGTGTTGACCTTTCGCCAGGCAAGAAAAAAGGCTCCCGGGGGAGCCTTTTTTGCAGGGGGAGGGCATCACACCGATGCCCGCGCGTCACTCGCGTTCGCCGCCCATGATGCCCAGCAGGGCCAGCAGGCTCTGGAAGACATTGAAAACGCTCAGATACAGAGCCAGTGTGGCGCT
The DNA here is from genome assembly GCA_001464865.1 of Burkholderiales bacterium Ga0074133. Classification (GTDB taxonomy): domain Bacteria; phylum Pseudomonadota; class Gammaproteobacteria; order Burkholderiales; family Burkholderiaceae_C; genus Acidovorax. The sequence continues at coordinate 18,886 of LNEG01000195.1, forward strand.
GATGTAGTTCGTTTCGCCGCCGTCCAGGATGCGCTTGAGGTCATACAGCATGAAGGCGCTGAAGATGCCGATCGCAGCCACCGAGATGGCCATCATGCCCGCGGTGGAACCCACAAACACGTTGACCACTGCGCCCACCATCAGCACCAGCGCGCCCACGGTCAGCCACTTGCCCATGCCCGACAGGTCACGCTTGATCACGCTGGCGAGGCTCGCCATCACGAAAAACACGCCCGCGGTGCCTGCAAAGGCTGTCATGATCAGCTCGGAACCATTCTTGAAGCCCAGCACCATGGCGATCATGCGCGAGAGCATCAACCCCATGAAGAAGGTGAATGCCAGCAGCACGGGTACGCCGGCTGCCGAGTGCTTGGTCTTTTCGATGGCGTACATGAAGGCAAATGCGCCGCCCAGGAACACGATCAGCCCCAGGCCGCCGCTCAGCGAGCGCGTGATGCCGGTGGCTACGCCGAGCCAGGCGCCCAGTACGGTGGGAAGCATGCTCAGGGCGAGCAGCCAGTAAGTATTGCGAAGCACCTTGTGGCGCTCTTCCTGCGAGATGCCATAACCCGCAGAGTGGCCCAGGGTGGTGACTTGTTCGTTCATCATCTTGCGTCTCTCCTAGTTGGCCTGCACGTCGCAGACAGCATCAATTTTACGGCGCGCGGCATTTTGACACCCCTAAATCCACGCCCGGTTACCTACTTTTGGTAAGGGTTCTTTCACCCTGGGTGAGGGTGAGGAGTCCGTGACTTCCCGATATGCTCGGGCTTCCTCGTTGCCGCCCTGTGCAGGCGGGGGCGCCCCTTTACCCAGCACATATTGCTCCATGAAAACCAAACCCGAACTCGAACTCGCCGACGTCAAGGCCATCGCTGCTGCTGCCGAAGCCGAAGCCCTGAAGCACCAGTGGGCCGTGACCATCGCCATCGTGGACGATGGCGGCCATCTGCTGTGGCTGCAGCGGCTGGATGGCGCCGCTGCCGTGTCGGCCCACATTGCCCCGTCGAAGGCGCGTACCGCTGCGCTGGGTCGCCGCGAGAGCAAGGTGTATGAAGACGTGATCAACGGCGGCCGTACCTCGTTCCTGAGCGCGCCTGCCATCGACGGCCTGCTCGAAGGCGGCGTACCGATCATGAAGGATGGCCAGTGCCTGGGTGCCGTCGGAGTCAGCGGTGTGAAGTCCACTGAGGACGCACAGGTTGCCCGCGCGGGCATCGCCGCCATCGGCCTGTAAGCGGCGTGCTGTGGCAGTCTGTGGCCTTCAGGGCTGTAATGCTGTCCCGTGTATTGCCCAATTGCTATCAAATAAATAGCATTAGGGCATGTAAATGAAAGGGCTTGAGGCCAGTTTGGCTTCAAACCGTATGAAAAAACCGGCCCAGTGCCGGTTTTTTACGTTCTGCGCGCGGTGGCATCGCGGGGGAGTCTGAAAAAAAGCCTGGCTACGCGGGTTGCCCCGTTGGCTGGCAAAAACGACCCTTGGGGACTGGGATCAGCCCCGGAGTCGCCCCACGATGAAACCTGGTGCAGATGAGGAGTGAGCCGGTGTGTGCGAGAGGCCGGTGGCCGGGCCCGCACCATCCGTCACTTGGTCAGGATGAGTTTTCCGAGCTTGGTGGCCTGCAGACGGTATACCGAACCGTTGTGGCTGATCGACACGGCCTTCTGGCCTTGCAGCAGGGCACTACTGTCCACGGCGGCCGCGGGTTCGCCGGGATTGAGCGCATGGGTGCGGGCGGCTGCATGCCGGTCATCGGCAGGTGTGCGGAGCATGATCGAGGCGGCGGTCAAGGTGGCTTGCATGAAGTCTTCCTGTGGCGGGTGGTTTGTTTCTGCAATATCGCTAATGATAACTATTCGCAATTACAAGTCAACCGGGATTTGCGTTTCAGTCGGTGAATCGGGAAGGGCGGGGTGTCTCAACGCCCCGGCAGCCGGGGGGGGGCCCGCTGCTCTCAGTGCATCGGCGCGGTGGAGCGGGGCGGAACGGGCCGCCGGGTGGACGAATCGTTGCGCGAAAAGCCTGCCTCGCTTGCGTCCCGCATGCCATAGGAGCCTGTCGGACTTGGAAATCGTCGGCTGCAAATCGACCGCAGCGGTCCATTTTTAACCGCCTTTTTGCCCCATAGCTCGGCTATGGGGCTGCAACCGATTTTCGCTTTCGACGCTCCAAGTCCGACAGGCTCCTAGAAGTTCAGCGCTGCGGCTCAGTCACGAATCCGATCTTGCGCACACCTGCGCGTTGCGCCGCTGCCATGGCCTGGGCCACGCGCTCGTACCGCACGTCCTTGTCGCCGCGAATGTGCAGGTCGGGCTGGGGCTGCCTGGCGGCTTCGGCCTGCAGGCGAGACAGCAGTTCCTCATCGCTGACCTGCGATTCGTTCCAGAAATACTTGCCGTCGGCTGCCACGGACAGCCGCACCGTTTCGGGTTTGATGTCCTCGGGCTGGTTGGTGGCGCGCGGGAGGTCCACGTTGACCGAGTGCTTCATCACCGGCACCGTGATGATGAAGATGATGAGCAGCACCAGCATGACGTCCACCAGCGGCGTCATGTTGATCTCGTTCATCACCTCGTCTGCATCGTCCTGGGTTCCGAAAGCCATGGCTCAGCTGCCTTTCTTGAGGGGCAGCACCTTGCTGGCCTGCTCGCCGCCTGCGTTGACCCGGGCGCCGGTCACAAAGTAGGCGTGCAGGTCGTGGGCAAAGCTGTTGAGCCCGCCCAGGATGGACTTGTTGCCGCGCACCAGCGCGTTGTAGCCCAGCACGGCCGGGATGGCCACCGCCAGGCCCAGCGCCGTCATGATCAGCGCCTCGCCAATGGGGCCGGCCACCTTGTCAATGGTGGACTGGCCGGATGTGCCAATGGCCAGCAGTGCATGGTAGATGCCCCACACCGTGCCAAAGAGCCCGATGAACGGCGCGGTTGACCCCACCGATGCCAGGATGGCGAGGCCCGACTGCAGGCGGGCGGTGAACTCGTCGATGCAGTTGCGCAGGCAGCGCGTGACCCAGTCGCTCACGTCCAGCGCGTCGTGCAGGTGCGCCTTGGTGTTGCGGTGATGGGCTGTGGCCTCGCGGCCTTCCAATGCCAGGTGGCGAAAGGGGTTGGACGGGTCGTTGCCGAGCTTGGACAGGCCGGCGGCAAAATCTTCGCTGTGCCAGAAATCCTGGGCGCTGCGCGTGTGCTTCTTGAACTTGATGATGTCCAGCGCCTTGATGATGATGACGATCCACGATGCCAGCGACATGGCCAGCAGGATGACGGCGACGGCGCGTGTGACAAAGTCGCCCTGTATCCAGACGTTGGCGATGCCGAATTGCGATTCCATGAGAGAGCTCCCTGTGCGGTGATGGGGTTTATTCGAGGACGAAGTTGACGGGAACCAGGTTCCACATCGCTTCGGGGATGCCGTTGCGCTTGCCCGGCACAAAACGCCAGCGCATCACGGCCTCCTGCGCCTGGCGGTCCAGGCGGTCGAAGCCGCTCGACTGGCTGATTTCGACCTTTTGCGGCAGGCCGTCGGCGCCGATGAGAACCCGCAGCACCACCTTGCCCTGCTCGCCCATGCGTTTGCTGATGGCGGGGTAAGGCGGCTTGGGGTTGTTCAGGTAGGCAGCGTCGCTGGACGGCATCTCGATGCGCGGCGGCGCTGGAGGGGCTGGCGGCGCCGGGGGCGCTGCGGGAGCAGGCGGTGCCGCAGCGACGGGGGCCTCTGCCTGGGGCGCAGTTGGCTGCGGGCGCGTGACGCCCGCAGGGGCATTGGGCGCTGGCGTGGGGTCGGAAATGGCCAGCGGTGCCAGGGGCGGCGGCGGCGCTGCCTTGGGCCGCGGGGCCGGAGGGGGAGGGACAGGCGGCGCTGGCGGTGCAGGGGGCGCCACCTTGGGGGCTGGCGGGGCGATGAATTCGCTGATCAGTTCAGCAGGCACCACCACTTCGACCGCGCGCCGCAACAGCCCCGACTGCAGCGCCCACAGGGCAGCCACATGCAGCGCTACCACCGAGCCGATGATGACGGCATTGCGGTTGACGCCACCGGGCGTGGCAAAACGATCTGGGTTCGACATAAAAAAGATAGCACTGCGCGCTGATGGAAAAAGCGCTAGCGGCCAATAGGACCTCAAATGGGGAGTCAGTTGCGAAAAATCCACCAGGCGGATACGGCGACCATGACCAGACTGCCAGCCAGTGTCCAAACCAGATCCGAGCCTGGCATTACACAGCGGAGCAGGGGCCCGCGATGGCCTGTGCCGCTGTTTCGTTGTGCAAGGCAGCCACGGGGCGCAAGGGATGGCACTGTGCCACGACGTCCCGCGCGCAGCTTTCGCAGCACCCGCACTGGGTGGCGACGCCCAGCTCAAACTGGATCTCGTCAAAGCTCATGCCAGCTCGCGCATGGCGGGCGATTTCACGGTCGGATATCCGGCGGCAGACACAGACGATCATTTTGATGGGGCAGCAGGGCTGGCAATGCGGTAGGTCGATGGGTGAAAGTATAAATGCGAATTGGTTGTATTTGCAATTGTGATCATTGACCTGTCCCGTATCAGGGTCAGTTGGCCTGCACAGGCTTGTAAAACTTTGAAACGGAACCGTGAGTCCCGATGGCTGGTACTGGGTCGTACCTAGAATTCGCGGCCTGGTTACCACGCGGTAGAAACAATGAAGAACGACAAACGGGGGGCACTGCTCGCGCTGCTCATGGGGGCAGCTGCGCTGGCAGGTTGCGGGGGAAACCCTGGAGAAAACGGAACGAATCCCGGAGCGACCGGGCTGCCGCCCGCAGTGCCGCCGCTGGCGCCACCGCCAGGGTCAATACCCTCGGCGCCTGCGCCGCTTCCTGGCGGTCTACCCCCGTTGGTGCCTCCGCCCGCTCCTGCACCGGGGCCTGGCCCCGCGCCCGCGCCGTCACCTTCACCAGCCCCCGGTCCGGCTCCGGCCCCTGCGCCCGTGCCGGCTCCGCCACCCGGCCCCAGTGCCTATGCCGAGCCAGTGGGCGCCAAGTACCTGCCCCTCGATGCGCTGGGCTTCTACGACCGCGACAAGGCAGGGCAGGCACGTACGGTACGCAACGACCTGGGCGGTTCATTGCCGGCCATGGTGCAGTTTGCACAGAGCCATACCGTGGACCCCTCGGGCAACGCCACCCGTGAGATGCCCATGCTCACGATGGAGCGCGAGGCGTTGTTGCTGGTCACGCCCGACCCTTCGCTGGGCGAGATCGACAGCCTTCAGGTACGGGTGTCGGTCAACGGCCTGAGCAAGGGCACGCTGCCCATGCGGCATCCCAACGAGATCTACCGGTCGGACTATGCCGCCAGCGATGGCCGGCCCGACTATGTGTACTCGCGCCGGGCCTGGTCGGTGGTACTGCCTTGGGACTGGGTGCAGCCCGGGCTTGAATTGCGCGTGAGCGACAACCGGAGCCGGTCGGGCACACTGGGCGCCGCGGGCATCGAATTCGCATCGGCAGCCGAGCTTGTCGTGCACAGCGTGCGCCTGGGCATGCTCACGGCGCCAGAGCGCAACGATGCCAACCAGTGGTTCCTGAGCCAGCCCGCGTCGGCCGCCACCGACTACTTCCAGACCATTCCGGCCGCGCGCCTCACGGCCGCCTACTACGAAGACGTCACCTTGCCCAGGGTCATGGTGGCCTCGGGCGCCATCTATGACAGCGCCAGTGCCACCAGCGGCGATGTCTACAGCGGCGACATGCGCGAGAACACCGCCAAATCGACCTTCAGCGTCGGCATCAATCTGGCGAACTATGGCGTCACCAGCTCGGGCATGCAGTCGCAGCAGCAGCCACAGGTGTTCCAGAGCGTGGTGGTGCACCATGCGCGCGGCCTGTACACCAACGGCGTGGTCACGCACGGGCTGAGCGGTGGCAACAGCATCCTCACGCTCATCAGCAGCCAGGGCAACGAGTTCAGCCACGAAATCGGCCACCACTTCGGCCTGGGTCACTATCCGGGGCAGGCGGGCGACAACTACTTTTGGGCGGCGCACCACCACGACAGCGGATGGGGCTACATGGGGCACCGCAAGCGCGTGCGCGGCAACGTGCTGTGGAACCGCGCCGCCACCGGGGGACTGGGCGGGGTGCCGGTGCTGGACAACACCTACCGCTTTGCGCCAGACGCCATGGCCGGGGGCGACTTCACCAGTGCGCTGTCGCGCTACACGCACTACACCGGCTACAGCACACGTCGGGCGATCCAGCCCAGCCTGGACAAACCGGTGCCCTCGGCCACGTCAGCCACCGGCTACCGCAAGTGGAACCCGGCGACGCGCACCATGGCCGAGTTTGCCCCTCCGGTGCCCAGCCAGAGCGCCGTGTGGTTCAACAGCGCCAACGGCAGGTTTCTGGCGCCCCGTTTGCACGGCGTGCCTGTGGTGACCTTGCTGGGCGGGTACGACCCTGTCACCGGCAAGGCGCTTGTCTATGCACCGCTGCGTTCCAACTGGGGCAATGTGTACGCGCTGCCCGACAAGGCCGTGGACACGACCGAGCCGCGCCAGTGCTGGCTGCGTGTGGACTTTGCGGCCCGGGCTTCGCAGCGCATTGCACTGGCAGGGCGGCGCATGCAGGCCGACCTGGTGAACAAGCTGCACGTGAACCTGGCGCAAAGCGAGCAGCCTACCCGCGCCACGCTGTCCTGCCAGACGCCTGGCTTGGCGGCCGAGGATCTGTACACGGTCGATATTCCCACCAGTCAGCCAGCAATGGATCCACCCGTGGTGGTAGGCAAGGAAGCGGGGTACACGGCGTTGCGGCGCAGCGAGTTGCCGTCGCTGGAGTCGGCGCTGCTGGGCTTGGCCGGTAAAAAAGTGCTGTCCTTGAGTGCGGCCTCCCAGGTGTTGCTCGACAGCCATTCCGAGCATGCCCAGGAGCTGTCGGCGCCTGCCCGCGCGCAACTGCAGCGGTATCTGGAGCAACAGCAGCAGGCCATGCGGCTGAACCGCTGGATGAATGCCTACGGGCCCGCGCTGAAGGCAGGTACCCCCGCCGCGCAGACGGCTTTCCTGGAGTTTCTGGCCACGCTGGGCCTTCAGCAGCAGCCACTCGTGCCTGTCGCACAGCCCATGACCATGCCCAACGGCAACTGCGTGCAGAAGGCCGGCAACGAGGTGCAGGTGGCGGCGAAATCGCTGTGCTCCGGCGGGGCAGGCGAGCAGTGGATTCTGGACGGGCGAGGCAGCATTCGCAGCCGTGCGGACCTGTCGCTGTGCCTGACAGACCAGGGCGGAACCAATGCGGTGCGGCTTACGCCCTGCGATACACGCGCCGACAACCAGGTGTGGGACACCAGTGTGGCCCGGCGCATTGCCAGGGGAGGGCGCTGCCTCGACCTGAGCGGTGGGTCGTTGACGAACAACGTCGGCGTACTGATCACCTACCCCTGCACAGGGGGCTCCAACCAGCAATGGAGCGGGCTGGTGGCCAGCGACAGCCCAGCCCTGACCCTTGCCAGCAGCGCCAACGCGCCACTGCTCGACGGGCTGCCGGCCCAGGCAGTGGCCCGGCAGCGCTGAGCCTGATACAGGCTTGTATGGACCGGCCGAAGCGCCGGGATGGCGGTGAGTCGCCTGGCGGCTGACCATGGATGCGTGCAGGCTGCAGCCATTGGCGAACAGACTGCAGCAGCGCGGGCGGCCTGCCTGGCTGGTAGCGCCGTGGTCAGCGGCTGTCTGCCGCTGTCAGGATGTCCGGCGTGGCATCAGCCAGCGTGGCGCAACCAGTCAGCGCCATGGCCACCTCCAGCTCATCGCGCAGCACCCGGATGACATGCGCCACGCCAGCGGCGCCCGCGTTGGCCAGCCCGTGGACGTAAGGGCGTCCCACCATCACTGCCGTGGCGCCCAGCGCCACGGCCTTGAGCACGTCGGTGCCGCGGCGGATGCCGCCATCCACCAGCAGCGGCATGCCGCCCTGCACCGCTTGTGCGATGCGGGGCAGGGCGGCCGCGGTGGGCGGTGCGGTATCGAGCGTGCGCCCGCCATGGTTGGAGACCACCAGGCCAGCGACGTTGAGTGCTGCCGCCTGGCGCGCGTCGGCGGGATGCAGCACCCCCTTGAGCAGCACCGGCAGCCGGGTGATGGACTGCAGCCATTCCACGTCGGCCCAGGTGGCGGCATGGTGAAGCAGGTCGCCGAACAAGGCGCTCTGGCCGGGCGCAAGCGGGCGTGGTGGCGGCGGCCCGAGCCCGCGCAGGTTCACGGCGTGCACACCTGCGGGCAGCCGGAAGGCGGCGTGCTGCTCGCGGTCACGGATGCCGCTCGTGGGGGCGTCCACCGTGAGCACCAGCGCTTCGTAACCGGCAGCCTCGGCACGCTGGACGAGCGCCTGGGTGAAGCCCCGATCGTGCTGCAGGTAGAGCTGAAACCACAGCGGGCCCCGGCCCGGGTCGGGCAGCATGATCGCGGCAACGTCCTCCAGCGATTCGCTCGCCTGCGTGCTGAGTACCATGCCGGCGCCCAGGGCCGCGGCTGCGTAAGCGGTGGCGCGTTCTCCGTCGGGGTGCGCCATGCGCTGGTACGCCACGGGCGCCAGCATGATGGGGTGCGCCAGTTCATGGCCCAGCAGCTGCACGCGGGTGTGACCGCCTGCCAGGGGCCGCAGTACGCGCGGCCACAGCTCCAGCCTCTCCCAGGCGGTGCGGTTGCTGCGCAGCGTGATCTCGTCTGCGGCACCCCCGCTGAAATAGGCTGCAGCGTTGTCGTCCAGCGCCTGCAGGGCATGCCGCTCGTGGTCGGCCAGCGTGGCGACGCCGGGAGGGACTTTTTGCAGTGCTGGAGTGCTTTTCATGCTGAAAACAGCCCGAGGTGCATGTTTTATATGCACCTGTTGCTATCAAAAAAGTAGTGCGTGGCGATCGCTTGCGGCGCGGCCCTCAGACGTCGGCCCACATGCGAAGGAGGTTGTGATAAGTGCCGGAAAGCGCAATCACCGAGGGGTCGGTTTCGCCAACGCGCTGGCGCAACCGGAGCAACGCGATGTCCATGTCGAACAGCAGTTTGCGTTGCTCGAGCCCGCGCACCATGCTTTCGACCCAGAAGAAGCAGCTGATGCGGTGCCCTCGCGTCACGGGGGTCACCTGGTGCACGGTGCTGCTGGGGTACAGCACCATGTCGCCAGCGGGCAGCTTGATGCGCTTGTCGCCCATGCCCTCGGCGATCAGCAGTTCGCCGCCGTCATAGTCTTCGGGCGGGGTCAGAAAGAGGGTGCACGACAGGTCGCTGCGCACCCAGCAGTTGTCGGCACGCGAGTGCATCACGGCGCTGTCGACATGGTCACCGTAGTGGTTGGCGCCGTCGCCATACTTGTTGAACAGCGGGTTGAAGGTGCGGCGTGGCAGGGCACTTGAAAAGAACAGCGCATTGCGCTGCAGCGCCGCACGCACCAGCGCCTGCAGCCGGGCCGACTGAGCGCTGGCCTGCGACAGCTGCAGGTTGTTCTTGTGGTGCACCGCCTGGCCGCCAGCGCTGCGCGCGCCGTCCACCCACGGAGCGTCCGGCCCCAGCGCCTCGCGAACTTCCGCCACCTCCTGGGGCGTGAGTACGTCGGGTATGTGCAGGAACATTGGCGGGGCTCCGGGTGGTCGGCGTTGCGATCAGTGGACTCGGCAGCGCGCTTGCTCAGAAGCGCGTCTTGAGTGTCATCTGCACCGTGCGTGCCGCGCCAGGGGTGTAGAACCCACGGTACAGCGCGTCGGCATAGACGCGGTCGGTCAGGTTGCTCACGTTGAGCTTGAGCGTGGTCTTGTCGTCAAACGCGTACTCAACCATGGCGTCCACCGTGGCAAAGCCGCTGGCGTAGTACGTGCGCTGGCCTTCGGGGGCCTGCTTGCCGCGGTACGTGAGGCCGGCACCGGCGCGCAGCTTGGACGTGATGGCGTAGGTGCTCCAGATGCTGCCACTGTGCTTGGGCGTAAGGCCCGGGCGGTCGCCCTGCAGCTGTGCGCCGGTGCCCGTGGCGTTGCGCGCCACGTTGCTGCGGTCGATCTTCGCGCTCGGGATCCAGGTATGGTTGAAGAACACTTCCCACTTCGGCATCAGGCGGCCGGCCAGGTTGAACTCCATGCCGGTGGCGTGACGCTTGCCAGACAGCAGCTCCTGCGCGGCGGCAGTGTCGGGGTCGGTGTTGCGCTCGTTGTATTTCTCGCTGTAGAACATGGCGACGCCCAGCAGCGCGCGGCGCTCGAACAGTTCGAACTTGCTGCCAATTTCGATGTTGCGGCTCTTCTCGGGCGGCGTATTGGCTGCGCGGGCGGTCGTTGTTCCCGGGTTCGCAAACTGGTACGTGTCGCCGGACGTGTTGTACGAGGTGCCGTACGACGCGTAGTACGACGAGATGTCGTTCGGTTGCCAGATGACGCCCAGGCGCGGGCTGAAGAGGCTGTCCGAGCGTTCGTTGCTCAGGTTGCCTGCGGCATTGCGGTAGGAGGCCTTGAAGTTGTCATAGCGCAGCCCCGCGACGACCTTGACGGTGTCGGTGACCGATATGGTGTCCTGCAAGTACAGGCCCAGGTTGCGCGACTTGAACGTGTTCCATTGCACCGGTGCCCGTGCGTCCACCACCGATGCTCCGTTGTCCGGCGTGCCCACCGTAGTGGTGGGGCGTGTGGCGGTGTTGGCGTAGTTCTGGTTGCGCTTGGCGTCGTCGTCGTAGTAATCCACACCGCTCAGGATGGCGTGCTTTCGTCCGCCCCAGTGGAAGGTGTTGGAATAGTCGCTTTGCACCTGCAGCACGTCGCTTTCACCAATGCGGCCCTTGGAGCCGCGCGTCAGCACAGTGCTGTCGTTGATCTGGTCGAGCGTGATGGCGCTGTTCTGAAAACCGATGGTGCTGGCCAGCATGTCGCGCTTGTAGGTGCCGTAGCGCAGGCGCGTGGTCAGTTCGCCGCCATCGCCAAAGCGGTGGATGTGCCCGAGCGTCGCGTACTGTGATGAGGTGTTGTTGTAGTCGCTCTCCAGGCCGTAGAAGTTGCGCGCTGGCAGCGGCGTGTTGATCTTGCCGTCGGGCGAGAGACGCCAAGGGTGGTTGTAGATGGGCCGGCCCTTGGCTTCCAGGTAGTACAGCCCGATCGAGAATTCGTCGCGCGTGCCGATGCCCCACGCGTAGGTCGGGGCGATGCCTCGCTTGTCCTGCCTGGCGCCGTGGTTGTCGGCTTCCTGCACCATCGCGTTCAGGCGGAAGGCCTGGTTTTCACCGGTCAGAAAATTGAAGTCACCGGTGGCGCGGTGGTAGTTGCCGGTGCCAAAGGTGTAGCCGGCTTCGTGCTGGTCGATGAGCAGCGGGTACTTGTTGACCTGGTTGACCACGCCGCCGGTCGAGCCCTTGCCAAACAGCATCGATGCCGAGCCCTTGAGGACTTCCACCCGGTCCTGGTTGAAGGTATCGCGCTCGATCAGTGGGGCATCCTTCATGCCGTCGATATAGATGTCTCCGGCCTGGCCCAGCGAGAAGCCGCGCAGGCGCACGTCCTCCTCACCGGTTTCGCCAGCCAGGAAGGTCACGCCAGCGGTCGTGCGGAGCACTTCACGGAAGTCATCCTGGTTGCGGTCGTTCATCAGCTTTTCGGTAAACACGGTCACCGACTGCGGGATGTCCTTGATGTCCTGCTTGCCCTTGCCCACGGTGGTCTTCCTGATGAGCAGGGTGTCCTTGCCCTGCACTTCGGCCGATTCCTTCACGGTCACGGTCGACAGGGTGGCGTCGGGCGTTGTGCCTTGTGCCATGGCACCCACGGATGCTGCGAGCATCAGTGCGCCCAGGGGGAGCAGCGAGAGGTCTGCAGGCGATACGCGTGCCGCGGTGGTGGCTTGCCCGGTGGTAGGTGATGCGTCGGGTCGCGACAGGGAACGGCGGCGCGCAGCGCGTGATTGAGCCAAGATGGCCTCCTTCGGTGGAAATGTGCAAATCGGCGCAGGGCGCGCCGCGAAAGGGCGACTGGCAGTGGCTAGATCAAGTTGGCTGTGCGGGGTCGAGCTCCAGAATGTTACAACGAATGCGGGTCATTCGCATTTGCATTGACGTTATTGCGCCACATTTGCGCACAGTACAGACGAAAAAAAGCCGGCAGTGCCGGCTTTTTTGGGGGGCAGCGGGATTACTTGACGTGCTTGCCAATCAGGCCAGCCAGCTCAAACATCGACACCTGTGGCTTGCCGAACAGTTCCTTGAGCTTGGCGTCGGCATTGATGTTGCGCTTGTTGGCAGCATCCTGCAGATTGTGGGCCTTGATGTACACCCACAGCTTGCTGATGATCTCCGTGCGGGGCAGCGGCTGCGAACCCACCACAGCGGCCAATGCGGGGCTGGGCGTGAGCGCCTTCATGAACGCGGCATTGGGTGTACGCTTTTTGGTGGGGGCGGCGGCGGCCTTGGTGGCGGGCGCCTTCTTGGCTGCCGTTGCTGTTTTTGCCGGAGCCTTTTTTGCAGTTGCCATGTTGGGTTTTCCTTGTTGGAGGTAAGTGTGTCACCAGCGAAAACCGTGCTTTCTTCTGGCATGGCGATGCTACTGGGAAAAAATCGCGTTTCCAAGGGAGAAAATGCTTTTTTGCCTCAATTTGTAGCTGTAGTGCCGCGCCTTCGGCGTGGCACCACAGGGCCACGAATGCAGTGCCTGGCGATCCGAATGCAATGCACTCCCGTGAAGTGCTCTTAGTCATTTCGGAGCGCTGAACCCTCGGTCAGCGTCCACGCGACTGGTTTCGGCGTCGCGCAGGCCTTGCCGTGGTGCCACCCTTTGCGGCAGTGTCAATCCTTGTTCGTTGTGATTTCAGAAAGGTCTTTCCGCCATGTCGGTTTCTGCTTCCCACGCTTTCAGCACCTGCGATTTCTGTGATGTCCACAAAGGGGACACGTCCGGTTCGTTCCACGTCTTGCCCCCTGTTTTCAAGCACTATGGCGGTCGGGCTGCATTTGCGGGCCCGGTGAGCACGGTCAAGTGCCATGAGGACAACACGCAGGTCAAGGCGGCGGTGGAATCGCCCGGAGAGGGCAGGGTGCTGGTGGTGGACGGTGGCGGTTCGCTGCGGCGGGCGCTGGTGGGTGGCAACCTGGCCGCGGCCGCTGCGCGCAACGGCTGGGCCGGAATCGTGGTGGATGGCTGCGTGCGCGATGTTGCCGAACTCAATGCGGCCCAGGTGGGCATTGCCGCCCTGGCACTGATGCCGCTCCCTACCGAGCGCCGCAACGAGGGTCAGCGCGACGTGGCAGTCCAGATCCAGGGGGTTCGCATTCAGCCGGGCGATTGGCTGTACGCCGATGCTGACGGCATTGTCGTGAGCGAGGGGCCGCTGTCCGCCTGATGCAGCGTGGCCCTACGGCTTGCGCCCGGCGCGCCATGCCGCGCGCGACGGAAGCGTTGCCAGCAGCACGCTGGCCAGCGCGATCGCAAACGCGAGCACCTGCAAGCCTGTCAGCGTCTCGCCCAGTGCCACCACGCCCACGGTGGCGGCGCTCACGGGCAGCATCACCGTGAACACCCCGCCCTGGGCGGCGGGTACCACCTTCAGGCCTGTCATCCAGAGCCACACCGTCCACATGCAGGCCGCCAGGGCATAAAAAACGAGCAGCAGCCATGTGCCTGTGCCCACGGCCGCAAAGTTGAAGTCCAGCGCCAGGTACAGGCCGAACGGGGTCGTCAGTGCAAAGCCCCAGACGTTGATGAGCGACGTGATGCGCTTGGGCCCCATGGCTCCGGTCAGCTTCTTGCCGATGACCGTATACGCGGCTTCGCACAGCACGGCGCCTATCAGTAGCAGTTGCCCGATCCATGCGCGGTCATCGCCGCCGGGTGGGGCATCACTTGCCGTGCCGTGCGCTGCTGCGTCGGGCTTGGCCAGCGAAAACAGGGCAATGCCCACCACCGCGCACAGGATTGCGCCCCAGGTGCGCGGAGCCACGCGCTCCTTGAGAAAAGCCCAGCCCATCAGCGCCACGGCCGCAGGAATGGCCGCCATGGTGACGCCGGCCGAGACAGCGTCGGTCATGCTGACCCCGTAGATCATGCAGATGGTGAACAGAAAATTGCCGAGGAACGATTCGAGGAAAAGCAGGCGCTTGGTGTGCGGTGTGAGCGGTGGCTCGTCCGCAGGCTTCTTCAGCCAGTGAAGCATGGCCAGGCCACCGATGCCAAAGCGCAGCCATGCGAGCAGGAAGACGGGCAACACGGCGGCCAGCGGTTTGGAAAGCGCCACATAGCTGCCCACGAGCGCCATGCTCAGGGCCAGACAAGCGTAGGCAAGGGGGCGGGAGGGCGTGTTCACTAGACTGCGGTTTCTTCAACATCAAAGGTGGCTGAATCATGCCCGATGGATGCACTGCGTCAGCGGACGCGCGACGCGTTTTTGTCTACGGCACGCTGCGCCGCGGGGGCTCCAACGACATCACGCGGCTCCAGCCTGCGCCGCGTTTCATCGGTGTGTCAAAAGTGCAGGGCACGCTGTATTGCCTCGGTGCCTATCCAGGTCTGAAGCTTGGATCCGGAGGTTGGGTCGTTGGCGAGGTCTACGAGGTGGAGCCCGCGCTTGAAGCCGTGCTCGACATCATCGAGGACCTTGGGCCGCAGCCTAGCGATGAATACGCCAAGCGGAGCGTTCTGGTCGCCGTGGATGGCGTGGATGTCGAGTGCTTCCTGTATGAAATCAATCCTGCCTATGTGATGACGGCCGCAGTGATGGCAGGTGGTGACTGGCTGGCGGAAGTAAGCGACTGATTTTTTGCGATACGGAAAACAGTTTTTGTATTGCGGAATTCTCGCTTGCTGCAATGCGTCAAATTTTCTCGATATGAGAGATTGTTTTTCGTATTGAGAAATCGTGTGTGCAAGCGATTGATTTATAAAAGAATTATTTATCTCTTCTATAAGACATAAGAGCTTGCACAAGTCTTATAGAAGACTTAAAGTAGATCCCAAGGGCAGCAAAGGCAGCCCGCCGTTTTCAACCTACCTTTGGAGTGATCTCATGCCCCAATCCCTGAACGAACAACTCAGCCGCGAACAGCAAATTGCCGCCCTGGAAAAAGACTGGGCCACCAACCCTCGCTGGAAGGGCGTGAAGCGCGGCTACTCCGCAGCCGACGTGGTGCGCCTGCGTGGCTCCCTGCCTATCGAGCACACGCTGGCCAAGCGCGGCGCTGAAAAGCTGTGGGACAAGATCAACGGCGGCGCCAAGAAGGGCTACGTCAACGCCTTCGGCGCCATCTCCGCTGGCCAAGCCATGCAGCAGGCCAAGGCGGGCCTGGAAGCCGTGTACCTGTCGGGCTGGCAAGTCGCAGCGGACGGCAACACGTCGGAAACCATGTACCCCGACCAGTCGCTGTACGCCTACGACTCGGTGCCGACCATGGTCCGCCGCATCAACAACACGTTCAAGCGTGCTGATGAAATCCAGTGGGGCCGCGGCATCAATCCCGGCGACAAGGAATTCATCGACTACTTCCTGCCCATCGTCGCTGACGCAGAAGCCGGTTTCGGCGGCGTGCTGAACGCCTTCGAACTCATGAAGAACATGATCCAGTCGGGCGCGGCAGGCGTTCACTTCGAAGACCAGCTGGCTGCCGTGAAGAAGTGCGGCCACATGGGTGGCAAGGTGCTGGTGCCTACCCAGGAAGCCTGCGAAAAGCTGATCTCGGCCCGCTTTGCAGCCGACGTGATGGGCGTGTCCACCATCGTGCTGGCCCGTACCGATGCAGAAGCCGCCAACCTGATCACGTCCGATCATGACGCCAACGACAAGCCTTTCCTGACCGGCGAGCGCACGCAAGAAGGCTTCTACCGCGTCAAGAACGGCCTGGAGCAAGCCATCAGCCGCGGCGTGGCCTACGCCCCCTACGCCGACCTAGTGTGGTGCGAAACCGGCGTGCCAGACATCGGCTTCGCCCGCGAATTCGCCCAGGCTGTGCACGCTGCATGCCCAGGCAAGCTGCTGTCGTACAACTGCTCGCCATCGTTCAACTGGAAGAAGAACCTCAACGACAGCCAGATCGCTTCGTTCCAGGAAGACCTGTCGGCACTGGGCTACAAGTACCAGTTCATCACGCTGGCCGGCATCCACATCAACTGGTTCAACACCTTCCAGTTCGCTCATGCCTACGCCAACGGCGAAGGCATGAAGCACTACGTGAACATGGTGCAAGAGCCTGAATTCGCAGCGCGCGAAAAGGGCTACACCTTCGTGTCGCACCAGCAGGAAGTGGGCGCAGGCTACTTCGACGACGTGACCACCGTGATCCAGGGCGGTTCGTCCTCCGTGAAGGCCCTGACGGGTTCGACCGAAGAAGAGCAGTTCCACTGATCTGAAGGCTTCTTGTGCAGCCCCGTTGTTGCGCAAAATAGACTTGTCGAAAGCCCGAGGCATCCGTCTCGGGCTTTTTCCTTGGGGCTCGGGGTAAAATGCGCGGAAATTCACTGCACAAGAGCGAGAAAGGCAATCTGGTTATGACACCGCGAACTACAACGGAGATGTTGACCGGCCTTTGAGGCTGGCTGTTCGCGCCTGTACGAGACTGCACACCCTCCAGAAAGCGCGGACCTGTTCCGCGCTTTTTTGTTTCCTGGGCCTGGCGCGTGCCCGCACCCATCGCACTGATTGAAAAGAAAGAGTTCTTCCATGATTCACATCACGCTTCCCGACGGCTCCCGGCGCGAGTTCCCAGGCCCCGTCACGGTGGCCGAAGTGGCAGCTTCCATCGGTTCGGGGCTGGCCAAGGCCGCGTTGGCCGGCAAAATTGGTGACAAGGTGGTGGACACGAGCTACCAGATCACGGCAGACAGCCCGCTGTCCATCATCACGGCGAAGGATGCAGATGGGCTTGAGGTGATTCGTCACTCTACGGCGCACTTGCTGGCCTATGCCGTCAAAGAGCTGTTTCCCGATGCGCAGGTCACCATCGGTCCAGTGATCGAGAACGGCTTTTATTACGACTTTGCCTACAAGCGCCCTTTTACGCCCGAAGACCTTGTCGCCATTGAAAAGCACATGTCCGAACTGGCGGCCAAGGACGAGCCCGTGGTGCGCCGCGTGTTGCCGCGCGATGAAGCGGTGGCGTACTTCAAGGGCCTGGGTGAGCACTACAAGGCCGAGATCATTGCGAGCATCCCCAGCAATGAAGATGTAAGCCTGTACCGCGAAGGCAGTTTTGAAGACCTGTGCCGCGGCCCCCACGTGCCCAGCACCGGCAAGCTCAAGTTCTTCAAGCTCATGAAGGTGGCGGGCGCCTACTGGCGCGGCGACCATCGCAACGAGATGCTGCAGCGTGTATATGGCACTGCCTGGACATCGAAGGAAGAGCTGCAGCAGTACCTCACGATGCTCGAAGAAGCCGAGAAGCGCGACCACCGCAAACTCGGCCGCGAGCTGGATCTGTTCCACATCGACGAGCACTCACCTGGCACGGTGTTCTGGCATCCCAAGGGCTGGACGGTGTGGCAGGAGGTCGAGCAGTACATGCGACGCGTCTACAGCGACAACGGCTACCAGGAGGTCAAGGGGCCGCAGATTCTGGACCAGGGGCTCTGGGAGAAAACCGGCCACTGGGACAAGTACCGCGAGAACATGTTCGTGACCGAATCGGAGAAGCGTGACTACGCGCTCAAGCCGATGAACTGCCCAGGGCACATCATCATCTTCAAGCAGGGTATCAAGAGCTACCGTGATCTGCCCCTGCGCTTTGGAGAGTTTGGGCAGTGCCACCGCAACGAGCCGACTGGTGGCCTGCACGGCATCATGCGCGTGCGTGCTTTCACGCAGGACGACGGCCATATTTTTTGCACCGAAGACCAGATCCAGTCGGAAGTGGTAGCGTTTACCACATTGCTGCAGAAGGTGTATCGCGATTTCGGCTTCAAGGACATCATCTACAAGCTGTCCACCCGGCCTGAAAAGCGCATCGGCAGCGAAGAAAGCTGGGACCGCGCTGAGAACGCGTTGGCAGAAGGCCTGCGTGCGTCGGGTTGCGAGTTCGAGTACCTGCCTGGCGAGGGCGCGTTCTACGGCCCCAAGATCGAATACACGCTCAAGGATGCGCTGGGCCGCCCATGGCAGTGCGGTACGATCCAGGTCGACCCCAACATGCCAGAGCGTCTTGATGCGGAGTTTGTGGGCGAAGACGGTGCCCGCCACCGGCCCATCATGCTGCACCGGGCCATCGTGGGTAGTCTGGAGCGCTTCATCGGGATTTTGATTGAGCAGCATGCAGGCGCGTTGCCTACATGGCTCGCCCCTGTGCAGGTGTCGGTGCTCAACATTACGGACGCGCAGTCCGATTACTGTCGCGAAATCGCTGCAAAGCTGGAAAAAGCGCTGCCCAATCAACGCCTTAGGGTGGCCCTGGACCTGCGTAACGAGAAGATTACGTATAAAATACGGGAGCATTCGTTGCAAAAGGTGCCCTACATCCTCGTCGCAGGCGACAAGGAGAAGGCCGCTGGAGCCGTAGCGGTGCGCGCCCGGGGTAATCGAGACCTCGGAGTGATGTCGGTAGAGGCCTTCGCAGAGTTGATAGCCCAAGACATCGCCAACAAAGCCTGATTTTTTATTGAAACCTGCTTTGACGCGCGTCCAATGTGCGGTTGTTGCTACAAGATTTGTAGTGTTTTGATTGAAGGAAGATAGCCATCGCTACTGAATTTCGTGATCGTCGCCACCGTGAAGAGCGCAAGCACCGCCTGAACCGTGAAATCATGGCCCCTGAAGTTCGGCTTTCCGGGCCGGAGAACGAGCCTCTTGGCGTCGTGAGTCTGATGGAAGCCTTGCGCATGGCTGGCGAACTGGACGTGGATCTGGTTGAAATCGCTGCCACGGCAAACCCCCCGGTGTGCCGCCTGATGGACTATGGCAAGTTCAAGTACCAGGAGCAAAAGCGTGCGGCCGAAGCCAAGGCCAAGCAAACGGTCATCGAGATCAAAGAAGTCAAGTTCCGCCCGGGCACGGACGATGGCGACTACAACATCAAGATGCGCAACATCCGTCGCTTTCTGGCGGATGGAGACAAGTGCAAGATCACGCTGCGGTTCCGTGGCCGTGAAATCACGCACCAGGAACTGGGGCTGGCACTTCTCAACCGCATCCGTGACGAACTGGCCGACACCATCATCATCGAGCAGTTTCCCAAGCTGGAAGGTCGCCAGATGATCATGATGATTGCGCCAGGCAAGAAGAAGCCGGCAGCCGCCAAGCCTGCTGCTGAAGGCTCTGCCGCCTGACGCTCGCTGCAGCGGGCGAGGCGGTTGATCTGTAAAAGATTTGCGCGTTGTCTCTCTTTTGGGGGGCGGCGCCAAAGGTAGTGCGAAAGCGCTGCCACACCGAAAGGCGAAAGCCTTTCGTAAAAGTGGCTCGGGGCCAACAAGTTTGCAGATCGGTTTGCAAACGCCTCACGAGCACAATGAAAAAGGAGCATTCACATGCCCAAAATGAAGACCAAGAGCAGCGCGAAAAAACGTTTCCGCGTTCGTCCCGGTGGCACCGTCAAGCGCGGTCAAGCCTTCAAGCGTCACATCTTGACCAAGAAGACCACCAAGAACAAGCGCCACCTGCGTGGTGCAGTCGCTGTGCACGAGACCAATATGGGCTCGATTTCACAGATGCTGCCCGGCATGGGCGTTTAATTTACTGACGAACAAGGAGTACATACATGCCTCGCGTCAAACGTGGTGTAACGGCCCGTGCCCGTCACAAGAAAGTTCTCGCCCTCGCTAAGGGTTTCCGTGGTCGCCGCGGTAACGTCTACCGTATCGCCAAACAGGCGGTAATGAAGGCTGGGCAATATGCCTACCGTGACCGCCGCACCAAGAAGCGCGTGTTCCGCCAGTTGTGGATCGCCCGTATCAACGCCGCTGCCCGTGAACTGGGCCTGACCTACAGCCAGTTCGCCAACGGCCTGAAGAAGGCATCCATCGAGATCGACCGCAAGATGCTGGCCGATCTCGCCGTGCACGACAAGGCTGCCTTCGGCAGCATCGTGAACCAAGTCAAGGCCAAGCTGGCTGCTTGAGATCACGATAAGGGGCTATCTTTTTGATAGCTTCTTGCGCAATAACAGCAAGGGCTAGAGCTTGAAAAGGCACTAGCCCTTGTTTATTTTCAAGAGTCGATATGAACGAGTTGGATTCCCTGGTTGAAAGCGCTGCGCAACTGTTTGCCCAAGCGAACACTCCTGCTGAGCTCGAAAACGCCAAAGCCCAGTTTCTGGGTAAAGCAGGCCGCGTGACCGAGCTCATGAAGGGTATGGCGCAGCTTTCCGTCGAGGAAAAGAAATCGCGCGGGGCAGCCATCAACGTCGCCAAGCAGGCGATCGAAGCTGAATTGACCGCCCGTCGCCAGGCGCTCGCCGACGCGGAGTTGCAGGCCCAGCTGAAAGCTGAGGCGCTGGACGTGAGCCTGCCGGGCCGTCAGCGTGGTCAGGGCGGTCTGCACCCTGTGTCGCTTACCCTTGAGCGGATTGAGCGTATCTTCGGCTCGATGGGTTTTGATGTTGCCGAAGGCCCCGAGATCGAGACCGATTGGTTCAACTTCACGGCACTCAACACGCCTGAGGACCACCCGGCGCGTTCGATGCACGACACCTTCTATGTCGAGGGCGGCACTGCCACCGCTCCCAACCTGCTGCGCACGCACACCAGTCCGATGCAGATCCGCCATGCGGTCCAGCACGTCAAAAAGCATCGTGCGACGCTGGATGCCGGGCAGGCCATGCCCGAGATCCGTGTGATTGCTCCCGGCCGCACCTACCGGGTGGACAGCGACGCCACGCATTCACCCATGTTCCACCAGTGCGAAGGCCTGTGGATCGGCGAGAACGTGAGCTTCAAGGATCTCAAGGTCATCTTCACGGACTTCTGCCGTACCTTTTTCGAAAGCGACGACCTGGTCCTGCGGTTCCGTCCGAGTTTCTTTCCGTTCACCGAACCCAGTGCCGAGATCGATATTCAGTTCCAGACAGGCCCGCTGGCTGGTCGCTGGCTGGAAGTGGCTGGTTCCGGCCAGGTGCACCCGAACGTGGTGCGAAACATGGGGCTTGACCCTGAAAAATACATCGGCTTTGCGTTTGGCATGGGGCCCGACCGCCTGACCATGCTGCGCTATGGCGTGAACGACCTGCGCCTGTTCTTTGACGGCGACATTCGCTTCCTGTCACAGTTCCAGTAAGACAGCCGCGCCCGAGATGCGCCCGTGCCGTGTCGGCACCCACCGAATACATGTCTGACTATGCAATTTCCTGAATCCTGGTTGCGCGAGTTCTGCAACCCACCCCTGACGACTGCCGAGCTCGCAGAGACGCTCACCATGGCCGGTCTCGAAGTCGAAGAGCTGCGCCCCGTGGCGCCTCCGTTCTCCAAGATAGTGGTCGGTGAAATCAAGGAGGCGGTGCAGCACCCCGATGCCGATCGGCTGCGCATTTGCCAGGTGGACGTGGGGCAGGGCGCCTTGCTCAATATCGTGTGCGGCGCGCCCAATGCGCGCGTTGGCATCAAGGTGCCGTGCGCGCTGGTGGGGGCCGAGCTGCCGCCGGGCGATGACGGCAAGCCGTTTCTCATCAAGGTAGGCAAGCTGCGAGGCGTGGAAAGCCAGGGCATGTTGTGCTCGGCCCGCGAACTCAAGCTGTCCGAAGACCATGGCGGGCTGCTGGAGCTTTCGGCCGATGCGCCTGTGGGGCAAGACATCCGCGCGCACCTGGATCTGGACGACACGCTTTTCACGCTGAAGCTCACGCCCAACCTGGCGCATTGCCTGAGCGTGTTCGGCATTGCGCGCGAGCTGTCGGCACTGACCGGCGCGCCGCTGGTCCAACCCCAGTATCCGTCCCTGTCAGCCACGCTGACGGACACGCTCGCCGTGCGGGTCAGCGCGACGGATCTGTGTGGCCGCTTTTCCGGCCGGATCGTGCGCAACGTCAACACCCGCGCGGCCACGCCGCAGTGGATGCTGGACCGCCTCGCGCGCTGTGGCCAGCGCGGTGTGTCGCCGCTGGTGAATATCTCCAACTACGTGATGTTCGAGCTGGGTCGCCCCTCGCACATTTTTGACCTCGACAAGATCCACGGTGGCCTGGACGTTCGCTGGGGCAAGCCAGGCGAGACGCTCAAGTTGCTCAACGGCAACACCATCACAGTGGATGAGAAGGTCGGCGTCATTGCCGACGACCAGGCGGTGGAATCGTTGGCTGGCATCATGGGCGGCGACGCCACGGCGGTGTCCGATGACACGCGCCACATCTATGTGGAAGCTGCATTCTGGTGGCCCAAGGCTGTGGCCGGCAGGTCGCGCCGGTTCAACTTCTCGACCGATGCGGGGCACCGCTTCGAACGCGGCGTGGACCCGAGCCTGACGGTGGAACACATCGAGCGCATCACGCAACTGATCATCCACATCTGCGGCACGCCCGAGACTGCCTGCGGCCCTATCGACGACCAGACTGTGAACATGCCGGCGGCAAGGCCGGTCACGCTGCGTGTGGCCCGCGCCGCCAAGGTCATCGGCATGCCGTTGAGCCAGGTGCAGTGCGCAGATGCACTGCAGCGCTTGGGCCTGGAAGTGGCGCAAGCTGAAGGCACGCTCACCGTCACGCCACCCGCCTATCGCTTCGACCTCAACATCGAAGAAGACCTGATCGAAGAAATCGCGCGGATTGTGGGCTACAACAGCCTGCCCACCACGCCGCCGCTGGCCCCCATCACGCCCAAGCTGCCGGCAGAAGCCACGCGCAGCGCGTTCGCCGTGCGCCATGCGCTGGCTGGCCTCGGCTACCAGGAAACCATCAACTTCAGCTTTGTGGAAGAGCGCTGGGAGCGCGAACTGGCCGGTAACGCCGCGCCCATCCGCCTGCTCAATCCGATTGCAAGCCAGATGAACGTCATGCGCTCGTCCTTGCTGGGTTCATTGCTACAAGTTTTGAAGTTCAACCTGGACCGCAAGGCCCAGCGGGTGCGCGTATTCGAGCTTGGTCGCGTGTTCTTGCGTGACGAGAGCGTGCGCAACACCGACACCACGGTGGAGGGCTTCCACCAGCCGATGCGGGTGGCAGGCCTGGCTTATGGTCCTGCCGATTCGCTCCAGTGGGGCCGTACCGAGCAAGGCGTTGACTTCTTCGATGTGAAGGGCGACGTGGAAGCCCTGCTGGCTCCGCTGCAGGCATCTTTTGAGCCGGGCAATCATCCGTCGATGCACCCTGGCCGCTGCGCGCGCGTTGTTCTCAATGGTCGCGCCATCGGGTTCGTGGGCGAACTCCATCCGCAATCGCGTCAGGCGTGGGATCTGCCGCAGGCTCCGCTGATGTTCGAACTGGATCTGGACGCCGTGCTTGCCCGGTCCGTGCCGGTGTTCAAGCCCGTCGCAAAACAGCAGGCCGTTGAACGCGACCTGGCGGTGGTGGTGGCTGAGCGCGTAACGCATGCGGACGTGATGGCCGCAGTCCACGAGGCGGTACCTGGCGATCTGCTTCGCTCCGCCGTCCTGTTTGACGTGTACCGGCCCAAACCGCTGCGCGACGGAGAAGCGGCACCTGCTGCGGCGCAGGTGCGCCATGGGGAAAAGAGCCTCGCAGTCCGGCTGACTCTCGGTCGGGACGAAGCCACCCTGACAGAGGCGGAAATCGAGTCAGCAGTGCAGCTGGTGGTCGCGCAGCTCAAAGAGCGCACTGGCGCACGCCTGCGCGTCTGACCCGTGGCTGAACAAGCAAAGGCGCGACCCATGATCGAATTTGCAGTGGAGTCTCTGGAGACTCCTGCGCTGACCAAGGCGCAACTGGCGGACCTACTGTTTGACCAGATCGGATTGAACAAGCGCGAGTCCAAGGACATGATCGACGCTTTCTTTGACCTGGTGTCCCAAAGCCTGGTCGAGGGGCGCGACGTCAAGCTTTCAGGTTTTGGCAACTTCCAGATTCGTACCAAGGCGCCGCGCCCCGGGCGCAACCCACGTACGGGCGAGGCCATTCCCATCCAGGCAAGGCGCGTGGTCACATTCCACGCGAGCAGCAAGCTTAAGGAACAGATCCAGTCTGCGCCTGGGGCGTGATGTTTTTGTCAAATACCTGATGGGATCGCAATCGGTGGCTGGCGGCAAATGCATGTCTGCAGTACGCTTGCCGGTTAACTGGTCCGGATCCGCACAACATGGCCACCCCCCTTCCTTCCATCCCTGCCAAGCGCTACTTCACCATCGGTGAGGTGGCGGAGCTGTGCGGCGTCAAGCCGCATGTCCTGCGGTACTGGGAGCAGGAGTTCACGCAGTTGCGCCCCATGAAGCGGCGGGGAAATCGCCGCTATTACCAGCACCATGAAGTGCTGATGATTCGCCGTATCCGCGATCTGCTCTACGACCAGGGATTCACGATCAGTGGGGCCCGAAACCGTCTACAGGAGCTGGTACCGACAGGTCGTGCGCAGGAGGCAGGCGGTGATCAGGATTTTGCCGATTCCCTGTCAGACGGCATGTTGATGGATGGTCTTGAAGACCTGTCTATTGAGACGCGGGACATGGCGTTCGACGCCCACGCGGTCCGCAAGGAATTATTTGAGATCCGTGCGCTGCTTTCCCCGAGTTGACCTGTTTTTCTGCATATAATCTAAGTCTTGTCGGCGTGTAGCGCAGCCTGGTAGCGCACTTGCATGGGGTGCAAGGGGTCGCGAGTTCGAATCCCGCCACGCCGACCATTCATAGCAAAAGCCCAGAATCGAAAGGTTCTGGGCTTTTTTGCTGGGCGCTTGAGGTTCGACGTGCCAGTCAATGCCCAGTGCTGGGGGCGTACGCGCCGTTCGTCGCTCAGGCCGAGGTGTGGCGCCGCCCCTGCGATTGAGCGGGTGGTGTGCTCCTGCTACCCGCCCAAACCGAACCGCCCACCGGGCTGAGGAATCGACATGATTGATGGAATCGTTGCCGGCCGGCTCCACACCGATGCGGAGCAACGCGTTGACAAGTTTGGCAAAGCGTTCACGGTGGTCAAGATGAAGGCCGGCACGGGGGAAGGCGAAGCAGTGCTGGTCAACGTGATCGCTTTCGATCATGCTTGTCAGGGCGCGCTGCGGCTGCTGCGGGAGGGCGATGCAGTGGCCTTGGCCGGCGCGCTGACTCCGCGGGTGTGGACCGACAAACAAGGTAACGCGCGGCCTGCGCTGGATATGGTGGCTCACAGGGCGATCGTGGCCGAGGGGTCCACAGAAGCTGGCACGGCCGGAGACTGAACGGAGGGCACTCTCGCGGCAGGCGGCAAGGGGGGCTTGTCCGGTGCTCGGCCAGCGGGCGTCTAAACAGGCGGCTTGGCCGACGCTTCCGGTGGCTTGGCGGCTGCAAATCCCAGGGCCTTGAGTTCGTCATCCGTCAAGTGCAGCTCGGTCAGCTCGGGTTGCCGCGCTTCCACCGTGCGCCTGCGTTCAAACTTGCTGGGTGGCCCTAGCTCATCCTGCCGCCGGTCGCTTCCGGTTCTGCGCTCTACGGGTTCCCTGCGTTCAAACGTCATGGTGCTGCCCTGCAAGAAAGTGGTTGGCGCAATCGTCAGTTCCCGCATGAAGTTCGGTCGGCACTGCGCGCGGGTGAGGGTTTGTAGTTTGCCGCATGAGCCAACATGCGCAAGAAAAAACTGCGCAGTATTCCCGGTAGCAGGCGCAGACCCTGGCTTTGTGCACCATCCAACAAAAAAGCCCTTGGTTCTTGCGAACCAAAGGCTTTTGATTGGTGCCGGAGAGATGAATCGAACACCCGACCTTCTCATTACGAATTTTCTCCGGCGGATAAAGCAAAAACAAACTGGAAGCTCAGCGAACGTAAGTCGTTGTCGCTGTTGAAGTTTCCACACTCGGCGGTGGAGGTGGTTGCACCGCAACCTCCTGCCCAACGCTCCATGAGTGTGCCAGAGCTGTGCCATGCGGATCGACGCGCTGCGCCAGCCAGGAGCCGAGGCCCGCCAGTGCTTCCGGCTACATGCGATAAAGCGCAACACAGCGGCTTTGCCTGCGTTGGCGCCGTCGAACGCGACTTCAGGCTTATTTCCCCACGGCAAGTTTTCAGGCTGCTAGCCCATTGAAAGAGGCGTCTTCCCCTACGAAGACGCCTCTTCTTTTTTGGCTGTTCGACATCGCACTTTCCCGCAGCTTATCGCCCCGTGACCGCATTGGACGCCATCGGCACGATTCGGGGCGTTGGTCGACACAACACGCAATTCAACAGATCAAAGGAGCCTAACCATGGCACGACATCACAACCAAGTTCCGTCCTTCAGCACATTTGCAGGATCGGCGTCCCCTTACGGCGCCGTCACCATTAATCGCTTCACGCCGATGCACGGGCTTCACTCCATGGCGCAAGCCCAAACGCCGGAGCAAATCGAGATGGCTCCAACTTCGCGGTACTTGCCCATCAAGAAGATGGCCTTGGCTTACAGCGACTTTGTCAGCGAAGGGGCGTTGCGCCACTTGGTATGGCAAGCGGAGGCGTATGAAAAAGCTCCCAAATCGGGGCTCAAGTCCAACGGCTTCTTGGCCGTCATCGTCCGGCCACCAGGCCAACGAAAGGTTCTTCTTGACCGTGTCGAGTTCGAGAAGTGGCTGACCTCACAACAACGCAACGCACGCTGAAGGAGCACAAGCATGGAATATGTTGTTTATGCCAATGAGCGCAAGACCGATCAGCTCATGGAGATTGCAGAGTCTCACTTCTCCATGTTTCGGAGTAGTCCGTTCTGGTTTCTTGTCTTTCAGAGTAAAGCCTACGTTGAACTTGGTAGCAAAGACGGAGCTTCCATTTTTTGCAAGTTGAATATGGATGCAGACGACGAATGTGTGTACATCCAAGAAGACGAATGGCTCTCTCTTTCAATCACGCTTCCGCAGATGCATCACTGGGAGACTGAGTTTGAGACGGCAGGGGTACCTAAATGGGTACGAATGGCCTACGGCGACATGCACGATGCTGCGATTTTGGGATGGTTCCGTTCGCCTTGATGAGTTGGCAATATTTTTGAATCGCCCAGTTTCTGAGATCGCCCGAGAAATTCAGACCGCAGATGCGAACCGGTTTGATATTGGCCAACAAATCCTGGCTCTTTCCGTGAGCATGACTTCTACTGATCCGACTGATTGGTGGATCGATGTTCGCGGCTTCTTGTTGGGGACTCTGTACAGCCGAGTGATTTCATATTGACTTGGCTGCGTGGTGGCCGCCGCGAAATCAGCGGTCACCACTCCTGAAAGCAATTCGACCTCGACGAAGAGGTCAAAAACCAAAAAGTAAAGACATGAATCAAGAAACAAAAGAAGCCAAGCGCGTCCGCGCCGTGCAACTCGGCCAGATGCTCAAGATGGAA
>LNEG01000196.1 GCA_001464865.1 Burkholderiales bacterium Ga0074133
GGGTGGGTGTGCTCGACATGAAGTCAAACGACGACAGCACTTCGTAGAACTCAATGGCGCGGGCTTCGCGGTCGACCTCGTTCAGCGCCAGGCCCATGGCCACGCGCATGAAGAATGCCTGGGGCAGCTCGATGCGTGTCTTCTTGACGTGCAGGAAGTAGCGGTCATACAGGGTCTGCAGGCCGAGGTAATCGAACTTCAGGTCACGGTCGGCCTTCAGGGCAGCGCCCAGGCGCTGCAAGTCGTACTGCTGCAGGCGCTCGTCCAGCAGGTCGTTTTCCACGCCCTTCTGGATGAATTGAGGGAAGTAGTCCAGGTAAGCCTGACCCATGTCGGCCTGTGCCACGTCGCGGCCAATCACTTCACGCACGATCGTGTGCAGCAGAAGGCGCGCGGTGGCGTAGGTGTAGTCGGGGTCTTTCTCGATCAGCGTGCGGGCGGCCAGGATGGAGGCCTTGTACACCTCGTCCATGGGAACGCCGTCGTACAGGTTGCGCATGGTTTCTGTAACGATCGGGTCTGCCTTCACATCGGCACCCAGGTTTACGCAGGCGGATTCGATCAGGCTTTGCAGGCGGTTGAGGTCCAGTGCGACCCGCTCACCGCGGTCCAGCACATGCAGCAACGGGGCTGGGGCGGCAGGGGATTGCTGTTCGGACTGGCGGGCACGCTCCTGGGTACGGCGCTCGCGGTACAGCACATAGGCGCGTGCGATTTCGTGGTGGCCACCGCGCATCAGGCCCAGTTCCACCTGATCCTGCACGTCTTCAATATGGAAGGTGCCGCCACCGGGACGTGAACGCATCAGCGCGCGGGCAACATTTTGGGTGAGCGTGTCCACCACCTCACGAACGCTCGCCGATGCTGCTCCCTGGGTGCCATGCACTGCCAGAAAGGCTTTCATCATGGCCACTGCAATTTTCTGGGGCTCGAACGGCACCACGGCGCCATTGCGGCGAATGATCTGGTAATGCGCGAAGGCCTGCGTGGCGGCAGGCGTCGAGCCTTGCGAAGTGGGCAGATGTGCCGTGTTGTCGTGCAATGGCGAAGGCGTGTTCATAGCAGCTTGCATGGGTTTCCTCTTCTTTGGGCTGTCTGGGGGGGCGGGCCACGAAGGCCGCCGGGAGATGGGGTGGGCTTGGACTGCCGCACACTATATATGGTGTGCGAATGGCGTTCAAGACACTACCGGTAGTGTACCGCCCGAAACGGCTCCAAAAGATGAAACCGGCTGTACCTTGCCTCTGAATGGTGCTGCGAACGTGCCGCGCGCGGCCATGGCGGGTGCGGGATCGGCTTGCCAGACCCGCGGAAAATCAGCCCTCGCGAGGGATTTTGGTGCCATGACCAGCGTCAATGCTGGACCTGCGAAAAAGGGTCGCCCCGGTAAAAAATTTGCGGGTTGATGCGCAATTGCGACGCGGAGTCAGCTGGCGCTGGTGTGTGGTGCGCACGTACCAGGGGGAAAACGCCCAGCGGGCCAGTCCGACAACCGCTTCAGTAGGGTCCAGTCAAAACCCTCTCCGGGATCCTGCTTGCGACCGGGTGCGATGTGCTCGTGTCCAGCAACGTATCCAATGGGGTATCGCCGTGCAATCGCACCGCATAGCCCCACCAGGGTGTCGTACTGCGGCCTTTCAAACAGCATGCCCTCCAGGCCTTCCAGCTCGATGCCTATGGAATCATCGTTGCACTGTGGGCGGCCGCGATAGCTGGATACCCCGGCGTGCCATGCGCGCCGGTCGCAGTCGACAAACTGCGTCAGGCGCCCGCTGCGATCGATGAAAAAATGGGCAGACACTTCCAGCCCCCGTATGGTCTGGAAGTACGGATGGGCTTCCCAGTCGAGCGTGTTGGTGAAAAGCCTGTGCACGGCATCGCCGCCAAACTCGCCCGGCGGGAGGCTGATCGAATGCACGACGATCAGGTCGATGGTCGCGTCAGCGGGCCGCGGCCCGTGGTTGGGCGACTCGAAACGCGAGGCGCCCGTGTACCAGCCGCCGTCCCAGTCCCCGGGGTCGGGTGTGCCCGGCTTATCCGATGTCTTCATTGGGATCCGGGTCCCCGGGCAGTGCGATGTTCAGCCGGGCAATGCGGTAGCGGATCTGCCGCAGGCTGATGCCCAGGCGGGCTGCGGTTGCTGTCCGGTTGAAATTCGCCTCGCGCAGCGCGCGCACCAGGATGTCGCGCTCCTGCTGGTCGAGCCATGCCTGCAGGTCGTTGGGCAGAGCCACGGTGCTGCCTGCGCTGGGTTGTGGCGTGGCGTAGCCCGCCATCGCACCCGCGCCGGACGCAGTTCCACCCGCTGCGGCAGCCGGCGTTGCCAGCCCTTGCGTGGCGGCCGGGGGCGCGAAACGAGGGGGGCTCCCGTCGGCCGATGCGGATGGGCAGTCCACCTGGAGCTCGTCGCCATCACTGAGGGCCACGGCGCGGTGCAGCAGGTTTTCCAGTTCACGCACATTGCCGGTCAGGGGGTGGGCTGCTATTGCCTCGAGCGCCCGCGTGGTGAGTGCCGGTGCCGGCATGCCCGAATCCTGGGAGATCCGGGTGAGCAGGGCCGTGCACAGGGCTGGCAAGTCTTCACGGCGTTCGCGCAGCGGGGGGATCACGATCTCGATGACGTTCAGTCGGTAGTAGAGGTCCTGCCGGAACCTGCCTGACTGGACATCGGCCGCCAGGTCACGGTGGGTGGCACTCACGATGCGTACATCCACCGTTTCTTCCTGGGTGGAGCCCAGCGGCCGTACGCTGCGCTCCTGGATGGCCCGCAGCAGCTTGGACTGCATAGCCAGCGGAAGGTCGCCGATTTCGTCGAGAAACAGTGTGCCGCCACGCGCCGCCTGGAAGTAGCCATCGCGGTCCTGGGCTGCGCCGGTGTAGGAGCCCTTGCGTGCGCCGAAGAATTCGGCTTCCAGCAGGTTCTCCGGGATCGCGCCGCAGTTGACCGCCACGAGCGGCCCGTCAGCGCGCTGGCTGCAGGCATGCAGGGCCTGCGCGACCAGTTCCTTGCCGGTGCCCGATTCACCGTGGATCAGTACGGGAGCCATGCCCCGGGATACCTTGAGCACGCGCTGCTTGACGTTCTGCATGGCCTCGGATTCACCCACCAGCCGGTCCAGCGCGTGGGCGGTGCCCAGCACGTCCCCGCCGGTCGTGACGCCGTTGCGGCTCTGGTTGCCACCGCTGCGCAGAGCGCGGGGGGCAGGAACCCCGCCACTGCCCTGGACGGCAGAGGCAACCACCGAGCGGAACTGCTTGAGATCTACCGGTTTGGTCAGGTAGTCGAATGCGCCTGCACGCAGGGCTTCCACAGCGTTCTCAGCAGAGCCATAGGCCGTCATCACCACGCAGCGCTCGCGGCGCTGTTGTTCCCGCAGGTCCTGCAGCAACTCCATGCCAAAGCCGTCAGGCAGGCGCATGTCGGTGATTACGGCATCGAATTTCTGGTTGCGCAGCTGTTCCCGCGCCTCCCGCACGCTGGACGCGGTCTCGACGCGGTAGCCCTCGCGCAGCAGCGTCAGTTCGTACAGCGTGCGCAGGTCGGGTTCATCGTCGATGACAAGAATGGAAGCGGCAGGTGCGTTCATGGCAAATCGGGTCAGACCACGAAGGTATCAAACAGCGTGGCCGATTCGGAAGGTCGGGTGGTGCGGCGAAAGGCTACCGTAAACGCATTCCCGCCGACTTCGCCGCGCGTCGTCGAGCGTCCGAGGCGCTGGTAGGTGATGGTGGCACCGTGCCGGTGGCACAGCTCGCGGCAGATGTACAGGCCCAGGCCGCTGGAGCGGCTTTCGGACGAAAAGAACGGCTCGAACAGGTGGCGCTCCACGGATTTGTCCATGGGCGCCCCGTCGCTCCAGACCTGCAGGTGTACCTGTCCGGTAGGCAGGATGCGGGTGGTCAGGCGCAGCGAGTCGGGTTCGTTGCCCATGTAGCGCAGGGCGTTGTCCAGCAGGTTGACCAGAACGCGCCGCAGGTGCTCGGAGTCGAACTCCACCTGGGCTGCCGGCGCCTCCAGCGTGACGGCCGCCCGGCGGCGGTCCGGCTCCTGGCCTTGCCAGTCCTGCCAGATCTGGGCCACTGTCTCGTCCAGCGGCACTGTCGATGCGGGTGCATGGCTGATCTGGTGCTGCACGCGCGCAATGTCGAGCACCTCTTCGGCGATGCGTGCCAGCCGGTCGGCGTTCTGTTGCACCATGTGCGCCAGGCGCTTTTGCGCCGGGTCGGTCAGTTCCTCTTCCAGGAGCGCATTGGCCTGGACGATAGCCGCCAGCGGGTTGCGGATCTCGTGGGCCACCGCGGCCGACATGCGCCCCATGGCAGCCAGCTTCTCTGTGCGCAGGCGGGCTTCCATCTCGCGGAGGTCGTGCAGGAACATCACGCACAGCCGCTCGGTCTGGGTCTGTCCCGCCACGTCGCGGGTGGCTGTGAGCCGGGTGCGTACATGCAGGCCCATGGGGCTCTGGCCGGGGTGCAGCAGGTCTGCGTCGGCCGTTTGGGGCTCCTCGCGGCGAAACGTACGGCGCGCCAGCAGCAGCAGCGGGTGCCAGGGCTGCTCGGATGTGAGGGCAAAGGGCAGCTCGGGCAACGGTGATTTGCCCAGCAGCTGCAGTCCGGCCGGGTTGGCCAGCCGCACCACATCGTTTTCGTCCACCACCAGCACGCCATCGGTCAGGTTCTGGATCACCAGCGCGCTCACCTGGGTCTGCACGCGCGCTGCGATCTGGCTTTGCTGGGCCACCTGTTGTTCACGCACCAGGCGCGTGGCGAGCTGGTGCACCAGATAGGTGACGACGAAGTAGCCCGTGCCTGTGAGCGCGCTTTGCAGGTAGCGCGATGCATCGTCTCCTGCCCCGGTGTATCCCAGCCACCATGCCCAGCCCAGCAACAGCAGCGTCACCGCCGCGGTGGTACCCAGCGCGAGCGTCAGGGTTCCCAGCACGGCGGCCATGAGGATCGGCAGACCGAGCAGCGGGGTGTAGTTCATGGAGCCGGCCTGCAGCAGTTGCAGGGTGGCGATGGCTGCCAGGTCAATGCCGATCGAAGTCAGCCACTGGGGACCGACGCCGGGGGCCGGCGGGGTGTCGCTGGCCAGCACACGCAGCAGCAGGGTGGCCAGCAGGTAGGCCCCGCAGGCCAGCAGCACCGTGGACTGGCTGGTCTGGTTCATGGCCTGGCCCACGCCCTGCAGCACAAGCAGGACCAGGGCCACCATCACGCGCCCGGTGAGGAAGCCCCGCCACATGCGCACGAATGGCGCGTCTGCCAATGGGGCGCCGCTTGTGGCGCTGGGCGGCGCAGTGGCCATCGTTCAGGCGGCGCCGCGGTCGCGGTGGTCGGCGCTGCAAAACGCCTGGCCTGCCAGCATGACAGCATCGGCCTGGGGCACGTGTACACCGCAGTGCGCGCAGGCGACCATGTCCTGGGGCAGCGCCAGCGGGCGGCGGGAGTCGCCGGGCGGTGCTGTCTCGGAGCGGCGGCGGCTGCGCCAGATGCCGAAGGCCACCACCAGAACCACCAGCAGGACGAGATACTTCATGCCGCACGCCCCAGGATCACTTCCAGTACGAAGCGCGAGCCCACGTACGCCAGCATCAGCAGTGCAGCGCCTGCATAGAGCACCCGCACGGCACTGCGACCGCGCCAGCCAAACCGCGCGCGGCCAGCCAGCAGGGCGGCAAACGTCAGCCAGGACAACAGCGAAAACACCGCCTTGTGGTCCCAGCGCCAGGCGTGGCCGTACAGCGTTTCGCCAAACAGGAAGCCGGCCACCAGCGTGGCCGTCAGCAGCACGAACCCAGCCGTCACGAAGCGGAAGGTCAGCCGCTCCAGTGTGAGCAGCGGAATGCCGCTGTGCGTGTCCTCTGCCTGGCGGATGTGCCGCTCGGCCCGGGTCATCAACCATGCGTGCACCACCGCCGCGGCAAACAGGCCGTAGCAGGCAATGCCCAGCGCCAGATGCAGCGGCAGCCATCCTGATGCCGACACCTGCAGCGGCTGGCCCGGGAACAGCAGCGCCAGCACCACAGCCGCGGCACCCAGCGAGGCCAGCATCCAGCGCGAACGCATTTGCGGAAACAGCTGCCGCTCGACGGCATAGACCGTGAGCACCAGCCAGGCCGTCATGGAAAGCGCAGGCGCAAAGCCGAACTGCGGCGCCTGGCCCCACAGGCCCCACACCAGAACCGTGGCGTGCAGCACCCAGGCCACCAGCAGCGCGTTGCGGGCCGCCGTCTGCCCCAGGCGCTTCGCCGCCATGGCAGGCACGGCGTATGCCACCGCGGCTGCCAGGGCCAGCAGCCAGGTGATGGGGGAAGCGCTGGGTAAAATCATGGTTCGGAGTTTAGAGCGTGTTGTAGGGCTTGCTCCACCCGGCCCGGATTTACGCCCTTGCACCGCCCGGTGTATCCGGGGGCGCCGGCAAAGGCGCCGCCGGTGCTCCACCGGCCGCCTGCCCTGCACGCTCTGCGCTATCGTCACTGTTTTTGCCTTGCCGCCTGTCTGGCGGCCCGCCCGACGCAATGCTGCGTGGGCACCACCGGATCACATCTATGGCCTCCGCCCTTACCGACAAACTCACGCGCCTCGTCAAGGAGATGCGTGGCCAGGCCCGCATTACCGAATCCAATGTGCAGGACATGCTGCGCGAAGTGCGCATGGCCCTGCTGGAGGCCGACGTGGCCCTGCCTGTGGTGCGCGACTTCATTGCCCGCGTCAAGGAAAAGGCGCTGGGCCAGGAGGTTCTGGGCTCGCTCAAGCCCGGGCAGACGCTGGTCAGCATCGTCAACCGCGAGCTGGCCGCCACCATGGGCGAGGGCATCGCCGACATCAACCTCGCCGCCCAGCCGCCCGCCGTGATCCTGATGGCCGGTCTGCAGGGCGCGGGCAAGACCACGACCACGGCCAAGCTGGCCAAGCACCTGATCGAAAAGCGCAAGAAGAAGGTGCTGACGGTGTCGGGCGACGTGTACCGGCCGGCGGCCATCGAGCAGCTCAAGACGGTGACGAAGCAGGCGGGCGCCGAGTGGTTCCCGAGCACGGCCGACCAGAAGCCTCTGGACATTGCCCGTGCGGCCATCGACTACGCCCGGAAGCACTATTTCGACGTGCTGCTGGTGGACACCGCCGGCCGCCTGGCCATCGACGAGGCCTTGATGCAGGAAATCAAGGACCTGCACGCGGCGCTGAACCCGGTCGAGACCCTGTTCGTGGTCGATGCCATGCAGGGCCAGGACGCGATCAACACTGCCAAGGCCTTCAAGGAGGCGCTGCCCCTGACCGGTATCGTGCTGACCAAGCTGGACGGTGACTCGCGCGGCGGTGCGGCCCTGTCGGTGCGGCAGATCACCGGCGCGCCCATCAAGTTTGCGGGTGTGTCCGAAAAGATCGACGGCCTGGAGGTGTTTGACGCTGAGCGCCACGCCGGCCGCATCCTGGGCATGGGCGACATCGTGGCGCTGGTCGAGCAGGTGACTGCGGGGGTCGACATCGAGGCCGCGCAGAAGCTGGCCGCCAAGGTCAAGAGTGGCGACGGGTTTGACCTGAACGACTTCCTCGCGCAGATTCAGCAGATGAAGCAGATGGGCGGGCTGTCCAGCCTGATGGACAAGCTGCCGTCCCAGCTCACAGCCAAGGCCGGTGCCATGGACATGGACAAGGCTGAAAAAGACATCAAGCGCAAGGAAGGCATCATCCAGAGCATGACGCCGCTGGAGCGCCGCAAGCCCGACCTCATCAAGGCCACCCGCAAGAAGCGCATCGCCAACGGCGCGGGCGTGCATGTTCAGGAAGTCAATCGCCTGCTCAAGGAGTTCGAGCAGATGCAGGGGATGATGAAAAAGATGAAGGGTGGCGGCCTGATGAAGATGATGAAGAAGATGGGCGGCATGAAGGGCCTGGGCGGCGGCGGAATGCCCAAGATGCCGTTCTGAGGCCTGTTTTTGGTGTTTTTGGCCGCAGGTGCAGTATTTATATGCCCTGATAGCTATTAAAAATATAGCAAAAAGCCGGCAGTGCCGGCTTTTTGCGTTTCTGTGCGGGCTGCGGACCCGCGGGGGAAGTCAGGCCGCCATCTTGAGCACGGGGCGGGCCAGCCGCGTGGCGTGCATCCAGGCCCGGCGCAGCACGGGTGGCGACCAGGACTCTTCCGGGATCAGCAGGAACCTGCGGGCCTTCATGGCCTTGCCCAGCCCGATCTGGCTGGTGAGCACCGCCAGCGGAATGGCCAGGGCCAGCGGCAGGCCCACCGGTGCCAGCCACAACAGCGCGCTGCTGTCGATGAGCGCAATGCCCGCGCCCAGCAGGGCAATCACGGCGGTCATGGGGGCCAGCTGACGCACGGCGTGGCTCCAGGGCACCGCATGGGCTTCACGCGGGGGCGACTTCCACTCCAGCTTGAGCCCCGTGAGCGCAATGATCACGAACAGCGAGTGCGCCAGCATGCGCACCGGCGCCTGCAGGATGGCCAGCACGCTTTCCAGCGCCGCGCTCTTGAGCAGGCTGAACCCGCCGCCGTACTGGCGCTGCTCACCGCGCATGAAGACCGCTGCCACGCCCAGGATGCGAGGCAGGAACAGCATGCACAGTGTCCAGCCCCACAGCGCCAGCAGCTCGCTGGGCAGGATGTTCCAGTCGGCCACCAGGCGGGCGCCTGACAGCCACAGCGCCGTGCCCAGCGTGAGGAACGCCAGCCACAGCGGGGCCGACAGGTAGGCCATGGCGCCGGTGACGAACATGGACCGGTGCACGGGGTGGATGCCCGGCTCGGCCATCAGGCGGGCGTTTTGCAGGTTGCCCTGGCACCAGCGGCGGTCGCGCTGCAGCTCGGCCAGCAGGTCGGGCGGCTGCTGTTCGTAGCTGCCGACCAGGTCGGACACCAGCCACACGTGGTAGCCCGCGCGGCGCATGAGCGCCGCCTCGACAAAGTCGTGCGACATGATGCCGCCCGCCAGGCCACCCGTGCCGCGGATCGGCGCGAGGGCGCAGTGCTGCATGAAGGGCGCCACGCGGATGATGGCGTTGTGGCCCCAGTAGTGCGACTCGCCCAGCTGCCAGTACTGCATGCCCAAAGTGAACAGGCGGCCCGTGACGCGCGATGCAAACTGCTGTGCGCGGGCGTGCAGCGTGACATGGCCGATGGCCTGCGTGGCCGTCTGGATGATGCCGGCCGTGGGGTTGGCTTCCATCAGCTTGGCCATCGACACGATGCAGTCGCCGCTCATCACGCTGTCGGCATCCAGCACCACCATGTAGCGGTAGTCCTTGCCCCAGCGGCGGCAGAAGTCGGCCACGTTACCGGCCTTGCGGTGCGTGCGGCGGGTGCGCAGGCGGTAGTACACCTGCACCTGGGGTTGCAGGCTGTTCTGGGCCAGGGCGCTGCGCAGTTCTTCCCAGGCTTCGCGTTCGGCACGGGACACGGCGGGGTCGCTGCTGTCGGACAGCACAAACACGTCGAACGTGGCGCCGTGCCCGGTGGACGCCACCGATTCGCAGGTGGCCCGCAGCCCGGCAAACACCGTGGCCACGTCTTCGTTGCAGATGGGCATGATGATGGCCGTGCGGGCATCGGCGGGCAGGGCGTGCTCCCGTACGCTGCGCGCCGACAGGGCATGGCGGTCACCCCGCAGCATGACCCAGAAGCCCATCAGACCCGTGAGAAAACCGGTCACGACCCAGGCGGACAGCAAGGCGAACAGCGCGATCTGGCCGTAGCCCAGCCAGGCGTTTTCGTAGTGGGGCTGCACGCCTGCAAAGAGCGTGCTGGCCAGCACGGTGGTCAGCAGCGTCAGCAAGGCAAACGTCCAGCGGCGGCGTTGTGCCGCACCCTGCCACGCGGGTACGGCACCAGCGGGCTGGGCTGGCCCGGTGGTCGCACCGTTGCGCCTGCCGGTCAGCGTCAGCAGCACGGCGGTACCGATGCTGTTCCAGAAGCCGCGCCAGGGTACAGGGGCCATCGAGCCGCGGTTGACCGGCGGTGCGGTGACCGCATTGGGGTGGCGGCCTTCGCGCAGCGGGCTGCGCCGGGTGGTGGTCGGGCGCAGGTACGAATTGCCGCGCCGGGCCACCGCCGCAGGCGCTGTGCCGGCCGGTGGATGCAGCGCCGCGGGGCTTACTCGGGAAGAATGATGTGCGTCCATGTTTCACTCACAGCGTGGTTGTCGTGTTGGAGAAATGCGCGCAGCTCGACCGGCTGGTCGTTCCGCTGGCGCTGTACGCGAAGCGTTATCCGCCACTGGTTCGTGGCGGGGTTGCGGTAGGCCATGCTTTCAAGCACCTCGCCGTTTGGCCCGGCGGTCACTACGGCCTTGACGGCTGCGTTGGCGGGCAGGGCGGCGAGGGCTGGCCCTTCGAAATCGACCACGTATTGGGTCTGCTGGCGCAGCGCCTCGGCACTGAGCTTGTGGTAGCCCATGCCCCGGCGTGACTGCGTGGCCCAGCTGCCCGGCGGGCGTTGCTGCTCGTCGCCCTGCCAGCTCAGCTCGTAGGCAAACTCCATCGGCTGGCCGGGTGGGGGCAGCTCGGCAGGCACCCAGTACGCAACGATGTTGTCGTGGGTTTCATCAGGTGTGTTCAGCTGTACCAGCTCCACCCGCCCAGCGCCCCAGTCGTGCAGCGGGCGCACCCAGGCGCTGGGACGGCGCTCGTACCGCGCTTCCACGTCCTCGTAGCTCGACCACTGGCGGTCGCGCTGCATCAGACCAAAGCCTCTGGGGTTGCGGGTGGCAAACGAGGTGACGAGCGTCTGCCTGGGGTTTTGCAAGGGGCGCCACAGCCATTCGCCCTCGCCAGTGGCCACCATCAGCCCGTCGGAATCGTGCACTTCGGGGCGGAAGTCGTCTTTGCGCGGCTGGTTCTCGCCAAAGAAGAACATGCTGGTCAGCGGGGCGATGCCGAGCGTGGCAATCGTCCGTGTGTGGCCGTCAGCGCGCACGAACACCCGGCTGCGCACGGTGGTGGTGGTTTGCGGCCCAGGGCGGATGTCGAAGCGGTAGGCACCCGTGGCGCGGGGCGAGTCGAGCAGCGCGTACACCGTGATCTGTGTAGCGCCCGGCTCGGGTCGCACCAGCCAGAACTCGGTAAATCGCGGGAACTCTTCGGTCTGGCCGGGTGGCGCACCCACGGTGTCAATGGCCAGGCCACGGGCTGACAGGCCGTATTGCTGGCCCTGACCCAGCGCACGGAAGTAGCTGGCGCCCTGGAACACCACCAACTCATCCTTGTAGGCCGCAGAGTTCAGGTGGTTGTGCACGCGAAAGCCGGCAAAGCCCAGGTCGCCCCACGCGTCGTGCGTGACCGTGTTACGGCCGAAGTCGAAGTCGGCGCGGCTGTAGCGGATGTGGCGCGTGCCCTGGGGGGTGATCTCGTTGATCAGCACCGGCTGGGTCTGGTAGAGCCCCAGGTGGAAGAACATGGCCTCGAACGGCAGGTTCTCGGCGCGCCACAGGGCGCGGTCCGGGCGCCAGCGGATGTCGCGCACCTCGTCGTAGTTCAGCCGCGCCAGGTCGGGTGGCAGCTTGCTGCTGGCGGGCTGGTGGGCCGTGGCGGCACGATCGCGCGCCATGCGCGTCAGGCTCTCGAAGTCAAAGCTCTGGGCGTGCGCCGCTGCCATGCCGGCGAGCAACCCTACAGTGACAACAGCACATCGCCAGAAGGCCGGCGCAGCGTGGCGTGGTTGAACAGGGAAAAGGGCTTGCATGCCGGCTATAGGGCAAACCCTGTGCCAGCTTGAAAAAATCCTTTTAAATCAATGGCTTGCGAAGGTTGTGGGGTGTAAGCAACTGTACACCCGCTTCGGTGGGCTTAAAACCGGCTCCATCTGTCGCCATCCGGCGACAAATGGGTGCCCTGCCGCCAGAAAACCGTTGTGAATCAACGATTTACTCGTGTCGCTCACTGGCGACATCGTCACCGGGTTCGTTTTTGAAGTGGCCGGGCGTGAGAGCGTGCTTTTGCAGCAGGCGATAAAACTCGGTGCGGTTGCGTTCGGCCAACCGCGCTGCGTCGGCCACGTTGCCATCCGTCATCTTGAGCAGGCCCACCAGGTATTCGCGCTCGAACCGCTGGCGCGCCTCGGCAAAGCTCAGCACCTGGGTGCTGGGGGTGCGCAGCGCCCGCTGCACCAGCGTGAGCGGCACCAGCGGCGTGGTGGACAGTGCGCACACCTGCTCGACCACGTTGAAAAGCTGGCGCACGTTGCCAGGCCAGGCAGCCATGGTCAGCGCCTTCAGGGCCTCGGGGGCAAAGCCCGACAGGCGCTTGTCGTACTTGCGGGCCAGCTTGTCCAGGAAGTGGTTGGCCAGCAGTGCGATGTCTTCGCGCCGCTCGCCCAGCGTTGGGAGCGTGAGCGTGACGACGTTCAGGCGGTAGTACAGGTCTTCCCGGAACTGGGCCGTGGCCATGGCGGCTTCCAGGTTGCGGTGCGTAGCGGAGATGATGCGCGCATCGATGGGAATGGACTGGCTGGATCCGACAGGCCGCACCGCGCGCTCCTGCAGCACGCGCAGCAGCTTGACTTGCAGGGCGGGCGGCATGTCTCCGATTTCGTCGAGCAGCAGCGTGCCGCCATCGGCCGCCTGGAACAGGCCCTTGTGGTTGCTCACCGCATCGGTGAAGGCGCCCTTGACGTGGCCGAAGAGCTCTGACTCCAGCAGTGCCTCGGGGATGGCGCCGCAATTGACGGCCACGAAGGGCTTGCCAGCACGCGGGCTGGCGCGGTGGATGGCCTGCGCCAGCAGTTCCTTGCCCGATCCGCTGTCGCCCAGCAGCAGCACACTGGCGTCCGACTGCGCCACCATGTAGGCCTCTGCCAGCAGGTCGGTCATTCGGTTGGAGCGGCTCACGATGTCTGCGCGCCAGGCTTCGTTGGCATGCGCGTGCGTGGCTGCGGGTGCACTCAGCGCCAGAGCCTGTGCAACCTTCTCCATCAGCTCCCTTCCGTCGTAGGGCTTGGTGAGGTAAGTGAACACGCCACGCGACGTGGCCTCCACCGCATCAGGAATGGTGCCGTGGGCTGTGAGCAGGATGACGGGCAGTGACGGATGCCGGGCCCGCACCTCATCGAAAAGCGCAAGGCCATCGCGCCCCGGCAGCCGCACATCGCTGAGCACCAGCTGCGGGCGTGCCACGTCGAGTTGCGCCAGGGCTGCTTCGGCCGACGCCACTGCCACCACCTCGTAGCCTGCTGCGTTCAGTCGCAGCGACAGCAGCCGCAGCATGTCGGCATCGTCGTCCACCACCAGGATGCGCTGGGGCGCGGGGCCGCGGACGGGAGCGGTGGGTGTGAAGGCTGCCATGGGTGTCCTGCGCTGGGTAAGGTGGCGGGTTACGGCGTGCCGGTGCGCGGCGGGCCGGCAGGCACAGTGGGTGCGGCCGACGCGGGCGCTGTGCTGGGGGCAGGGCGCGTGGTCAGGCTGCGCTCGATGGCGCGTACGGCCTCCAGCCGGTCGTTGAGCTGCTCAATCCGCCGCTGGGCATCGCGCAGCTGCTGGGTCTGGCGTTCCAGCTGCTCTTCCATCCGGCGCTGCTGCATCAGCCGCGATTCCATCCAGCGCGCCAGCGGATGCAACGCC
Source organism: Burkholderiales bacterium Ga0074133 (assembly GCA_001464865.1). Taxonomy (GTDB): domain Bacteria; phylum Pseudomonadota; class Gammaproteobacteria; order Burkholderiales; family Burkholderiaceae_C; genus Acidovorax. Next base: position 13,569 of record LNEG01000196.1, read on the forward strand.
TGTGAGGCCGGCTGGGCCAGGACGCGCTGGACCAGGCCCAGCGCACGGGCCGTGTCCACGGGCTGACGCGTCTGTGCCAGCGCAGTGGCCAGCAGCAAGGGTGTATCGGCAGATGTTTCCTCGACGTCGCCCAGGCGGGTGATCTCGCGGGCCAGCTCGGCAGGCGACAGACGCAGGATGCGGTCGCTGTCAGCCAGCACCTGTTCCACAGGATCTGGTGCGGCGTTTCCCGACTCGGCGGGTGTAGTGGAAGGCAACGGAACGGGGGACAGCGGCGGGGGCGCTTCGGTGCGCACGGGTGGCAGTGCCTGCACCGGCTGGGGCGCTGGGGCTGCGGGTGCCGGACGCGAAGCACATGCGGCCGTCAGCAACGCGGTAGCCAGCACGGCGGCCCACTGCAGGGGCCGGCTGGCAGGCGTGGCGGATGGCGTGGTGCGTGGAGGTGAATTGCAATCAGGCTGCATCAGGGAGTTCGATCCGAAAAAACGAGTGCGTTCCATCCTCGACAAGCTGCACTCGGCCACCATGGGCCACCACATATTCCTGCACGATGGACAGCCCGATCCCGATCCCGGTGCCGCGCACCGCGTCCTCGGGCTGGCGTACGCCCCGGTAAAAGGGCTCGAAGACGCGGTCCCTGTCCCCCTGGGCCACACCCGGCCCCTGGTCTGACACATCCACGCGCACCTGTCCCGGGGCCATCGACACCGTGAGGCGAACCGTTCCGCCCTTGGGCGAGAACCGGATGGCATTGGAAAGCAGGTTGCTGATGGCCGAAGCTATTTTTTCAGGATCGATCTGCAGGGTCACTGCCGGCCCTTCCACCAGCACCCGCAAGCCACGCGCCTGCCACTGCAGCCGCTGTGATTCCACAGCCGCCTCCAGCAGCGCGAGCAGGTCGGTATCGCGCCGCTGCAGTTGCCGCGCCTCGAAGGCCGCGGCGTTGAAGCGCAGCAGCGCCTCGATCTCGCCCTGCAGGATCAGCGTGTTGTGCCGCAGGATCTGGGCGACCTCGCGCTGGCCTGCATTGAGCTCGCCGGTCACACCGTCTTCCAGCAGCGCCACGCCTTCGCGCATGGCGGCCAGCGGGGTCTTGAGCTCGTGCGATACATGGCGCAGGAAGCGGGCCTTGTCGGCATCGAGTTCCACCAGACGCAGGCGCAGCCATTCGAGCTGCTGGCCCACACGGCGCACGTCGTCCGGGCCGGAAATGACCACGGGGCGATCGAGCTGGTTTTCACCCAGCCGGCGAATGGCGCGCTCCAGCCGCTTGAAGGGACGCGCCAGCCAGATGCCGAGCGCCAGCGCCAGCGCCAGCGCCAGCACAATGGCGACCACGACCTGATGCGTGACGTTGCGGCGGCTGTCTTCCACCTGCGACAGCAAGGCCTCGCTGCGCTGTGCGTTGATCTCCTGTATGGACTGGACGATGGCCGTGTGCAGGGCATCCAGTGCCACGAATTCCTCAGCCACCAGACGCTCGTTGTCCAGCGCGCGGTCGGGCGGGGCGTCCATGAGGCTGTCCACAGTCGCCAGGTGGGCGTTCCATTGCGCGGCCAGTTCAGGTGCGAGTCCGCCCTTGCCCAGCGAAACCAGTACGTCGCGCGCCTCGACCGCCATGTCGTCGAAGTTGCTGCGCAGCTGTGCGTCGCGCAACACCAGCGATTGCCGCGCAGCCCGCTCCAGTGCCTGGCCGCGCTGGCCCAGCCCCTGGGCGGCCGTGGCCAGTACGGTGGCCTGCGCCGCGCCCTGGCGGCTTTGCAGCATGAGCTGCTCCAGCGTGTACAGCGCCCGCAGCGCGCTCACACCCAGCAGGCCGGCGATCAGCAGGAACGCCAGCAGCAGCAGTTGCTGGAAGGACAGCCCGTGCAGCAGGCCTTCGGTCTTGGTGGCTGACGCAGCCGGCCGCACGGCTGGGTTTTGCATGGGAGCGACGGCAGTGCAGCCTGTCAGCAGGCGGGCGACAGGACGGCCTCGCCGGTGCACACTTCGGCCCGCAGCGTATAGGCCTTCGCTTCGGTCACGCGCACATCCACCATTTGCCCTACCAGGCGCGGGTGGCCTGCAAAGTTCACCACGCGGTTGCATTCGGTGCGGCCCATCAGTTCGGAGGCATCACGCTTGGAGGTGCCTTCCACCAGGATGCGCTGGACCGTGCCCACGCGGCTTTCGCTGATGGACTTGATGTTGGCGTTGATGACGCCCTGCAGGTGCTGCAGCCGACGCAGCTTCACGTCGTGCGGGGTGTCGTCGTGCAGGCCTGCGGCGGGTGTGCCGGGGCGGGGGCTGAAGATGAAGCTGAAGCTGTTGTCGAAGTGGATGTCGTCGATCAGCTTCATCATCTTGTTGAAGTCGTCTTCGGTCTCGCCGGGAAAGCCCACGATGAAGTCGCTGCTCATGGCCAGGTCGGGGCGGATGGCGCGCAGCTTGCGCACCGTGCTCTTGTATTCCATGGCGGTGTAGCCGCGCTTCATCGCCATCAGGATGCGGTCGCTGCCGTGCTGCACGGGCAGGTGCAGGTGGCTGGCCAGCTTGGGCAGCCTGGCGTAGGCGTCGATCAGTCGGGGCGTGAACTCGTTGGGGTGGCTCGTGGTGTACCGGATGCGCTCAATGCCCGGGATGTCCGACACATATTCCAGCAGCAGCGCAAAGTCGGCAATCTCGGCCGTGCCACCCATCTTGCCAAGGTACGCGTTCACGTTTTGGCCCAGCAGGGTGATTTCCTTCACGCCCTGGTCGGCCAGGCCCGCCACTTCCACCAGCACGTC
>LNEG01000197.1 GCA_001464865.1 Burkholderiales bacterium Ga0074133
TGATCGACACAAAGGCCGACGCGCCCTCGACACGGGCGGGCGGCAGATGGTCGAACTTCTCGATTTCGGGGAAGCTGATGTCCACCTGGGGTTTGTCCAGGCGCTCGCGCTGGTTCAGCATCTCCGGCAGGCGGTGCAGGGTCTGCGGGCCGAACACCACGTCCACATACGGCGCGCGCTTGATGATCTCGGCGCCTTCCTGGCTGGCCACGCAGCCGCCCACGCCAATCTTCACCCCGCGCGCTTTCAGGTGCTTGATGCGGCCCAGGTCGCTGAACACCTTCTCCTGCGCTTTCTCGCGCACGGAGCAGGTGTTGAAGAGGATAAGGTCGGCCTCATCCACGTTCTGCGTGGGCTCGTAGCCCTGAGCGGCATGGAGCACATCAGCCATCTTGTCCGAGTCGTACTCGTTCATCTGGCAGCCGAATGTCTTGATGAATACTTTTTTGGCCATGGCGGGCTCGCTTTACAAACGGGAAAAGGCAGGCGCACCGCCATCGGGGTGCGCAGTGGTGGTACGGGGCGCGCGCGTGGCGGCCCGCCGGTTCACTTCTTGATCAGGTCCGAGTCGGTGCGGTAGTTGCGGTCCACCACTTCGCCGGGGCTCTTGCGCGGCACGTCGGCCTCGCCTTGCGTCAGGATCCACGCGGTGTGGAGCATGCCGGTGCTCTGCTCGATGACGTAGTTGACCTTGAAGGTCTGCCCGATCACGCTGTGGGACATGATGAGCGTGTTCTGCGGGCTGAACAGGCGCATGCCGGGCGCCATGCGGATGGTCTGGCCGTTGAGCCGGGCCTCGTTGGCACTCGTCACGGTGAGGGCTCCGCGCAACGCGGCCTCGGGGAAGTTGCGCACCATGCCCATGCCGGATGGCATCTGCTGCGCGTGGGCATGGGAAACCCATGCGATGGTGCTGGCGCATGCCAGCAGGGCAAGCACCAGGGGGTAAGCCCGGCGACTGGCAGTAAGGGAGTGGGGTTTGGTGTGTGTGCAGCGGTTCATGGTGTACATCCAGGGGCTGAGGGCGCGATTCTACGGTGCACCCTGCGTTTCACCCGTTGGCGTTTGGGGCCCCAAGGGTTGGCTGACCCACTGACTCCGAGCCAGTGCCGCGTTCGCTGGACTGCAGTTTCCCAAAGAAAAAACCCACAGAGCCGAAGCGCTGTGGGTTTTTGAATCTGGTGGTCGTAGGTGGACTTGAACCACCGACATCAGCATTATGAATGCTGCGCTCTAACCAACTGAGCTATACGACCGCAGACCGAAATTATAGAACAAAAATTATTGGTGTGTGAAGCTCGCTGCGCGCTTGTTCACGAAGGCGTCCATGCCTTCCTTCTGGTCCTGGGTCGCAAACAGCGCGTGGAACAGGCGGCGTTCGAACATGACGCCATCGGTGAGGCTGCCCTCAAAGGCGCGGTTGACGGATTCCTTGGCGGCCATCACGGCAATCTGCGAGAAACCGGCGATGGTGATCGCCGCGCCCAGCGCCTCGTCCATCAGCTTGTCGTACGTAACCACGCGGCTGACCAACCCGGCGCGCTCGGCTTCGGTGGCGTCCATCATGCGTGCCGTGAGCGCCATGTCCATGGCTTTGGACTTGCCCACTGCGCGGGGCAGCCGCTGCGTGCCGCCGGCGCCAGGGATCACGCCCAGCTTGATCTCGGGCTGACCGAACTTTGCGTTATCGGCCGCGATGATGAAGTCGCACATCATGGCCAGCTCGCAGCCGCCTCCCAGCGCAAAGCCGCTCACGGCTGCGATCACGGGCTTGCGCACCGACCGGATGGCTTCCCAGTTGCGGGTGATGTAGTCGCCCTTGTACGCGTCGGCAAAGCTGTACTTGGCCATCGCGCCAATGTCTGCGCCAGCGGCGAATGCACGTTCGCTGCCGGTGACGATGATGCAGCCGATGTTCGCGTCGGCATCAAAGGCCTTGAGTGCCGCGCCCAGTTCGTCCATGAGCTGGTCATTGAGCGCATTGAGCTGCTTGGGGCGGTTCAGGGTGACGATGCCGACCTTTTCGGCTTCCACACGAACCTCGATGGTTTCGTAAGACATGGGATCTCCTTGGGCTGTGGTTTGTTATGGGAAGCAAATGGATTGAATATAGCGAAACCGGGCGTGTGCCGCCTCAAGGCCGGGCGGGCAGGCCCAGCCAGCGCGCAACGGCGGCCGCATCGACGACCGACAGGCTCACTGTGTCCGGGATCGCAGGTTCCGGATGCGGCGACTTGCGGGCTTTCGACGCTGGCTGCCCGGCAGCCACCATGTTGAGCGCCAGGCGCAGGATGCGGCCATCCCGGGCGACGATCGCCGTGGCAGACGTGGCGCTACCGCTGTAGAACGCGACGTCGTCCAGCTTGCTCACGCGCCAGGCACTGCCGCCGGTTTCCACCGCCAGCCATTCATCCCCCGCAGCCATTCCGGCTTTCTCGGCAGCGCCCCCGCGCAGCACGGTCTTGATCTGGATGCTGTGGTTCTCCTGCACCCGGATGCCCAGGCGCTGTGCCAACTGCGCGGTCTCTGGCTTCAGGCCCACGCCGTTCTTGCCCAGCAACTCGGCCAGCGGAAGCTCTGCCGTGCCGTGCACCCACTGCTCCAGCTCCTTGTCAAGAGCGCGGCCCCCGAGTTCCAGCAGCACCGCGCGCAAGTCGTCTTCGCTCATCAGGCCTTTGGGGCAGCGCTGCCACAGCCCGCGCATCACATCGTCCAGAGTGGTCTTTCCCTCACTGCGCAGCGCCAAGTCCAGGCACAGGGCTACCAGCGAGCCCTTGGTGTAGTAGCTCACTGTGGTGTTGGGCGTATTCTCGTCCTGGCGGTAGTACTTCACCCAGGCATCAAAGCTGGCCTGAGCCACCGTCTGCACCTTGCGGCCCGGGGTCTGGAGCACCTGGTTGATGGTCTTCGTGATCAGCTTGAGGTATGTGGCGTCGTCGATCAGTCCGGCGCGGCGCAGCAGCAGGTCGTCGTAATAGCTGGTGAAGCCTTCAAAGAACCAGAGCAGTTCGGTGTAGTTCTCGCGCGCGAAATCCAGCGATGCGAACTCCGCCGGGCGCAGCCGCTTCACGTTCCAGGTGTGAAAGTACTCGTGGCTGATCAGCCCCAGCAGCGTGGTGTAGCCCTCGCTGGTGCGCGCCTCGCCTGTGCGGGGCAGGTCGCGCCGGCCGCAGATGAGCGCCGTGGAGTTGCTGTGCTCCAGCCCCCCGTACCCGTCGCCCACGGCGTTGAGCATGAACACATACGATCGAAAAGGCGGCTTGCCGCCTCCATGCCAGAAGGCCATCGCCGTCTCGCAGATCTTTTGCGTGTCGGCCAGCAGGCGCTTGCCGTCAAACGATGGTGCTGCCCCTGCGACAACAAACCGGTGCGGCACGCCGCCAGCGGTGAAGCGACCTGTCCAGAAACGGCCGAGCTCGAAAGGGCAGTCCACCAGCGCTTCGTACTCGGGGGCTCCGTAAAGCCCAAAGCCCTGCTTGTCGATTGCGAGCGCATCCATGCCGGTGGCCACAGACCAATCCGCGGTGGCATCCGTGCGGGCGATCTCGATGCTGTGCGCCTGCTGCTGTTGGCCTTCCACGCGCAGGCACAGGCTGGTGCCGTTGAAGAAGCCTCGCGACGCATCCAGCCACGCAGTGCGCACCGAGGTGTCGTAGGCGCAAATGCCATAGGTGAGCACCAGCGGCTTTTCAGGGTTGCAGGAGATCAGCCAGCGGTGCTTGTCGAGCTGCGTGACCGGGCTGCGCCGCCGTCCTTGCGTGGCCTGCAGGTCCTGCAGGTTCTTGGAAAACTCCCGCACCAGGTAGCTGCCTGGAATCCAGACCGGAAGCGATACCTCCTGCTGCGCCTGCGGATGGGCAATCGTGAGGGTGATCCGGAAGATGTGCGCGTGCACATCGGCCGGTTCAATCCGGTAGTGAACGGCAGCGGGCTGGTGGGTGCGGGTGGCGGGCATGGTGGTCAGCGATGGTGCCAGCGCGGCCCCCGTGCGTACTGTGGCACCGGCTCCGCGACGGGTGGGGAAATCAACGGTGCAGCGGCAGGGCCTTTACCGGGCGCTTGCGGTGTCGCTGCTGGCCTCGGCCAGGCGTTTCTCGACCTCGGCAGCCCCGATGGCGCCAGGCACCCGAGTGCCATTGGCAAAAATGAGGGTGGGCGTGCCCGTGATCTTGTACTGGCGGCCAAATGCCAGGTTGCGCTGCAGAGCACTTGTGTCGCAGCTGGCGGCCGGCACGGCCTTGTCGCGGACCATCATGTCTTGCCACGCGGCAACGCGGTCCTTGGAACACCAGATGTTGCGCGACTTCTCGGCGGAATCCGGGCTCAGGATGGGATAAAGGAAAAGGTACACCGTGACGTTGTCCACGTTCTGCATGTCGCGCTCGAAGCGTTTGCAGTAACCGCAGTTCGGGTCCTCGAACACCGCCACCTTGCGCTTGCCGTCGCCGCGCACGATGGTGAACGCATCCTTGAGCGGGAGTGCTGCGAAGTCGACCGCTGTCAGCTTGGCAATACGGTCTTCGGTGAGGTTGCGGCGGGCCTTGGTGTCGATGAGCTCGCCCTGGATGACGTAGTTGCCCTTGGCATCGGTATAGAAAAGATCGGTGCCGATGCGTACTTCAAACAGCCCCTTCATGGGCGTGGGGCGTACCTCGTCGATCTTGTCCATCTGGGGAATGCGCTCAGCCAGCGCCTTGCGGATGGCTGCCTCCTGGGCGTGGGCCGAAAAGGTCAAGGCCAGCGTACCAGCGGCAGCGAGCAGGGCGGGAATCAGTTTCATCGTTCAGTCATTCCATCAGTCTGGCAGCGGCAGCAGTGCCGCTACCGGGGGGGTCATCGCATTCCCATGGCCTGCCGGGCCACGAAATCCTTGAGGGGGCCGCTCAGGTCAAACCCCGTCATGCCTGCATTGCGAAGCATGGGCAGCGGCCCATCCTGGCGCATGAATAGCTGCTGCAGTCCGTCGGTGGCCAGGCCCATGGTCCACACCGCTGCCTTGCGTTCGCGTTCGTAGCGGCGCAGCAGGCGCAGGTCACTCACGCTGCGCCAGTAGTCGCGCGCATGCAGCACGTTGGCCAGGGCCTGCACGTCTGCCAGACCCAGGTTCAACCCCTGGCCCGCCAGGGGGTGCACGGTGTGCGCGGCGTCTCCTGCCAATACCCAGCTTCTGGCCTTGCGGCCCTCGGGGTGCAGGGCGCCGCACCAGCGGTCAGCGCGGGCCAGTTGCAGGGGCCACACCGCTCGCTCGCCGTTCAGCGTCAGGGCGCCGAGGGCGCCCCCACTGGTTTCGTGCAGCCGTCCTGCGAATTCTTGCGCGGGCAATTCCATCAAGAGCGCTGCCTGCTCAGGCGAGACTGACCAAACCACCGCCACGGAGTTCCCCTGCGGACCCCCCATGGGCAGGAACGCCAGGATTCCATCGGGCGAGAACCATTGCCTTGCCACCTGCTGGTGAGGTTGTTCGCAGGTCAGGCGTGCAGCAATGGCGTGCTGTGCATAAGGAGTGATGTCGAAATGCGCGCCAAATTCGGTCCGTGTGGCACTGGCGCGGCCTTCGCACACCACCGTGAGGGCGGCCGACACAGGGGCATCGACCACTTCGACCTGCGGCTGGAAACGCACTGCTTCTGCCAGGCGGGCCTCCAGGGCGGGTACGTCAACAATCCACGCCAGCGCGTCAGCATGCTGGGCCGCTGCATTGAACTCCACACTGCCGCCCCTGTCACCCAGCACATGCATGCGCTGCACGGCGGTGGCGTATTCAGCGTCGGGCCAGCTGCGCAGCGACTGGAGCAGCTCGCGTGATGCGGCGTTCAGCGCATAGGCCCGTACATCGTGGTGCCCTGACGGAGCCCGATGACCCGCCGCGGCGGGTGCGGCGACCAGTGCAACCTTGCGTTTTTCGCGGGCCAGCAGGAGTGCCAGGGTCTGGCCCACGATGCCCGTGCCACGGATGCAGATATCAAAAGGTTGCGCCATGCGGGCGATTGTAGGAGCGCTGCTGCTGCACCCTCGGGGTGCGGGGTTGTGACCTCCGGGGCTGCACAATCGTGCCCGGCACATGTCGCCGATTCCCCCTTTCCCTGTTTGTGGAGCATGCAGCGTGAGCAGTTTTTATCCCCAGTCTGACGTCTCCGGCACCATCGCCCGCCTGTTCGTGTATCCCGTCAAGTCGTGCGCAGGCGTCGAGGTGCAGGAGGCGCTCCTCACCGAAACCGGCCTCGACCTGGACCGGGCGTGGATGGTGGTCGACGCGCGGGGCGAGTTCGTCACGCAGCGGTCGCGGCCTCGAATGGCACTGATACGTCCCCAGATCAAGGCCAGTGAGGTGGTCTTGCGGGCTCCCGGCATGTTGGCCCTCCATCTGGGGCTGGATACCGTCGAGGCTCCGGCCAACGTCACTTTGTGGGCGGAGGCTGTGCCTGCCTGGGACATGGGCGCGGTGGCAGCGCAGTGGTTCTCCGATTTTCTGGGGCAGCCCTGCCGGCTGGTCCGGTTTGACCCTGATCACCAGAGGCTTTCCAGCATGCGCTGGACGGGAGGTATCGAAGCACCCAATCAGTTTTCTGATGGATTTCCGGTGCTGGTTTGCAGCGAGGGATCCATGCAGGACCTCAACGCCCGGCTGGCGGCCCTTGGTCATCCGGCTGTGGGGGTAGAGCGGTTTCGCCCCAATGTTGTCATTGCTGGGGTGCAGCCCCACGACGAAGATCGCTTGGACGTCATCAGGCTGGAGTGCGATGCAGCCGAGGTGCATCTGCGGCCTGTGAAGCCGTGTGCGCGCTGCCCCATCCCCGACGTGGATCCCGCCACTGGTGAAACCGGCTCTGCGGTCGGGGCAACACTGCGCACCTACCGCCAGGACAAGCGGCTCGACGGTGCGATCACCTTCGGCATGAACAGCATCGTGCTGCACGGTGCGGGGACTGTGTTGCGGGTTGGCCAGCGCCTGGCTGCGGACCTGCGATTCGACTGAAACCAGGGTCCGGCTTGGCCGGAATGGCTTGGCGATGTGCAGTCCCGGTGGCGGTCACAGGTGGCCCCGTAAAATGCGCGGTTTGTCTCCGAACACCAGAAAGCCCTGCCATGAGCCTCCAATGCGGCATCGTGGGCCTGCCCAATGTGGGCAAGTCCACCCTTTTCAACGCCCTGACCAAGGCTGGCATTGCCGCCGAGAACTACCCGTTTTGCACGATTGAGCCCAATGTGGGCGTGGTCGAGGTACCGGATCCGCGCCTGCAGCAGCTGGCCGACATCATTTCGCCCGAGCGCATCGTGCCCGCCATCGTCGAGTTTGTGGACATCGCCGGCCTTGTGGCGGGTGCCAGCCAGGGTGAGGGCCTCGGCAACCAGTTCCTGGCCCACATCCGCGAGACGGATGCCATCGTCAATGTGGTGCGCTGCTTTGAAGACGACAACGTGATTCACGTAGCGGGGCGCGTCGATCCCATCTCCGACATCGAAGTGATCCAGACCGAGCTGTGCCTGGCCGACATGGGCACGGTGGAGAAGGCGCTCAACCGTTACACCAAGGCTGCGAAGTCGGGTAACGACAAGGACGCCGCCAAGCTGGTGGCGCTGCTCACGCGCATCCAGGCAGCGCTCAATGAAGGCAAGCCGGCCCGCAGCGTCGAGGTGACCAAGGAGGAGCAACCCCTGCTCAAGTCCTTGTGCCTCATTACGGCCAAGCCCGCGATGTTTGTCGGCAACGTGAGCGAAGACGGGTTCGAGAACAATCCGTTTCTGGACCGCCTCAAGGAATATGCCGCCAGCCAGAACGCGCCCGTGGTGGCCATCTGCGCCAAGATGGAAGCCGAGATGGCCGAGATGAGCGACGAAGACCGCGACATGTTCCTGGCGGAAATGGGGCAGACCGAGCCCGGCCTGGCCCGGCTCATCCGCGGTGCCTTCAAGCTGCTGGGGCTGCAGACCTACTTCACCGCCGGGGTGAAGGAAGTGCGCGCCTGGACCATCCACATCGGTGACACGGCCCCGCAGGCGGCGGGCGTGATCCACGGTGACTTTGAGCGTGGCTTCATCCGTGCGCAGACCATCGCGTTCGACGACTTCATCGCCTACAAGGGTGAGCAGGGCGCCAAGGACGCGGGCAAGATGCGCGCCGAAGGCAAGGAATACGTCGTCAAGGACGGCGATGTGCTGAACTTCCTGTTCAACGTCTAAACAGGAAGAGCTGTTCTTCAGGGTTCGCCAATGTTCGAAGGTGTTGGCTAACCCATTGATAGATATAGGGAAAGTTGTTCGCCGGTGAACTAGATCGTTCGGGGGCATTTTCCATATATGGGGGCATGACAGGGGGCACGCACGGTGCATGCCCCCTCCTCAGGAGAAATCATGCCCCCAAACCACCTCGAAACCCGCATGGATACTGGCTTTGCAGTCGTTTCCGATGCCCCCAAAAGCGCCTCTTCGCGCCAATCCCGTCGCGGCCTCAGTGACGCTGCCATCCGTGCGGCAAAGCCATCGGAGAAGGCGTACAAACTACCAGCGGGTGGTAGCCTTTATCTTGAAGTCAGTCCCACTGGTGCAAAGCTGTGGCGCTGGAAGTACCGTCTCTTAGGTAAGGAGAGTCGGGCGGCTCTCGGGCGCTATCCCGATGTGAGCCTGAGGGATGCACGCGAGGCCGCAGAGTCTGCGCGCAAATTGGTTGCCCAAGGCATTCACCCAGCCCAACAAAAGAAGCTTGAACGCCTCAAAACTGGCCTAGACCACGCCAACACCTTTGAAGCTGTTGCCCGGGAATGGGTGGCCCTGCGGGACTGGCAACAAGTGACCAAGGCTCGCCGTTTGAACATGCTGGAGCGCGTGGTCTTTCCTCATGTAGGGTCACTGCCTATCCGACAGGTTCAGTCCTTGCACGTGCTTGACATCCTGAAGCGGGCCAACTCCCGCAACGGCAACAGTGTGGCCCGCGAAGCCAAGCGAACCATGTCCTCAGTGTTCGAGTTCGCTGTGTCCAGGCTCCTGGCCGACATAGACCCGGTCTATCCAGTCCGCAACGCCTTGCCTGCCAACAAAACCCAGCACAAGCGGCCTTTATCTTTCGAGGAGGTTGGTGCACTGCTGAACGCGGTGGAGGGCCATGGCGGGTACTACCAAATCCAGGCCGCGTTCTTCCTCATGTGGCTGACCCTGGCCCGTCCATCCGAAGTGATTGAGGCCGAGTGGTGCGAGTTCGATTTGGATGCAGCGCTTTGGCGCATCCCCGCGCAGAGGATGAAAAAGCGCAAGGAGCACTTGATCCCTTTGCCAACCCAAGCTGTCACATTGCTGCGCAGCCTATCCACGCTCACGGGCAACCGATGCCATCTCTTCCCCCACCGGGACGACAGGAGAAAACCGATGGTGACGGCATCGTTCCGGCAAATGTTGAAGGCCTTGGGTTGGGCAGGCAAGTTCAGCCCACATGCCACACGCACCACCGGCAGCACGCGCCTCAACGAGATGGGATTCTCCCCGGACTGGATTGAACGCCAGCTGGCCCACGATGAGCCCAACGCCGTGCGCCGCACCTACAACCACGCGGACTACCTGAAGGATCGGGCCACCATGATGCAGCGATGGGCCGACCTGCTGGACGAGTGGAAAAAGAAGACAGCAGACGCTATGAAACCCGTTTTGGGATAACCCAATTCAGGCTAGATGTCGCATCCCGGATGATTGCATAGACCCTAAGCGCTATCCCCTCTTCATGGCCAGAGCCGTTCTGAAGGAGTTGATAGAGTCCTTGCAATCGACCCGGGGAGTGAAGCCATGTTGATAGCCCTGCACAAGAACGCCCGCACCACGCCCGCTGTGCGTGCCGAGATCGCAGTCAGCGACGAGCCAGCCAGCGTCCTGGCCCTGCGCTTCGGGATCACTGAGCAGACGGTCTACAAGTGGAAGAAGCGCGATGTTTTTGCAGACCGCTCGCACACGGCCCATCACCTGCAGACCGTGCTCACGCCTGCACAAGAGACCGTGGTGCTCCACCTCAGGCGTACCCTGCTGCTGCCTCTGGATGACCTGCTGGCGGTCACGCGCGAGTTTATTTGCCCCCATGTCTCGCGCTCGGGCCTGGACCGGTGCCTGCGCCGCCATGGAGCGGGCAACCTCAACGCCCTCAAACCCCAGGAGCCTGCGGTAGCACACAAGGCGTTCAAGAGCTACGAGCCTGGCTATGTGCACATGGATGTGAAGTACCTGCCCCAGATGCAGGACGAGAGCAGCAGGCGCTATCTGTTCGTGGCCATCGATCGGGCTACGCGCTGGGTGTTTGTGCAGCTCAAGACCAACAAGACAGCCGCCAGTGCGCAAGCCTTCCTGAAGGCATTGCACAAGGCGTGTCCGCTCAGGATCACCAAGCTGCTGACTGACAACGGCAAGGAGTTCACAGACCGCCTGTTTGCCAGCCGGGAACGCGAACCCAGCGGCAACCATGAGTTCGATCAACTGTGCCGGGAGCTGGGCATAGAGCACCGGCTGACCAAGCCCAGAACACCGAAAACCAACGGTATGGTGGAGCGGTTCAATGGGCGTATTGCAGACGTCCTGAAGACCCACAGGTTCAACAGCCGCGAGGACATGGAGCAGACCTTGTTGCGCTATGTGGCCCTGTACAACCACCAGTTGCCGCAATCAGCGCTCAAGAGCAAGACGCCGATGCAGGCCATGAAAGAGTGGTATTGACCTGCCCCCTGCAGCCGTACCAATCAAAAGTGGAAGTCCGGGTTCAAGGTTAATCGATTTGTTTTTGAGTTGAAGGGTGTTGAGCTGCATCGCCA
>LNEG01000198.1 GCA_001464865.1 Burkholderiales bacterium Ga0074133
CCAGGTGGGACAGAGCGACCTCCACGGCGATGTGCGCTACACATCGGGCAAGCCGCGCCCCCGCCTCGAAGGCAGCATGAGCAGCAACCAGCTGCGCCTAGCGGACCTCGGCCCCACGGTGGGCACGGAGCAGAGCGGCGGCTCAGGCAGCAACGGCCAAAAGACAGCCCTTGCGGGGCAAGCCAGGCGCGGTGGCAAGGTGCTGCCCGATGCGCGTTTTGCCGCCGAGCGGTGGGACAAGATGGACATGGATCTCACCTTCAAGGGGAGGCACATCATCCGGCCGCAAAGTCTGCCACTGCAGGACCTGAGCGTGCGCGCGGTGATGAAGAACGCGCAGCTTCGGCTCGCTCCGCTCACCTTCGGGGTCGCCGAAGGGCAGATCGAATCGGCGGTGGACCTGGACGGGCGCACTGCACCGCTCAAGGCGCAGATCCGGGGCAATGTGCAGGGTCTCAAGCTCTCTGCGATGTTCCCCAAGATCGAGCTCATGAAGAAAAGCCTGGGCCGCATGGACGGCGCCATCGCTCTGGAGAGCCACGGCAACACCATGGCCGATCTGCTGGGGCACGGCACCGGCGAGATGCGGCTGTATGTGCGGGAAGGCGTGCTGAGCAAGCAACTGCTGGAACTGGCCGCGCTGAACGTGGGCAGCATCATCGTGGGCCGCCTGTTCGGCGAGGACCGTGAAGTGCGCCTGCGCTGTGCCGTGGCGGATTTCACGGTAGAGGACGGAATGGCCCGCACCCGCGTGGTCAAGATGAGTACCGAAGACGCCATCGTGGAGGCCACGGGAACCATCGACCTGGCTTCGGAAAAGCTCGATCTGCGGATCAGGCCTGAATCGCTGGAGTGGAAGTTCTTCTCGCTGCGCACGCCGCTCTATGTGCGCGGAACGTTCGGTGACCCGGACATCGGGATCGAGCCCGGCCCCCTGCTGCTGCGCGCGGGCGCCGCCGTGGTGGCTGCGGTGGCGGCCCCGGCAGCGCTGGCGCTCATCCCCATCACGGTGCCTGCTGCCGACGACGACACGTATTGCAAGCCCCTGCTTGCTCTGGGCACCAAGCCCGTCAAATCCGGCGCCACGGGTGCATCCGGCAAGGGATCGCAAGCTGAACGGGACGCCGTCACGCGCGAGGGGTCTCCGCGGGCGCCCGACAACGAGAGAGGCTCTGAGGTCAGGCGCATCCGATGAGATGTTGAGACCAGGTTGTACATGGCAGGCCAGAGCAAAAAAGCCGGGGCCCCGTACAGGGCCCCGGCTTTTTGACGCTGCGGCGGTACGCGCCGTCGCCAGTTGAGATCAGTTCAGTTCATTGAGCCGACTTCAGCCCAGCAGCTTCACGCCTGTCTTGGACTGCAGCGCATCGAAAGTGACGCCTGGTGCCAGTTCCACGACCTTCAGGCCCTGCGGCGTCACGTCCATGACGGCCAGGTCGGTGATGATGCGGTCCACCACACCCACGCCGGTGAGGGGCAACGTGCAGGCGGGCAGGATCTTGAGATCCTCGGTGCCGTCCTTCTTTTTGGCCACATGCTCCATGAGCACGATCACGCGCTTGACGCCCGCCACCAGGTCCATGGCGCCGCCCATGCCCTTGACCATCTTGCCGGGAATCATCCAGTTGGCCAGGTCGCCCTTTTCGCTGACCTGCATGGCACCCAGGATGGAGAGGTTGATCTTGCCGCCCCGGATCATGGCAAAGCTGTCATGGCTGCCAAAGATGGACGAGCCCTTGATGGTGGTCACGGTCTGCTTGCCGGCATTGATCAGGTCGGCATCGACCTGGTCTTCCGTGGGAAACGGCCCGATGCCCAGCATGCCGTTTTCGGACTGCAGCCACACTTCCTTGTCGCCAGTGAAGTTGGCCACCAGCGTGGGGATACCGATGCCCAGGTTCACGTAGAAACCGTCTTCGAGTTCTTGGGCCGCGCGTGCGGCCATCTGGTCTTGGGTCCAAGGCATTTCAGACTCCTGTCTTGTGGTTGTTCGCGGGTGCGGCGGCAGACACGGTGCGCTTTTCGATGCGCTTTTCCGGTGTGGGGTTGTGCACGATGCGGTGCACGTAGATGCCAGGCAGGTGCACGTCGTCTGGCGCGATGGCACCGGTCTCGACGACTTCCTCGACCTCCACGACACACAGCTTGCCCGCCATGGCAGCAGCGGGGTTGAAGTTGCGCGCCGTCAGGCGGAACTGCAGGTTGCCCGACTTGTCGGCACGGAACGCCTTGACCAGCGACACATCGGGCACCAGCGAACGCTCCATCACGTAGGTTTCGCCGTCGAACTCGCGCAGCTCCTTGCCGTCCGCCACGATGGTGCCCACGCCGGTCTTGGTGAAGAATGCCGGAATGCCCGCACCGCCGGCGCGCAGCTTTTCGGCCAGCGTGCCCTGGGGCGTGAACTCAAGCTCCAGCTCGCCTGCCAGGTACTGGCGCTCGAACTCCTTGTTCTCGCCCACGTAGGACGAGACCATCTTCTTGATCTGGCGGGTTTCAAGCAGCTTGCCCAGGCCAAAGCCATCCACGCCCGCGTTGTTGGAAATCACGGTGAGGTTCTTGACGCCCGAGTCGCGCAACGCATCGATCAGCGCCTCGGGAATGCCGCACAGCCCGAAGCCGCCCACGGCCATCAGCTGGCCGTCTGCAACCACGCCCTGGAGGGCATCGGCTGCCGAAGGGAATACTTTGTTCACCACGATCTCCTTGTGTTTGGATACGCTACGATACTACGTATACCAATAAGTAGTTTTCCGTAAAGAGTTGCACTATGGACGTCGATTACCGACTTGCATTCGACATGGCACCGGTGGGGCTGGTGCTCTCGCGCCACCGCACCATGCTCGACTGCAACCGGCAGGTCTGCGAGATGTTCGGCGCCTCGCGCGAAGTGCTGATCGGGCAGTCGTTCGAGATCCTGTATCCGAGCGCCGACGAGTACGAACGGCTGGGCGCGCACATGGAACCCATCCTGAATGCCAAGGGGCACTACGCCGACAACCGCATCATGAAACGTGCCAGCGGCGAAGTGTTCTGGTGCCACGTTTCGGGGCGGGCGCTCAACCGAGATTCGCCGCACGAATCGGGCATCTGGAGCTTTGAAGACCTGAGTTCCCAGCGTCCGGTGAAGGCAGAGCTGACGGGCCGCGAGCGCGAGGTGGCAGCGCGGCTGCTGGAGGGCCTCACCTCCAAGGAAATCGGGCGTGCGCTGGAGATCAGCCACCGCACCGTCGAGATCTACCGTGCTCGCCTCATGCGCAAGTACAACGCATCCACTGCAGCAGACCTGGTGCAGAAGCTGCTGGCAGGCGGTTGACACGCGCGTCAGCTGCTGCCCCGTCACGGTCAGCCCTTTTTCGGGCCATCCACCACTTCGGCCGCGGTGCGAAACGCCTCCACGGCCGCGGGCAAGCCGCAGTAGATGCTGGCGTGCAGCAGCACCTCCTGAATCTCTGCCGCTGTGGCACCGTTGTTGAGCGCGCCGCGCACATGGCCCTTGAGCTCATGCTGCTTGCCCAGCGCCGTGAGGAAGGCCACGGTGATCAGGCTCCGAGTCTTCATGTCGAGCCCCGGACGCTGCCACACGTCGCCCCATGCGTTGCGCGTGATGAACTCCTGGATGGGCTGGGTGAACTCGGTGGCGTTGCCAAAGGCAGCGGCCACAAAGTCTTCCCCCATCACCTGCTTGCGAGTGGCCAGCCCCTTGTCGAAGTCTTTGGCAGATGGCGGTACGGACGGGACGGCTTTCATGGAGACTCTCCGGGCGGCAAGTAGAAAAGGTCGCCATGGTAGCCGCTGCAGGATGGGCCCACCCCACGGTTACCACGGCCACAGCCCCTGCCCTTCGCGCAGTGGCAAAAGGCAGGGGCAACAGACATGCCTCAGCGCTGCAGGTCAAACCTGTCCAGGTTCATCACCTTGGTCCAGGCCTTCACGAAGTCACGCACGAACGCTGCTTGAGCATCGCTGCTGCCATACACCTCGGCCAGCGCCCGCAGCTGCGAGTTCGAGCCGAACACCAGGTCGGCCACGGTACCGGTCCAGCGCACCGCGCCGCTGGTACGGTCGATGCCTTCCAGCACACCCGCCGCGCTTGCAGACTTCTGCCAGCGTGTACGCATGTCCAGCAGATTCACAAAGAAGTCGTTACTCAGCGTCTGTGGCCGATCGGTAAACACGCCATGCTGCGCCGCGCCAGCGACGTTGGCGCCCAGCACCCGCAGCCCGCCCACCAGCACTGTCATCTCGGGTGCCGTCAGCGTGAGCTGGTGGGCGCGGTCCACCAGCAGTTCGGCCACGGCGCTCTCCAGGCCCGGGCGCACATGGTTGCGAAAGCCGTCAGCCACGGGCTCCATCACTTCGAACGAAGCCACATCCGTCTGCTCCTGCGAGGCATCGGTACGGCCCGGGGCAAACGGCACCTGCACAGCTTGGCCCGCACGGCGGGCAGCCTCTTCCACGGCGGCACCGCCGGCCAGCACGATCAGGTCGGCCAGCGAGATCTTTTTGCCGCCCGTCTGTGCTGCGTTGAAGGACTGCTGGATGGATTCAAGCTGGCCCAGCACCCGCGCCAGTTGCGCAGGCTGGTTGACTTCCCAGTCCTTTTGCGGTGCCAGACGGATGCGTGCCCCGTTGGCCCCGCCGCGCTTGTCGCCGCCGCGGAAGGTGAAGGCCGACGCCCATGCGGTGGACACCAGCTCGGCCACCGACAGGCCCGAGGCCAGCACGGTCGACTTCAGCGCCGCCACATCGTGTTCATCCACCAGCGCATGGTCTACCGCAGGCACCGGGTCTTGCCACACCAGGACTTCCGCGGGCACTTCGGGGCCCAGGTAACGGGCGCGTGGCCCCATGTCCCGGTGGGTCAGCTTGAACCAGGCGCGGGCAAAGGCATCGGCAAACGGATCCGGATGTGCCAGGAAGCGTCTCGTACGCCGGGTCCACACGCAGCGACAGGTCGGTGGTCAGCATCGTGGGCACCAGCTTTTGCGATGGGTCGTGCGCATGCGGGATGGTGGCCGGTGCGCCCTTGGCCGTCCACTGGTGGGCGCCTGCCGGGCTTTTCGTCAGTTCCCATTCGTAGCCGAACAGGTTCTCGAAGTAGTTGTTGCTCCACTGCGTGGGCGTGGTCGTCCAGGTCACCTCCAAACCGCTGGTAATGGTGTCGCCGCCCTTGCCGCTGCCATGCTTGCTGATCCAGCCCAGGCCCTGGTCTTCCAGTGCGCCGGCTTCGGGCTCGGGGCCCACATTTGCAGCATCGCCCGCACCGTGCGTCTTGCCGAAGGTGTGGCCGCCTGCGATCAGCGCCACGGTTTCTTCATCGTCCATCGCCATGCGGGCAAACGTGTCGCGGATGTCGCGCGCCGCCGCCAGCGGGTCGGGCCTGCCCTGGGGGCCTTCGGGGTTCACATAGATCAGGCCCATCTGCACGGCAGCCAGCGGGTGGGCCAGCTCGCGTTCGCCGGTGTAGCGCTTTTCATCCGACAGCCAGGTCGATTCGGCGCCCCACGACACGGTCTCATCGGGTTCCCACACGTCGGGGCGACCGCCTGCGAAGCCGAAGGTCTTGAAGCCCATGGATTCCATGGCCACGTTGCCCGCCAGGATCATCAGGTCAGCCCACGAAATGTTGCGCCCGTACTTTTGCTTGACGGGCCACAGCAGGCGTCGGGCCTTGTCCAGGTTGGCGTTGTCGGGCCAGCTGTTGAGCGGCGCAAACCGCTGCTGGCCCGACCCCGCCCCGCCGCGCCCGTCGGCCAGGCGGTACGTGCCTGCACTGTGCCAGGCCATGCGCACAAACAGCGGGCCGTAGTGGCCAAAGTCGGCCGGCCACCAGTCCTGCGAATCGGTCATCAGAGCATGAAGGTCTTGCTTGACCGCAGCCAGGTCGAGGCTCTGAAATGCCTGGGCGTAGTCAAAGCCATCGCCCATGGGGTCGAGCAAAGGGGAGTTCTGGTTCAGCGGCTTGAGGTTGAGCTGGTCAGGCCACCAGTGGCTGGCCTGCACAGGCTTGGCCGGGGCGGTGTGGTTGAAGGGGCATTTGGCTTCGTTGGTCATGGCGGCTCCTTTGAAAGCGTCTGGAAACATGTGGTGCGGTGGATGTTACGAACGCGCCTTGCATTAGTAAACACAATCGATTTAATGTCCGAAATAGGCAATGGTTATCGACGTGACTTCTGGCACGTACACCGTCGCGACAACTGCCCCAAAGGGCACTGGCAAAATCGTCCGAAGACCGGATAAGCCCGCCCGAACCATCGCCCCCAGGAGTCGAACCCATGTCCACACCTCGCTACCCCTTTCCTGCCCTGGATACCCTGCCCGACGACATCCGCCAGCGCATCCTGGAAGTGCAGGAAAAAGCCGGCTTTATCCCCAATGTGTTCCTGGCATTTGCACGCCGCCCGGCCGAATGGCGCGCGTTTTTTGCCTACCACGACGCGCTCATGCTCAAGGAAGAAGGCAGCCTGACCAAGGGTGACCGCGAGATGATCGTGACCGCCACCAGCGCAGCCAACCAGTGCCTGTATTGCGTGGTGGCGCATGGCGCCATCCTGCGCATTTACGAGAAAAAGCCTCTGGTGGCCGATCAGGTGGCGGTGAACCACCGCAAGGCCGACATTTCGCCGCGCCAGCGTGCCATGCTCGACTTTGCGATGAAGGTGTGCCGGGCATCGCACGAGATCGAGGACGGTGACTTTGCCGCGCTGCATGCCCACGGCTTCGACGATGAAGACATCTGGGACATTGCGGCGATCACTGCGTTTTTCGGGCTGTCCAACCGCATGGCCAGCTTTGCCGGGATGCAGCCCAATCCGGAGTTCTACCTGATGGGGCGCGTGCCCAAGGCCAGGGCGTAAGGCCACGCACTGGTGCGGCCCGCGCGAGCCATGGCAGCACCACGCGCCAATTGCTACAAATACTATAGCAATCCAGACAAATAATCAAAGGGCTTGCGGCCAGTTTGACCTGAAAACACCGCCATGGGCCCCAAAATCGGCTGGGCGGGGTTGCGCGCATCACGCCAGGCCTGCCAGGCAGCCAGCAGCGGTGGCTCACGAAACCAGTGCGCGCATCCAGTCCGGCAGGTCGGCGGCCTTCTGCAAGGGGAAATCCACCCAGATCGTGGTGGCTCCGCCCGCTGCGCAGATCACGCCGGGCCGGTCCACGCGTTCCATCGTGCCCCAGGTCTCGAAGGTGGTGCGGCCAGGGTCGCTCACGTACAGCTTGAGCAGCACGTCGGCCGGGTATTCGAGCTGCTGGTAGAAATTGCAGAACGCGTTGACGATCACCGGACCCTGGCCGCGCGGGTCGGGGTTGCAGCCCACCGACACCATCCAGTCAATGCGCGCCGTCTCCAGGTACCGGAAGTAGAACGTGTTGTTGACATGGCCCATCGCGTCCATGTCGCCCCACCGGACGGGAAAGCGCATCTCATGGACGAGTTTCTTGACGTCCGGGATCTCGATTTTCATACCGCAAAGCCGTCGTCCGCGGCGATGACGGCACCGTTGACGAAATGGCTCTGGTCGCTGGCCAGCATCACCAGCAGCGCATCCAGGTCTTGCGGGCTGCCCACACGCTTGCGCGGCAGCATGCTGATGAGTTTCTGGCCCTGCTCGGTCTGCCAGTGGTGGTGGTTGATTTCGGTGTCGATATAACCCGGGCAGATGGCGTTCACGTTGATGCCGAACTTGCCCCACTCCACGGCCATGGCGCGCGTCATGTGCACCACGGCCGCTTTGCTCATGCAGTACACACCGATTTGTGGCAGCACCTTGAGCCCCGCCATCGATGCAATGTTGATGATGCGCCCGCCCGTGAAGCTGCCGGGCGCCGAGCCCTTGGAGCGAGCCAGCATGCGCTTGCCCACCTCTTGCGCCACAAAAAATGCACCCTTGACGTTGGTATCGAAGATGAAGTCGTAGTCCTCGGGGGCCACGTCCTGGATGCGCTGCGTGGTGCTCACGCCCGAGTTGTTGACGAGGATGTCGATGGAGCCCATCTCGGTCTCGGCGTGGGCCACGGCAGACTTGATGGAATCATGGTCGGTCACATCCAGCTCGACCACGTGGGCGTCGCCGCCCTCGCCCTCAATGCGGGCGCGAAGCTCCTTGAGCTTTTCCACCCTGCGGCTGGCCAGCACCACGCCTGCACCTGCGCGCGCCAGCGTGCGTGCAAACTGGGCCCCCAGGCCGCTGGATGCGCCGGTGACAAAAGCCACCCGCCCGGACAAATCGATGCTGTATGCCATTTAGAGTCCCTCTACTGATCAAAAAAAGAACGATCGTTCGATTGTGTGCGTTCGCCTGAATACAATCAGTCGCCTGTCCGACAAGGCATGCCCCCTGCCTTCGAGACAATACCGATTATCAAACGCCCGACGAGAAGCCCATGACAAACGAAGAAATCCTCAGCACCTATGGCCCGCGTGAATCGATGGAATACGACGTGGTGGTGGTTGGTGGCGGCCCGGGCGGGCTGGCCACGGCCATCCGCCTGAAGCAGCTGGCCGCCGAAAAGGGCCAGGACGTCTCGGTGGTGGTGCTGGAAAAAGGCTCCGAGCCCGGCGCACACATCCTGTCGGGCGCCATCATGGACCCGAAGGCGCTGTCCGAACTGATCCCCGACTGGAAAAAGCGCGGCGCGCCGCTGAACCAGCCCGTCACGGACGACGCCTACATCTTCCTGGGCGAAAAGTCGGGCTT
>LNEG01000199.1 GCA_001464865.1 Burkholderiales bacterium Ga0074133
CCCTGCCCCCAGGGCAGCCATGACGCCAGCACGGCCAGCACGGGCAGCGCCAGAAACCCCGCAAACAGGATCAGCAGCAACGAGCGAAAGGCAATGGAGGTGCGGCGCAAGGAGGAGGGCTCGGGCAGGGAACAAAACGCATGCCGGCCGCCGGCAGATGCCACGCGACGCACGGGAATGCAAATGCGAATTTTAAGCATTCAGGACACCCGCCTAAAATGCAGTGATGTTTCTTGAGGTCTCCCAACTCGAAGTGCGCTACGCGGGCCGCAGCCATGCTGCGGTACAGGGCGTGACGCTGGGCCTGCACGCAGGCGACATCGGCGTGCTCATCGGGCCCTCGGGCTGCGGCAAAACCACGCTGCTGCGCGCCGTGGCCGGGCTGGAGCGCGTGACCGGCGGCGAGATCCGGCTGACCAAGGGCCTGGTCAGCAGTGCCACGCTGAGCGTGCCGCCCGAGCAGCGGCGCATCGGCATGGTGTTCCAGGACTACGCCCTGTTCCCGCACCTGAGCGTGGGCCGCAACGTGGCTTTTGGCATCCACCAGCTGCCCCGCGCCGAGCAGGCCGCACGCGTGCGTGAGGTGCTGCAGCTGGTAGGGCTGGAGGGCAGCGAAAACCGCTATCCGCACGAGCTGTCCGGAGGCCAGCAGCAACGCGTGGCCCTGGCCCGTGCGCTGGCGCCCCGCCCCCAGCTGATGCTGCTCGATGAACCGTTCTCCAACCTCGACGTGGACCTGCGCGAGCGCCTGGCGCACGAGGTGCGCGGCATCCTGAAAGCCGCCGGCGCCACCGCCCTCTTCGTCACGCACGACCAGTTCGAGGCGTTTGCGATTGGCGACGTGATAGGCGTGATGCACGAGGGCCATCTGCACCAGTGGGACGGCGCCTACACCCTGTACCACCGCCCTGCCACCCGCTTCGTGGCCGACTTCATCGGCCACGGCTGGTGCAGCGCGGCAACAACGTGGTGGCGCAGACGCCGCTGGGCGAGCTGACAGACCTGCACGAATGCCCCCTGCCCAGCAGCTACCCCGATGGCAAGTGCGACGTGCTGTTGCGTGCCGACGACCTGGTGCACGATGACGACGCACCGGTCAAAGCGCAGATCGTGCGCAAGTCGTTTCGCGGGTCGGAGTTCTTGTACACCCTGCGCCTGGCCAGCGGCCATGCCGTGCTGGCCCATGTGCCCAGCCACCACGACCATGCCGTGGGCGAATGGATCGGCATCCGCGCGCAGGTGGACCATGTGGTGACCTTCGCACGCGAACCTCAGCCGGCCGGCTGAAGCAGACCCAGGGATGTCCTGCATAACCCTCGCGAGTCGGTGGCAGTGCGGATCGGGACAGGCCGCAAGGCGTCTTTTTGCAGCCAATAGCCGGGCAATCGGCAAAAAAAGCAACGCAGCGGACTGCCCGAGACCGCGCTATCACAGACCGCAGGGCGTTATGCAGGACATCCCCAGGGGCCACACGGCCCGCGCCGTTGGCGCTGTCACCAGAGCGGCCGCACCAGCTCCAGGCCCACGTAGGCTGCTCGCCTGCTCCCCGGCTCGTAGAACCGGCCATTGCCCTCGTTGACGATGACCGAGCCCACATGGCGGCGGTTGGCCACGTTGTCGATGCGCACGAACTCGCGCAGCGTCCACGCGCCCAGCTTTTGTTCCAGTCGCAGCCCCAGGTTGACCAGCGTGCTGGCCGGGGCGAAGTCCGTGTTGGCATCGTTGACCGCCACACGGCCGGTGTGCGTCGCCTCCAGGGTGACCACGCTGCCCGCCCAGCCGGGCTCCCAGGCCAGTTGCAGGTAGGCCTGCTGCCGCGCCAGCCCAGGCAGCCGGTTGCCCGCAGGCACTGCCACCGAGGGGCTGCTGCAAGGTGCGGCCGTGCAGGTGGCAAAGCCGTCGCGGTAGCGCGCATCCATCCAGGTGAATGCCGGCGTCAACGTCACCGGGCCCCACTGCACAACGCCAGCCAACTCCAGCCCCTGGCGGCGCGTGCGCCCGGCGTTCTGGAAGGTGGAGCGTCCGCCCGTGTTGGACAGCACCACGATTTCGTCGCGCGTACGGGTCTCGAACAGGGTGGCGCTCCACTGACCCCAGGCCTGTCGGCCGCGCAAGCCGGTTTCGACACTCAGGCTGCGCGACGCTGCCAGTGCAGCATTCAGCCCCGTCTGGCCCGACGGGCGGTAGGCCACCTCGTTCAAAGTGGGGGTTTCCAGGCCGCGCCCGACGCTGGCAAAGGCTTGCAGCGCAGGCGTGATCTGGCGGCGCAAGCCGAGCATCGGACTCAGGCCGCCGTAGCGCACTGCGCCGCTGTCGTCCGGGTTGCCCGGGGCCACATATCGGTCGGCCGATGCAAAGCGCACGCTGGAATGCCGCAGCCCGGCTGTGAGCGTCGTGACGGCCGTGCTCCACTGCGCCTGCACATACGGGTCGACGGTGGCCGCGCGGTTGGTCTCGTCGCGCCGCAGGCGGCCCTGCACGCCCAGGGCCGCACCGGCAAAGTTCTCGTAGCCGCGGCGGTCCTCGTGCTGCACATCGGCCGCCAGGCCCGCGGTCAAGCGAAGGTCTGCGCCGCCCAGGCTGCGCTCGAACCGCCAGCGGGCATTCATGCCGCCATACTGCCGGGCCAGGTCGATCACCCCGCCTGCGCTGCCCGCGGGCTGCTGCGCGGCCACGGGGATGGCCTGGAACTGCGTCACGTCACGCTCGCCGCCGTACAGCATCAGCTCCACGCGATGACCCTGGCCCAGCGGCTGTTCCCACGCCAGGCCCAACTGGGTTTGCCCCACCGTCTTGCGCGTATGGAAGAGCATGGCCACGGGCGTGGTGCCGCCGGGGTGCGCAGCCCACTCGGCCCGGGTCAGGCCCAGCGGGTCCTGCGCACGGCTGGTGTGGCTGTTGTAGACCAGCACGGTGCGGCCACCCTGCTCGTCGGTGCGCGACAGCTTGAGGTTGGCCGTACTGCGCGAGGCCGCAGCCTGGGGCCGCAAGCCATCAGTGGCAAACCGGCTGGCCTCCAGCACATAGGACCAGCCCGGCGTGCCAGCCGCACCCGTCTGACCGCTGACCTGCGTGGACAGCCGCCACAGTCCATCCGCCCCGGCCACCGCGCCGCTGCGCCACTCGCCCGGGCGCTGGCCGTCCTGCGTGTATAACGCCACCACCCCGCCTGCCGATGCACCATAAAGCACCGAAAACGGCCCGCGCACGACCTCAATGCGGTCCGCACTGCCCAGCGGGAAGTGCGCCACCTGCCCCTGGCCATCGGGCGCCGTGGCGGGAATGCCGTCCACATACAAACGCACACCGCGCACACCAAATGGTGCCCGGGCGCCAAAACCGCGCACAGAGATCTGCAGGTCCTGCGCGTAGTTGTTGCGGTTTCTCACCACCAGTCCAGGCACACGGCCCAGCCCTTCCGAGAGATTGACCTGCAGCTGCCCGGCGCGCAGTTCCTCGCCATCGACCACTTCGACCGAACCCGGCGACAGCCAGCCGCTGCGCCAGCCGCTCCCGCCGGTGACGACCACGGGTGCCAGCGCGCCGCCGTCCGGTACGCCATCCGCCGCGAAGACACCTGTCGTGGAGAAGGCAGCGAGCAAGGCGGCGAGCAAGGCGGCGACTGCCGCCAACGCCGATGACGCGCTTCGCAAGCCCGCACGCCGGGGTGGCGGGCACAGCGTGCGAAGGCCTTGTGAAGGCAATACAACGGGCAAAGGAGTGAACGGCATCGGTGGATCGGCCGGGAAGCAACGGGTGGAAGACGCAACACGCGCGACACCCCGGGGGCGTGACGCCCCCGGGGGAAACGCATTGTGGGCCGTACGGGGAAACGGGAGCATGCACAGGGCTTTGTGCTTTGCGGCCGCCCCCTTGGGCAGCCGGCCCGGCGGCGGAGTGCCTGAAAGGCACACTTCAAAAGGCACACCACAGCAACCACAGGCTCACCAAAGCCGGCACCGACTCACAACGTGGCCACGCGAGTCCGGACCCGCGCAACGGCGTCAGGCCTGCCGCAACCTATCCACCACGGCGTGCAGGTGCTGGGCCCAGGCACGGCGGTCGCGGCCGTCGGCCACCTCGGGCACGCCATAGTGCACCACCGCCTCGATGGGGGGCGCACACAGCGTGCGCCAGATGGACCCCACCAGCGTTTCGTCACCGATGTAGCTGGGCGCAAAGCTGGTGGCGCCTGTGGCCTGGTCGGCAAATCGCAGGCCTACCGGCTGCACTGGCGCGCCAGCCATCACCGGAGCCTGCAGCAGGTTGGCATGAAACGGCAGCATCGCGCGACCGTCGCCCGTGGTGCCTTCCGGGAACACGGCCAGCACCTCGCCGCGCTCCAGCGCTTCCTGCATCGAGCGCACCATGCGCAGCGCATCGCGGCGCGAGCTGCGCTCGATGTACAGGGTGCCCGCTGCCGTGGCCAAAGTACCGATCAGCGGCCAGCCCTGTACGTCCGATTTGGAGACAAAACGGCAGTGACGCGCAGCGTGCATCACCGGGATGTCCAGCCATGAAAGATGGTTGGCCACCAGCATCACCGGCCCTGTCAACGGCGGACGGCCTTCAATGCGCAGCTGGATGCCTGCGTGGGCGAGCAATTGCACCGACCAGGCCTGCACATGGGCATGCTGCTGGTCAGGGGGCAGCGCCGGAAACCGCAGCGCCACGATCCAAAGCCCCTTGCCGATGTGCCCCAGCAGGCGCAGCAAGCGCCAGCACGCGCGCAGATGCTTCATGTCTGTGCCCTGCAGAATTGGGTGACCGCTATGCGGCGGCCTGCCACCCCGGTGATGGCTGCCGCGCGACAAGGTTCGCCCCCGGCAACCTGCACAAAGACCAAGACGCGCACCACGCTACCGGTCAAAGGCTACCTGGCCACCCACCAGCGTCGTGCGGACCTGGCCGGGCACTTCATAGCCGGAAAATGGCGTGTGCTTGCCCTGGCTGCGCAGGGCATCGGCCTGCACCGTCCACGCGGCGTGCGGGTCAAAAATGCACAGGTCGCCCACGCCGCCTTCGACGATCTGGCCCACGCTGGCCTGCAGCGTGCCCAGGGCGTTGCCCAGCACGCGTGCGGGCTCCGACGTCACGACCGCCAGCGCGCGCTGCAGCGGGATTCCGCTGTCTTGCGACCATTTCAGGGCCAGGCTCAGCAGCAGTTCCAGGCCCGTCGCGCCGGGCTCGGCCTCGGCAAACGGCAGCGTCTTGGCGTCTTCGTCCACGGGGTTGTGATCGGACACCAGTGCATCGATGGTGCCGTCGGCCAGCGCGGCGTTGAGTGCATCGCGGTCGCGCTGCTGGCGCAGCGGCGGCGACAGGCGGGCGCGGCTGTCAAAAAAGCCGATGTCGATATCGGTGAGGTGCAGCGAGTTGATGCTCACATCGGCCGTGACCTTCAGGCCCTCGGCCTTGGCGCGGCGCAGCAGCTCCACGCCCGCAGCGCTGCTGATGCGGCACAGGTGCACGCGGGCACCGGTGGTCTTGAGCAGCTCGAAGATGGTGTGCAGCGCAATGGTCTCTGCCGCCACGGGCACGCCCGACAGGCCCAGCCGCGTGGCGAGCGGGCCGCTGGCGGCCACGCCCTTGCCAAGGTGCATCTCCTGCGGACGCAGCCACACCGTGTAGCCAAAGGTGGCGGCGTACTGCAGCGCACGCTGCATCACCTGCGTGCTGGCCAGTGGCACCTCGGCCTGTCCAAAACCCACGCAGCCGGACTCGGTGAGCTCGGCCATTTCGGTCAACACCTCGCCGGCCAGGTTGCGCGTGAGCGCGCCCAGCGGGAACAGGCGCGACTGGTGCAGCTTCTCGGCGCGGAACTTGAGCATTTCCACCAGGCCGGGCTCGTCGAGCACGGGGTCGGTGTCGGGCGGGCACACCAGGCTGGTCACACCGCCGGCCACCGCGGCGGCCATTTCGGATTCGAGCATGCCTTCGTGCTCGTGGCCGGGCTCCCGCAGGCGTGCGGCCAGGTCCACCAGGCCAGGCAGCACGATGCAGCCGCTGGCGTCGATCACCCGCGCGGGCGCAAAGTCGGCCGGCGTGCGGTTCAGGCCCACGATGCGCCCGGCCGCCACGGCGATGTCGCAGGTCTGGTCAAGGCCCGAGGCGGGGTCGATCACACGGCCGTTCTGGATCAATATTTTCATGATTTCAAGCCAAATTGGCTGCTAGCGCTTGATTCATAAGCACCTACAGCTATCAAAAACATAGCAATCACATCGCGTGATATTTCCCGAGCCCTTCGCACCACAGCCGACCGAATGCCAGTGCCACCGTGGAACCGGCTTCGCCGGGCCAGGGGTGGCGTCCCCCCTTGGGGGGAAGGCGCGAAGCGACTCAGGGGGGTCACGCTTCGTTCCCGGCAACGATGGACATCACCGCCATGCGCACCGCAATGCCGAACGTCACCTGCGGCAGGATCACGCTCTGCTTGCCATCGACCACGGCGGAGTCGATCTCGACGCCGCGGTTGATGGGACCGGGGTGCATGACGATCGCATCGGGCTTGGCCAGTTGCAGCTTTTCCTGTGTGAGACCGAAGCTCTTGAAGTATTCCTGGCTCGATGGCAGCAGCGCACCGCTCATGCGCTCGTTCTGCAGGCGCAGCATGATGACCACATCGGCATCCTGGATACCCTCCTCGAGCGTGTGGCACACGCGCACACCCATCTGCGCCATGTCCGACGGCACCAGGGTGCGGGGGCCCACCACGCGCACTTCGGCACAGCCCAGCGTGGTCAGGCCGTGGATGTCCGAGCGCGCCACGCGCGAGTGCAGCACGTCGCCCACGATGGCCACGGTGAGGTTGGCAAAGTCCTTCTTGTAGTGGCGGATGGTGTACATGTCCAGCAGCCCCTGCGTGGGGTGGGCATGGCGGCCATCGCCCGCGTTGATCACGTGCACATGGGGGGCTACGTGCTGCGCGATCAGGTACGGCGCGCCCGACTCGCTGTGGCGCACCACAAACAGGTCGGCCGCCATCGCGCTCAGATTGGCGATGGTGTCCAGCAGCGACTCGCCCTTGCTGGCCGAACTGCGCGCGATATCGAGGTTGAGCACGTCGGCCGAGAGGCGCTTGGCCGCGATCTCGAACGTGGTGCGCGTGCGGGTGCTGTTCTCGAAGAACAGGTTGAACACGCTCTTGCCGCGCAAGAGGGGCACCTTCTTCACTTCGCGGTCGTTCACGCTCACGAAGTTGGCGGCGGTGTCGAGGATGTGCGTGACGATGTCGCGCGGCAGGCCCTCGATGGAGAGCAGGTGGATCAGCTCGCCGTTCTTGTTGAGTTGGGGATTGCGCTTGTGCAGCACGGTCGGGCCTCTTTAGTCTTTGTCCTGGACTTGGAATTGGAAGTTGCCACGGGCGTCGTCGCGGGCCAGGGCCAGCGACTGGGCCGCCGGCAGGGCCACGCGGGCGGCGGCAAAGTCGGCCTGTACCGGCAGCTCGCGCCCGCCGCGGTCCACCAGCACCGCCAGACGCACGCTGGCCGGGCGGCCGTAGTCGAACAGCTCGTTGAGCACAGCGCGGATGGTGCGGCCTGTGTAGAGCACGTCGTCGAGCACCAGCACGTCGGCGCCATTCACATCAAACGGCAGCGACGTCTGCGCGCTGGCCGACAGGCCGCGCTGGGCAAAGTCGTCGCGGTGCATCACCGACGAAAGCACGCCGGCGGGCCCTTGCAGGCCCAGGTCTTTTTGCAGGCGCTCAGCCAGCCAGGCACCGCCCGAAGCAATGCCAGCCAGGCGCGTGGTGGGCGTGAGCATGTTGCGCACGCCACGCAGCAGCTCGCTGTACAGCGCCTCGGCGTCGAGGGACAGCGCCCCCACGCTGGCCGCTGGATGGGAAGGATGACTCATGGAAGATTCCTCAAAAACTGTTCCAGGATGATGCAGGCCGACGCGGCATCTGCATCCTTGGCGCCCCCGGAAATCGCCTCGGTGGTGCTGTAGCGCTCGTCCACCTCGAACACCTGCAGGCCAAAGCGCCCGCGCAACTGGCGTCCGAACTTGAGCGCGCGCTCGGTGTTCTCGTGGCTGGCGCCATCGGGGTGGTAAGGCACGCCGATCACGAGGGCGTCGGGCTGCCATTCCTTGATGCGCTGGGCCACCTGCACAAAGCGGGCGTCTCCCTCGGCCTTGATGGTGGCTTGGGGCGTGGCGCTGCGCAGCATGCGGTTACCCGAGGCCACACCCGTGCGCTTGAGGCCGAAATCGAAAGCGAGAAACGTCTGGAAATGCGCAGGAACAGCCGGCTGAACGGGCAAGCCGGTCATGCGTGCCCCGCCTCAGGCGACAGCATCCAGGCCTTCAGGCCCAGCAGCGCCAGGGCCCGGTCGTAGCGCTCGGGCACGGGGGTGTCAAAGATGACCGACAGATCGGCGCCCACGGTGAGCCAGGCGTTTTCGGCCAGCTCGGATTCGAGCTGACCCTCGCCCCACGATGAATAGCCCAGGGTGATCAGCACCCGACGTGGACCAGCCCCTGTGGACAGGGCTTCCAGCACGTCCTTGGAGGTGGTCATCTCCAGCCCGCCGGGGATGGTCATGGTGGAGGCGTAGGCCGACTCGTCGGTCTCGGCCTTGTTCATCAGCATGGGTTCGTGCAGCACAAAGCCACGCTCGGTTTGCACCGGCCCGCCCTGGAACACGGGTTCGCGGCTGAGGTCCTCGCGCCGCAGGGAAAGGTCCACCTTGTCGAACAGGCCCTTGAGGGTGATGTCGGTCGGCTTGTTGATGATGAGGCCGAGCGCGCCGCGTTCGCTGTGCTCGCACAGGTAGATGACACTGCGCGCGAAAGACTCATCTTCCAGACCGGGCATCGCAATCAGGAAATGATGCGTGAGGTTCATGGGCGCAGAATCAGAAGACATCATCCAATTTTAACGGCGAACATGGCGCCCCCCTCTTCCCCTACCCCGTACCTCTGTGGCCTGGTCTGGTTCCGCCGCGATTTGCGTGCCGACGACCAGGCTGCGCTGCACCATGCCCTGAACCAGTGCCAGCAGGTGCATTGCGTGTTTGTGTTCGATACGGAAATTCTTGACGATCTGCCACGCCAGGACCGCCGCGTGGAATTCCTGCGCGAAACCCTGGTGGAGCTCGACAGCACGCTGCTGGCCCTGTCGCCGCACGGTGCGGCTGGGCTGATCGTGCAGCACGCTCTGGCGGCAGACGCCGTGCCGGCGCTGGCGGCCGAACTCGGCGCGCAGGCAGTTTTTGCCAACCACGACGACGAGCCCCAGGCGCTGGCCCGCGACGCCCTGGTACGCACGCGGCTGGCTGCCAATGGCAGGGCGTTTCACACCTTCAAGGACCACATGGTTCTGGAGCGCAGTGAAGTGCTGACACAGTCCGCATCCCCGTACAGCGTGTTCACGCCGTACAAGAACGCCTGGCTCAAGAAGGCTGACGCGCAGGTGCTGGCCGAGTTGCCCGTGGCACCCCTGGCCCACCGGCTCGCACCCTTGCCGCAAGCCCGGCGCCGGCCTGTGCCCACGCTCGAGGAACTCGGGTTTGAACCGGCAGGCCTTTCGGCGCTGAAGCTGCCCGCAGGCAGCACAGGCGGGCAGGCGCTGTTCAAGGATTTTCTGGACCGCATCGACCGCTACGAAGACACGCGCAACTTCCCGGCGATCAAGGGGCCGAGCTACCTGAGCGTGCATCTGCGCTTTGGCACCGTCTCGCCCCGCCTGCTCGCGCGCACAGCACATGCCCGCATGCGGTCGGGCAGTGGCGGCGCGAGCACCTGGCTGAACGAGCTGATCTGGCGCGACTTTTACTTTCAGATCCTTCATCACCACCCGCACGTCGTCGAGCGCAGCTTCAAGCCGGCCTACGACGCGATCCAGTGGGAGGCAGGACCGCAGGCGGAATCGTTGTTTGCGGCGTGGTGCGAAGGGCGCACAGGCTATCCGCTGGTCGATGCTGCCATGGCGCAGATCAACCAGACGGGGTACATGCACAACCGCCTGCGCATGGTGGTAGCCAGCTTTCTGGTCAAGGACCTTGGGATCGACTGGCGCTGGGGCGAACGGTACTTTGCCAGGCAGCTCAATGACTTCGATCTTGCGGCCAACAACGGTGGCTGGCAGTGGGCAAGCTCCAGCGGCTGCGATGCGCAGCCGTACTTTCGCATCTTTAATCCAGTCAGCCAGAGTCAGAAATTCGACCCGGAAGGCAAGTTCATCCGGCGCTACCTTCCACAACTGGCAGCACTGCCGACCTCTGCCCTGCATGCTCCATGGGCGGCGCGCCCTCTGGATCTCCAGGCGGCGGGCATTGCGCTGGGGCGGGACTATCCACTCCCGGTGGTCGATCACGACACGGCGCGCCAGAAGACGTTGCAGCGGTACGCCGTGGTCAAGCTGCCTGGTTCGTAGCCAACGCAAGGCAAAAGCCGCGCGCGGTTGCGCCAACCACCCTCCTGGGCAGCGGGAGTGTCCCTGTCAGTCAACCGGAGCGTTGCCCATCCGGTCAGTACCGCGCGACGGGCTAGGCGTCGCGCTCGGGATGATCGAAGGACTCATCAACAGCTGGCGCTGAGCCGTCTCGCGGAAGATGTTGAGGATCCGCTGCACAGCCTGAATGGCTTTGCTGGCATGGAGTTCGGATACGCACAGGTGGCGCGATTCAGCACGGTGCAGCGCGTACTGCATGGTCGTGCGGTCGCGTATCTCGCCGTTCACGTTCATCTTCATGTTCGGCACCTCGCGCATGGCCCGACCCAACGCTCCATCGTGCGAGCGCTTGTCGAGCCCCGCCACACGCTCGGTCACCAGCGACTTCTTGTACCTGTGCAGCTACGCTATCGCGTCCTGTTCCGTGAACATGAGCCCGCCCGTGTTGACTATGCGGTGATCCAGCAAAGACTCCAGCGTGGCTATCCTGCCGGAGCGTGCAGCGCCCACCGTCAGCACCGATCCGCGCTTGGAGAACGCCAGCTTCTAGGACAGCGGTGGCAGGCCCTGCTCGTCCAGCCCGGGGATGAAGACCACACGGCGGGTGACCATGCCCACCTGGCCGCGTTGCATGTGCACGCTCACGCGGAAACGCTTTCCGTCGGGCGTATCGATGGAAAGGTCGTACTCCATCGTTGTCGCTGATTCAAGCCGCTGCTCTGGCCGCAACATGGAATAGGCCAGCTGCCGCACTTCCTCGGCCGTGAGAAGCAGCTGCACAGCGGCACGAACAGGCCCTTGCGCCTGGTGGTGAGCATAGCGCCCGACACCAGAAAAGCGCTGACGCCCGATCGCGAACCGCGAAGGCGAGGCACGCCAGCATGCGTGGATCGGGCATCAAAGGTGCTGGAGAGGCCGATTCCATGCATCTTCCTCAGAGGGAACCGGAGCATCGGATCCGACAAAGGGCCAACGCACTCGATGCGCGCGTTTGGCGCCCCGAAAACGTCAAGGGCCTGCCCAACAGGACAGGCCCTTGTGAGCCATCGGATAGGCGGTATGGGCCGTTCAGGCCTCTACGGCCGCTGCAAGCCGGGCGTAGTGCTGGATCAAGCTCAGCAGCTCTTCGTCCGAATAAGGCTTGCCCAGGTAGTGGTTGACGCCCAGCTCCATCGCATGCTCACGATGCTTTTCGGCAATGCGCGAGGTGATCATGATGATGGGCAGATCGCGCAACGCACCGTCAGCGCGGATATTGCGGGCCAGGTCGAAGCCATCCATGCGCGGCATCTCGATGTCGGACAACACCACGGTCGGGCGCTCTTCCTGCAGCCGCTCCAGCGCTTGCAGCCCGTCGGCCGCCAGCGCCACCCGGTAACCTTCGCGCTGCAGCAGGCGCTGCGTGACACGGCGCACCGTGATGGAATCGTCGACCACCAGTACCAGCGGCACATGGCTCGGGCCTGCAAGTGCAGCCACGCCCGCAGGTTTGCCACTTGCGGTGCTGACATCGGCAGTCTGGGCAGGGGGCAGACCCACGCTGGCGGCACGCACTTGTTCGCCATACACGGTGGACAGCGCTACAGGGTTGTAGATCAGCACCACAGCCCCCGAAGCAAGCACCGACATGCCGGCCAGGCCGGGCAGACGGGACAGCTGCGGGCCGAGGTTTTTCACCACGACTTCCTGGTTGCCCAGCACTTCATCCACATGCATCGCGATGCGCTGCGCGGCACTGCGGAAGATCACCACAGGGCGGGTCTTGCCGCCGGACTCGTTGCTGCGGGCAGATGCCTGCAAAAGGGCACCGGACCAGAAGAACGGCAGCTTCTCCATCCCGTCGTCGAAGTAGCCTGTGCTGTAAGCCTCTTCAAGGTCGGCGGCAGACGTGCGGCGCACAATTTCCACCACGTTGGCGGGCACGCCAATCGCAAGTTCGCCAGCTCGCAGCATCACCACCTGCGTCACTGCCGTTGTCAGTGGCAGGACCATGCGGAACGCCGCACCCTTGCCAGCTTCGGTGGAGGTCTCGATGCGACCGCCCAAGGCGTTGATTTCTGCGCGAACCACGTCCATGCCGATGCCACGGCCGGCGAGGCCAGTCACTTCGGTGGCCGTGGAGAAGCCGGGCATGAAGATCAGGTTGGCGGCATCCGCATCGCTGAGGGTCACGTCGGGCCCCACGATGCCTTGCGCAACCGCCTTTTCGCGAATGCGCGGCAGGTCCAGCCCGGCGCCGTCGTCGCGGAATTCCACGGAGACGTCGTTGCCTTCCTGGTGAAGTTCAACGGTGATCGTGCCGGTCGCCAGCTTGCCGGCGGCCGTCCGCACCTCGGGATCCTCGATACCGTGGGCCACGCAATTGCGCAAGAGGTGTTCGAAAGCGGGGGTCATGCGGTCCAGCACGCCGCGGTCCATCTCGATGGAGCCGCCCGTGATGTCCAGCTTGATCTGCTTGCCGGTTTCCTTCGACGCCTGGCGAACCACGGCATACAGGCGCTCGGCAATGCCCTCGAACTCCACCATGCGGGTGCGCAGCAAGTCGCGCTGCAGTTCACGCGCCTGACGGCCCTGCGCAATCAGGTCATCCTCGGCACCCTCCATGGCGCGCTGCAGGTTTCGCTGCACTGTAGCCACGTCGTTGACCGACTCGGCCATCATGCGGGTCAGTTCCTGCACGCGTGTGAATCGGTCGAACTCCAGCGGGTCAAACCCGGCAGCCGAATCCTTGGACAGCGCCAGGCGCGACTGCATCTGGGATTCAGCCTGCACCTCAATATCGCGCAACTGCTGGCGAAGGCGATCCAGGTTGCCCGACAGGTCGCTGAGCGAGCTGCGGAACTGGCCCAGCCGCACGTCCAGCCGCGAACGGCTGATCATGACCTCACCCGCCTGGTTGACCAGCCGATCCAGCAGCTGCGCGCGCACGCGAACTGACTGGCTGGCGGCAACGCGCAGTGGCGCCAGCTGGGAAGGGCCTGGCAGACGTGCAGCCGCCGGAGCAGCCACCGTGGATGCCGCTACGGCATTCACGGTGTCGGTATCCCGTGCAGCCACAGATGGCACCCGGTCCGAAACAGGTGCCGTGGGCAGGGCCACTACCGTGTCGGCAGATGTCTGGCCGATCGCGCGCAGCGCGTCAAAGTTGGCCTGCAGCCCGTCGAAACCGGCCTGAAGCGGCTCGATCTGCTCGGAGTTGACCGTTTCAGGATCCAGAGCCTCGATCGCCGATTCCAGGCGGTGGGCCATCTCGCCCAGACGCATCGCACCTGCAAGCCGCGAGCTGCCCTTGAGTGTGTGGAGCGCGCGGAGGACTTCGTTGCGGGCGCCCATGTTGTCGGGCCGCGATGCCCACTGGCGCAGCGCACCGCCCAGCTGCGGAAGCAGTTCCTGGGCTTCTTCCTCGAAGATCGGGAACAGGTCGGGATCGATGACGTCGATGGCGTCGATGTCGTCATCGACGTCAGAACCCAGGGCCACAGCGTGTGCAATGGCATCGTCGATCTGCTGGTCCTGGTCGCGCACCACCACAGAGAGTGCGGGTGCCACATGACCATGCTGGACTCCGGACACGACCGGCGCGATCTCGGCGGTTTCGGACAGCGCCTGCGCCAGTTGCACGGCGTCTTTTGCCTCCGCTGCGGCCTGCGCAGCCGCCTCCTCTTCGAGCGCTGCGGCCAACATGGCTTCGGCGTCTTCTTCGGGGGGCGAAAGCGTGTTCTCGACCTCGGCCTCCAGAATGCGGCGAAGCTGCTCAAGCACTTCTGCGCTTGGCTCCTTGAGGAACCCGGCGGCAAACTGATGCAACAACCGGCGTACATCCTCAGCGGCAGCCATGAAGACCGCGGCTTGCTCTTCTGTTCCGCCAGACTGCAGTTGGACATGCTGGAGTGCGTGCTCCAGGACACGAGCCAGTTCCGATAGCGCGGTGAAACCGACGGTTGCCGAGCTGCCCGCCAGCGAATGCGCCAGCGCAACCGCGGTATCGGGCACCGGTTCGTGCAGCTCAAGCGCCCATTCCTGCAGACAAGTCACCAGGCGGCGCGACCACTCGTCAGCTTCGTTGAGGTACACGTTGTACAGCGGAATCCCGATGCGCAGCGTGTCAATGACCTTGACAGCGTCGTCATCCGAACCTTCGTCCGATGCCACCGCAGCGAGAGGCTCCTCGCCGCCGGCCACTTGCAGTACCGACGCACCCTCGGGCTGATCGACCACATCGAACACAGGCAATTCCTCGGGCTCCAAGGACGCGTCTGGCGACACCGCGTCCACGGCCACCAGCGGCGGAGCATCCGTTTCATCGACGGCCGGGAGCGTCATCGAAAACCCTGCCTCCAGCGCATTGCCGGGGGCGGGTTCAGCCAGTTGCGTGCTGTCGTCTGTCGCCACAAAAGCAGGCTCTTGCGCAACGGATACCTCAGGCACGCTGTCGGGGCTGGCGTTTTCCAGCTCAGGCAACTCCAGATCCAGTTCGAAGTCAACGCGGGCCTGATCCCCGGGCGGAGCAGCGTGTCCGGCTGCGGACGCGTCGAGCGCAGCCGCAAAAACCGAGAAGTCGATTTCTTCCGCTGCGTCCGGCGCGGGCACCGGCGCCACGGAGACCTCGGCCCCGGGGAACACATCAGAGATTTCGGTGACCTGGAAGTCGGGCATAGCCATGACTTCGTCCAGGGTGTCCGCCGCCTGTTCCGGGTCCTGACCGGGTTCTACCTCCAGGATCTGGGTTCGCATCAGCTCGGCGGGTACGTCATCAACGGCCTGCGTCTGGACGGCGCGGCCACCGGGCACGACCAGCGGAACCAGAACCCCGTCCATGCGCATGGCATCAGCCGACTTCCGGAAAGCTTCCGGACTCCAACCATCCACGTGTCCTGAGGCAATATCGTCTGCCCAGCGGCCAAAGGCCTGCAAGGCGTCCGTGGAGAGTTCATGGAGATCGGGATGCACCGGCTTTTGCTCCGCCAGCCAGGCATTGAGGACCTGCTCCATCGACCAGGCGGCCTCGCCAAAATCGTTGAGCCCCACCATCCGCGAGCTGCCCTTGAGGGTGTGGAACGCCCTGCGCAAGGTGGTTTGCTCGCTCAGGTTCCCGGGCTCGTCGCGCAGCACATCCAGCGCAGCAAGGCCGGTGGTCACCACCTCCCGCGCCTCTTCAAGGAATACGTCGAGCAGCTCGTCTTCAATCGCCGGGCGCACGACAGGCTGTCCGGCCAAGGATGGGGCTGGGGAATCAGTGGTAGCTGCTGCCGGCGCCTGGGTAAACGAAATGTCTGCGCCAAGTCCGTCTGTCGACGGACTGTGATCCCAATGCTGGGAGTTTTCGCTGGAAAGTTCGGGAAGGGACCCGAAGTCGGTCGGTTCGCTGAGTTGCGGCTCCACCGGGAACCGCGGCACAACATCCGGCAATGGCGTAGGAGCACGCTCGTCAAGCTTGGCAGGCGTCTCTTCGCGGGCATCGGAGGCGCGTCCGCGCGTCTTGCCCATCAGGATACGAAGTTCACCCAGTTCTTCGTCATACACGAACAGCTTGCGCGCCATGGTGCGCTGGTAGCTGAGCATGTCGATGAGAAAACCCAATGCGCCCAGGCTGTTGCCCAGCTTCTCGAATACTGTCTGGCGGTCGGCTTCCGCCACCTCATTGATCAGCAACCGTTCCACGGTGTCGCGCATGCGCACCACGGCGAGAGAAGCCTGGTCCAGCCCCAGGACAGACAGCACACCGCGCATCTGGGCAAGATGCCCGGGTACAGGGCCCAGCAGCGCTGAGTCGGCCGGATTACGGAAGTACAGGTCAAGCGCCTTTTCCGCCTCACCGAGGGTGGCACGGAGTTCATCCACCACGCTGCCCATGGTCTGGTTGTCGCTCACGCGCCGGTACAGCTCTTCCATCCACTGCTCAAGCGGCTCGGGCTCGGCACCAGCGCCCACGGCATCCAGCCGCTCGGCCAGCCGGTTTGCACGCTCCTCCATCTGGCTATCGGCCGCGTCGAGTTCTTCAAACGCCGCCTGGAGATAAAGCACCGAAGTCGCGACCTCCATGGCCAGCGCGGGAGATGGGGGTTCACCCGATCGGGTGGTCGACTCGGTCACGCGGGTCAGGGCCTGCGCCAGCGCCTCGCTCCCTGGATGCAACTTTCGCAGCGAGTCACACACCAGGCTGAACTGGTCAGCAGCGGGCTTGAGCTTGTTGCGATCTCCCCCTGCGAGGGCCGACCAGGTCTCGGTGGCGGCAGCAATGCGCTTTCTCGCCTGAGCCAGCATGGCCGGATCGAAACGTCCAAAACGAGCGGTTTCATAGTCAACCGGCTTGTAGCGATCAAGCGCGAAAGCCTGACGGACGGCCTGCAACGCCGGTGCTGCCTGAGGACCAGCCTCGGGCGGACGCGCCTGCGCGCAGAAAAAAAGCAGGTCCTGCACCAGCCGGTCGGCGATGGTGGGGTCGCCCTTGGCCAGGGTCGCGTACTGCATCAGCACGCGCGACGCGACGCGCTTGACATAGACGTCGGCCGGCAGCAGGCCCAGGCCGAACGCTTCGAAGAAGCCGGCACAGATCTTCCAGAACGCGCGAGGCTCGCGGTCCTTTGCGGCTGCCACGATCCCGAGGCAGGTATCCCTGAGGTTCAGGGCGGCGCGCGCATCGCCTGATTTGACGAT
Organism: Burkholderiales bacterium Ga0074133; assembly: GCA_001464865.1. Lineage (GTDB taxonomy): Bacteria > Pseudomonadota > Gammaproteobacteria > Burkholderiales > Burkholderiaceae_C > Acidovorax. Next base: position 17,057 of record LNEG01000199.1, read on the forward strand.
ACGTAACACAGCCGAATCCAGACGGGCCCGTGCCTCGGGCCCGTACGGCAGGGGCGCTGCGGATGAGGTGCCTTCGGGTTCGCGAAAGCGGCGCTCGGCTGGCCAGAGATCGGCGGGGTGAACGCGGTCTGCCCCGGCAAGAGCCTGGGCATCACGGTACTGCGGAAACAGTGCCACTGGCGATGTCGCCTTGCCCGCCAGCACGGTTTCAAGGTACTCGATCAGCGCAAAGCTTGCGCGTTCAATGACTGCCGCCGCCTGGTCGCTGCACAGTTCAGGCCGCTGTACGAACTTCTGGACGGCAGACTCCATGGCACGCAAGACCAGCGAGGGTGGGCCCATGCCCACCATTTCGAGGGCACCGCAGGCCTGATGCAACTGCTGCCGTGCAATGCGCAATGACCCTGCGTCCAGCGCAGCCAGATCCGATTCACGGGCGGTTTCGGCATCGCGCACAAAGCGTCGCATGGCCTTGACTGCGCCATCAAGCGACTTGCGCAATTCATCAAGCACCCAGGCGAGAGGACCCAGGTCCTGATCGACCTGTGGCCCGTCGGCGCCCGGTGCGTTATTGACATCGATAGATGACATGGATTCGTCCCCGGCCTCTGTGAGCCAGCTGGTTGATGAGTGCCGCGGGCGGGTCAGGCGATCTTGAACCGTGCCACCGACTGGCGCAGCTCTTCAGCCATGTGCGAGAGCTCTCGAACCTGTTGTGCCGTGGTACGGGTACCTTCACCAGTCTGCTCGGTCACCGCAAAAATGTGCTGGATGTTGTCGGCCACTTCATTGGCCAGAACGGCTTCTCGGGACGTAGAGGACGAAATCTGCTCGATCAGTTCGGCAAGACGGCGAGACACGCGGTCGATTTCGGTCAGGGCAGTACCGGCGCTGTCGGACAGTCGGGCCCCTTCCACCACACCCTGCGTGGAGCGCTCCATAGCGGCCACGGCATCCTGGGTGTCGGTCTGAATCGCCTTCACCAGCGCCGAGATCTGGCGCGTGGCGTCTGCGGAACGTTCAGCAAGACGCTGCACTTCTTCAGCCACCACGGAGAAGCCGCGACCAGCTTCCCCGGCAGACGCTGCCTGGATGGCAGCGTTCAGGGCCAGAACGTTGGTCTGTTCGGTAATGTCGGAAATCAGTTCAGTGATTTCACCGATCTCCTGCGACGATTCGCCCAGGCGTTTGATGCGCTTGGAGGTGTCCTGGATCTGGTCGCGGATGGAGTTCATACCGCCGATGGCGTTTTGCACGGCCTGCAAGCCGGAGTCAGCCGCTTGCAGCGACTGGCGGGCCACCGTGGCTGATTCCTGCGCCTGCGTGGACACTTCGTTGATTCGGGTGGCCATGTCCAGAACGGAACGGCCGGTTTCGCGGATTTCGCGCAACTGTTCGGTCGATGCGGCCAGCAGTTCGGTCGAGGTGCTGTCCACCTGGGCTGTCGTCTGCGCCACGCGGGTTGCCGTGTTCTGCACGCTGCCCACCAGCTGGCGCAACTCTTCCACCGTGTAGTTCACCGAGTCCGCAATGGCGCCCGTGATGTCCTCGGTCACCGTGGCTTCCTGGGTCAGGTCACCTTCAGCCACTGACTGCAGTTCGTTCATCAGGCGCAAAATGGCGGCCTGGTTGGCATCGTTGATGCGCTTGGCTTCCTGCTCTTGGCGCTTGGCGTCCTTTTGCTGCATTTCAGCAGCGGCCTGGCGTCCACGGCTGTCGAGCAGTTGCACGCGGGAAATGCCCACACCGCAAAGAATCACGAACAGACCAGCGAGCGTCAGCGCAGCCAGCGGACCGCCACCCACGCCCGTCTGGGCAGACAGCTTGCCTTGCAAGCCTTCAAGCTGGCGACGCAGGGGCTCGCTGTCGGCAATGATGGCGGACTGGGCTTCTCGCGCGGACACCAGACCCTGCAGGTTGCCCAGAATGGCACTGGCCTGCGTGCGGGTCTGTTCATAGAGCTTGATCAGCGCTTCCAGCTGCTCGCGGGTCTGTGCGTCCTTGGTGGCTGCCAGGCGCAATTCAGGGCTTCCATCCAGCAGCCCCTGCGCGATTTCCTTGAAGGAGTTCAAGTCCTTGCCCAGCAAAAACACAGCCTCAGGGCTCACGCCTTCCATGGTCTGGAATTCATTGGCCGACTTGCCGATACGCTGGGTCAGCATCACGAGCTGGCCGGCAGCCGAAATCTCGGCGGCGGGAGCGTTTTGCTGAAGCTTCAGGGAAGAAACCGTCTCCGCAATTTCAAGCAGGTCGGACGACTGGCGGTTGATGGTGCGCAGAGCATCCCCCACCTGCGTCAGGATCTTTTGCTGGCCCATCACGACGGATGCATTGCGTTCGGCGCGCTCCATCAGGGGGTTCACGGAATCCAGATCTGGCTTGAAGGTTTCGCCCAGCGACTGCACGTTGAGCTCGCCATCACCGGCGTTCAGCGCACGCACGTTGCGGGCCAGAACGCCGGAGCTTTCCACCACGTCCGGGAAGGCCTGCGGGCTACCCACCAGGGCCTGCGACACCGATTTCGCAAGGCGTTGCGACTGCATCAGAGACTGGCCCGTAGCAGCCAGTTGCTGTGCGGACTTGTCTGCCTGCTGCAGCACCCAGCCGGCGATCAGCGCCAGCACGATCACGCCAATGGCCAAAAGGCCCAGCAGACGGCGCTGGTGGGCTGGAGCGGTAGCCCGGCCGAGCAGCGGCAGCGAGATGAGGTCTTCGTCGTTGTCAGGGCTGGTGAGTTCGGGGGTGTACCCGCCACCAGGATCGCCCTGGACGCTGTTCAGTGCGTCAGCCTGGTAGCCGTCACGCAACTGGCTGCCGTCAAGGGCGCCGGTCGAGAGAAGATCCTGCCCGTCATCGGCGCCGCCTGCAGCCGGCGTGGCAGGTTTCCGGTTGAACATTTTTCCAAATTGATTGACGACGGACATGGTGCAGCCTTACAGAAAAACTCAAGCACTGATGCTCAGGAAAGCGGGGTGTTGCGACAGGACCTGCAGGTTCAGTTCCTGCCAGCGCGTGCCGCTCGAATCGATATACGTGGTGCCGAAAAACGAAGGCGCATCCTGGGCGGGAGGCTCCGACGACACAAAGGCATCGGTGCCGCGCAGGCCGGCGAGCCGATCCACCAGCAGGGCAGCGTTCACGTCCAGGGCCGCATTGAAAGCCAGCAGGCTGGACTCGGCGAGGGCCTGGTCGGTACGCGCAGCGTCCGATCCGAGAAGGCCCGCCAGGTCCACCACACCCACCAGACCGCCGCGCAGATTGGCAACGCCCAGAAACCAGCTCTGGGTGTACGGCACCGGCTGGACAGTCACCCAGGGGAAAATCTCCCCCGACTGCGCCAGTGGAAGCAGATAAAAACTCCCGCCTGACTCGACAGCCAGCCAGGATGAAACGGAAGTGCCCTCGGACCGGGCCGCCTGGAGGCGGCTGGCAAGACGGGTCTGGAGCTCTCTGAGGGCTTCGCGATTGGCCATGAACGCGCTGCAGCCTCAGTTCAGGGCGTCGATCTTGGCCTGCAGTTCGGCAGGATCTACCGGCTTCGTGATGTAGCCACGCGCGCCCTGGCGCATGCCCCACACGCGGTCGGTTTCCTGATTCTTGCTGGTGCACATGATGATGGGCACGTCGGCGTAGAGAGGGTCGCGGGTGATGGCGCGGGTCAGCTGAAACCCGTTTTGCCCAGGCATCACCACATCCATCAGGATCAGGTCGGGCTTTTCTTCCGCCAGGCGGCGAAAGGCTTCGTCGGCGTTCTCGGCGGTACGCACCTGCATGCCTTTTTTCTGAAGCAGGTCAGTCAGGAACATCAACTCGGTCTTCGAGTCGTCGACGACCAGTACTTTTTGAATGGGCATTACATGGCTCCTTGTTGCGAATTGCCGAACTGCTGCACAGCCTGGAGCAGTTGGTCTTTGGTAAATGGCTTGGTGAGATATTCCTGGCATCCGACCATGCGACCACGCGCCTTGTCGAATACGCCGTCCTTGGAGGACAGCATTACCACGGGAGTATCTGCAAATCGGGCATTGCGCTTGATGATGGCGCAGGTCTGGTAGCCATCGAGCTTGGGCATCAGGATGTCGCAGAAAATCAGCTGGGGCTGGTAATCGTTCACCTTGGCCAATGCGTCAAAACCGTCATCAGCCAGCAAAACCTCGTGGCCGCCCTGTTTCAGGAAAATCTCGGCGCTACGACGGATGGTGTTGCTGTCATCCACCACGAGCACTTTGAAGGTTGCGCCTTTTGTATTCAATTGTTACTGCTCCCGATGGAAAAAGAAACAACGCAGCCGAAGCTGCGTTTCAAATCTGAACCATCTCGAAATCCTCTTTGCGGGCGCCGCATTCAGGACAGGTCCAGTTCATGGGCACATCGTCCCAGCGCGTGTTGGGCGCGATCCCGTGTTCTGGTGAACCCAGGGCCTCGTCGTAAATCCAACCACAGATCAAGCACATCCAAGTTTTTGAGTCGATCACAGCTTAAAGGGCCTTCACATAGAATGCAACGATTGTATCTAGGCATCTCAGCGGGCTGGGCAGCGATGCTCTCCATCCAGCAGGATCTGGTCCATGACCATCAAAGCATCCCCTCCCCCCCCCGAAACCCTTGATTCCGACGAAGATGAATCTGCCGACGCAAGCCCTGCCTGCGTCCTGATATTCAATGCCAGCGACCCCAGCGGTGCTGGCGGCCTTACCGCCGATATCACCACGGTGGCGTCGGTTGGCGGACACCCGATTGCCGTTGTCTGCGGAGCCTATGCCCGCGACACTGCTCAGATTTTTGACCATTTTTCCTTTGACGACGAGGCTGTTTCGGACCAGGCGCGCGCAGTGCTCGAGGACCTGCCGGTGCAGGCGATCAAGATCGGCTTCGTCGGCAGCCCCGAGAACATCAGCGCCATCGCCGAAATCACGGCGGATTACGACGAGATCCCTGTGATTGCCTACATGCCCAACCTTTCGTGGTGGCGTGAGGAGCTCATCGAGGAGTATCTGGACGCCTTCCGCGAGCTGTTGCTGCCGCAGACCTCAGTGTTGGTTGGAAACCACAGCACGCTGTGGCGATGGCTGCTGCCGGACTGGAACGGGTCCCGCAATCCGACGCCCAGGGACATCGCCCGTGCCGCTTCCGAGATGGGCGTGCCCTACACCCTGGTCACCGGCATCCCCTTGCCTGAACAGTTTGTCGAAAACGTACTGGCGTCGCCGCAGACCATACTGGGCAGCGGCAAGTTCGAACTGTTCGACGCCACCTTTTCCGGCGCGGGTGACACTTTGTCTGCCGCGGTGACGGCCCTGGTGGGCGCGGGCAACGACCTGGGCGAGGCCACCAGCGAGGCGCTGAGCTACCTCGACCGCTGCCTGGACGCCGGCTTTCGCCCCGGAATGGGCCACATCGTTCCCGACCGGATGTTCTGGGCGCAGCCCGATGACGACGAAGACGATGAAGAGGGCGAGGACGACGCACCCCCCGCAGCCAGCGCCCCCCTTCTTGACAAGACACAGGCCCTCGAGGGCTTCGTGATGCCACCCCATGACACCAAGCACTGATCTCAACATCCCCCTGTTCGAACGCGCCAAGGCGCTGATCCCCGGCGGCGTGAACTCGCCCGTGCGGGCCTTCAAGGCCGTGGGCGGCACGCCCCGCTTCGTCAAGCGCGCACAGGGCGCGTATTTCTGGGACGCCAATGACCAGCGTTTCATCGACTACATCGGCTCGTGGGGCCCGATGATCCTCGGCCACGGCCACCCCGCCGTGATCGAAGCCGTTCAGAAAGCGGCGCTCGAAGGCTTCAGCTTTGGCGCGCCCACCGAACGCGAGGTGGAGCTGGCCGAGGAGATCCTGGGCCTTGTGCCGTCGATGGAGATGATCCGCCTGGTCAGTTCGGGCACCGAGGCGGGCATGAGTGCCATTCGCCTGGCCCGTGGCGCCACGGGCCGCAGCAAATTCATCAAGTTCGAAGGCTGCTACCACGGCCATGCAGACGCGCTGCTGGTCAAGGCCGGCTCGGGCCTGGCCACCTTCGGCAACGCCACCAGCGCCGGAGTGCCGCCCGAAGTGGTGCAACACACGCTGGTACTCGAATACAACAACGTCAGCCAGCTCGAAGAAGCCTTTGCCCTGCATGGCAAGGAACTGGCCTGCGTGATGATCGAGCCCATCGCGGGCAACATGAACTTCGTGCGGGCCAGCGTGCCCTTCATGAAGCGCTGCCGCGAGCTGTGCACCGAGTACGGCGCGCTGCTGGTGTTCGATGAAGTGATGACCGGCTTTCGCGTGGCCCTGGGCAGCGCCCAGAGTGTGTATGCCAGGAGCATTCCCGGCTTCAAGCCCGACGTGACCGTGCTGGGCAAGGTGATTGGCGGCGGCATGCCACTGGCGGCCTTTGGCGGGCCCCGCGCCATCATGGAACACCTGGCCCCCCTGGGGGCTGTGTACCAGGCGGGTACCCTGTCGGGCAACCCGGTGGCCACCGCCTGCGGCCTGACCACGCTGCGCGAAATCAGAAAGCCCGGCTTCTTCGATGCGCTGTCGGCCTCCACCCGCTCGCTGGTGGACGGGCTGGCCCAGGCTGCCCGCGAGGAAGGCGTGCCCTTCAGCACCGACTGCGAAGGCGGCATGTTCGGATTCTTCCTCCTGCCCGAGCTGCCGCAGAACTACCCGGCCGTGCTCAAGACCGACAGCGCCCGCTTCAACCAGCTGTTCCACGGGCTGCTCGATCGTGGCGTGTACATTGCGCCCGCGCTGTACGAGGCGGGGTTCGTGAGCGGTGCGCACACGGCCGACGACATTGCAGCCACGGTGGCAGCAGCGCGCGAAGTGTTCAGAACACTATCAAAATAATAGCTACCAGTGCATATAAATCCTGCACTGCAGCCACTTTTGACCTGAAATCCCCCGGTCCGGGGCCTTACAGCAGGCCACGCAGCTCCCGCGTTGCCTCCTGCAGCAGGGGCAACATGTCGCGCTGCAGGCTGGCTTCGTCCATCTGCCGGGGCGACGCCACCACATTGAGCGCAGCCACCGTGTGCCCCTGCAGGTTGCGCAGTGGTACGGCCAGGGCCGTCACATCCAGTTCATGCTCCTGCGCAGCCAGGCAAAAGTCATCCAGGCGCACCTGCGCGATCACCTGCCGCAGCAACGCCACCTGCGTGATGGTGTGGGGCGTGAGCCGGTGCAGGGGGTGGGACTTGAGCCAGGCCGTGAGTTCTGCCGGTGGCAGCGCTGCCAGCAGTACACGGCCGGTGGACGTGGGGTGCGCCGGCAGCCGCGCGCCCAGATGCACACCGTAGGCCAGCAACCGCGACGGGGCGCCATACCCGCCGCTGCGAGCCACGATCACGACCTCGCTGCCGTCCAGTACCACGGCAGAGAACGACTGCTGCGTCTGCGCCGCCAGCCGGTTGAGCGTGGGCTGCAACACCCGCGGCAGCCGCGCTGACGCGAGGTAGCTGCCCGAAAGTCGCAGCACCCGGGGCGCCAGCCAGAAGTAGCTGCCATCGGTTTCCAGATAGCCCAGGTGCGCCAGCGTGAGAAGGTGGCGCCGGGCGGCCGCGCGGGTCAGCCCGGTGCGCTCGGCGGTCAGTGTGGCATTCAGCCGCTGCCGCTCGGTGTCAAAACTCTCGAGCACCGCCATGCCGCGCACCATGCCTTCGATCAGGTCTGATTTGGCAATGGAAACACGGGTCATCGGGCTTGCGGCATGGGGATTGAGAGGTACTGCAGGGCGCTGGAAGCTGCCGGGCTTTGGCCGAGCGTTGTGGTGCCCCACGCGCCGCGGGGCACCGGAACCATCGCAACCATCACGCACCTTGCACTGAGCTGTTGCGCGATGATCGCACAAAGCAATTGCCATTCGCGCAAAGCCTACCGCTGCGGCCACCTATTTGACCCGCATCAACCTACGCTTGGAAGCACTGTTTTAGCCCTTGCCCAACGTTCAAAAGGTTGTTTCTCATGCGTACCCAGGTTGCCATCATTGGTGCAGGCCCCGCCGGTCTGCTGCTCGGCCAGTTGCTCCACAAGTCCGGCATCGATGCCGTCATCATCGAACAGCGCAGCCCCGACTACGTGCTCAGCCGCATCCGCGCGGGCGTGCTGGAGCAGGTCTGCATGGACCTGCTGGACAAGGCAGGCGTCAGTGCGCGGGCCCACGCCGAAGGGCTGCCGCACGACGGCTTTGACCTGCTGTTCAAGGGCGAACGCCACCGCATCGACCTGCAGGCCCTGACGGGCGGCAGCCGCGTGACCGTGTACGGCCAGACCGAGGTGACGCGCGACCTGATGGATGCCCGCGCTGCGGCGGGCCTGGTGACGGTGTACGACGCGCAGAACGTGGCCGTGCACGACTTCGACGGCGCACACCCGCGGGTGACGTACGAAAAGGACGGCCAGATGCACGAACTGGCCTGCGACTTCATCGCAGGCTGCGACGGCTTTCATGGCGTGTGCCGCGCCAGCGTGCCCGAGGGCGCACTGCACACGTATGAGCGTGTGTACCCGTTTGGCTGGCTGGGCGTGCTGGCCGATGTCAAGCCGGTAGCGCACGAGCTGATCTACGCCAACACCGAGCGCGGCTTTGCGCTGTGCAGCATGCGCAGCAATACCCGCAGCCGCTACTACCTGCAGGTGCCCACGACCGACAAGCTGGAGAACTGGACCATCGACCAGTTCTGGACCGAGCTGGGCCATCGCCTGGACCCCGAAGCCCGTGCCAACCTGGAAACCGGCCCCGCGCTGGAAATGAGCATTGCCCCGCTGCGCAGCTTTGTGGCCGAGCCCATGCGCTTTGGCAGCCTGTTCCTGGCGGGCGACGCCGCCCACATCGTGCCACCCACGGGCGCCAAGGGCCTGAACCTGGCCGCCAGCGACGTGGGCTACCTGTGGAACGCCTTTGCAGACTTCTACAACGACCGTTCACGCGCAGGCATCGACACGTACTCCGACCGCTGCCTGCGCCGCGTCTGGCGGGCCGAGCGCTTTTCGTGGTGGTTCACCTCGCTGATGCACCGGTTTCCCGAAACGGGCGAGTTCGGCCAGAAGATGCAGGAGGCCGAGCTGGACTACCTGGTGCATTCGCGTGCCGCATCCACGGCGCTGGCCGAGAACTACGTGGGTCTGCCCATGGACTTCGGCACCTGACCGGCTGCAGCCGGCGGGGTGGGCGAGCCCCCCGGGCCACGCGGCCGACCGTGTGCGCCTGGGGCAGGCCGGCGTCAAAGCGCCATGGAGACCAACGCGCCTCTGCATCACTCCCTGCGGTCTGCGCCAGCGCGGCCCCGGATGCGCCACCGCGCTGGTGGTCTTGCCCATGGCGCGACTGCTGGCGGCAACAAGCTGTCTTGTGCCCCCTTCCGAACCGCTCCAACGCATCCCACCCGGATCGTGGAGAGATTCCAGACGCTACCAAAAAGATAGCATCCAGGCATGATTCCACCTGGACCAGCGGCCAAAAACGTCTAAAAACGCTTGAAAATGCTTCCGGACACGGCCCGAGCCGGTTCGTGCAGCCGCACGCCGCCACGGAACCCTGGGCGACCGGCTCAGCGGGTTGCGCCGGTGCTCGCAGCCGAAGGCGCTGCATCCACGGGCGCCAGCGACAGCAGCCACTGCGCCATGTCGCGCGCCTGCGCTTCAGACACGTGCGGCTGCCGGGGCATCACGGTGCGCCCCCATTCGCCCACCCCACCCTCACGGATCTTGCGCACCAGGTAATCGGCCGCATCGGTGCGGCCGCTGTAGCGCGCCGTAATCTGCCGGAACGACGGGCCCACGTAGTTGCGGTCCATGCCGTGGCAGCGCAGGCAGTCGCCGCCCTCCACCGCCGTACGGCCGGGCAGCGCTGCGCTCGTCGCGGAAGCGGCAGCGTTGGTGCCCGCGGCACCCGCATCTGCGCCCCGCACTGCGGCGGGCAGCATGCGCCAGCCCAGGTTGAGCATGCCCAGCACCGCCAGCGCCATCACGGCGATCAGGGCCCAGGCCACCCACCAGGGGCGCTTGGGAGGCGTTTCGTCGTCAGGTGGCATGGCGTGCGATCAGGATGGGGCTGAGATCAGGGCGACCGGTGGCGACCAGTGGCAATCAGTGGCGGAAGTGGCGCACGCCGCTGAACACCATGGCCACGCCGCGCTCGTTGGCGGCATCAATCACCTCGTTGTCGCGCATGGAGCCACCGGGCTGAATCACGCAGGTGGCACCTGCATCGACCACCACATCGAGGCCGTCGCGGAAGGGGAAGAACGCATCGCTGGCCACCACGGTGCCCTGCAGCGACAGATTGGCATGGCTGGCCTTGATGCTGGCGATGCGGGCCGAGTCGAGGCGGCTCATCTGCCCCGCGCCCACGCCCATGGTCATCCCGCCCTTGCAGAAGACGATGGCGTTGCTCTTGACGTACTTGGCCACATTCCAGGCGAACAGCAGGTCTTCCATTTCTTCCAGCGTGGGCTGCTTCTTCGTCACGACCTTGAGGTCAATCAGGGACAGCTCGTGGTTGTCGGCCGTCTGCAGCAGCAGGCCGGAGCCGATGCGCTTGGTATCCATCGCGTTGCGGCCACGGCTCCAGTGCGTGGTGCCACCGTGGGCGGGCAGCGCGATCTTGAGCAGGCGCACATTGGCCTTGGCCTTGAAAATTTCCAGCGCTTCGGGCGTGAAGTCGGGGGCCATCAGCACTTCCACAAACTGCTTGCTGACCTGGGCAGCGGCGGCGCCGTCCACCGTGCGGTTGAAGGCAATGATGCCGCCGAAGGCGCTGGTGGGGTCGGTCTGGAAGGCTTTGCTGTAGCTGTCCAGCGCATCCAGGCCCACGGCCACGCCGCAGGGGTTGGCGTGCTTGACGATGACGCAGGCGGCGGCGTCAAAGCCCTTGACACATTCCCACGCGGCATCGGCGTCGGCAATGTTGTTGTACGAGAGTTCCTTGCCCTGCAGTTGCACGCCGGTGACCAGCGAGCCGGGCGCGGGGTGCAGGTCGCGGTACAGCGCCGCTTGCTGGTGGCTGTTTTCGCCGTAGCGCAGGTCCTGCACCTTGATGAAGGCACCGTTGCTCTGGCCGGGGAACTGGCTGCGCTCGGGCACGTAGGTTTCCGACAGTTTTTCTTCTTCAAACGTGACGGAGGAAAGGTAGTCGCTGATGGCGCCGTCGTATTGCGCGATGCGGTTGAACGCAGCCACCGACAGGGCAAAGCGCAGCTTGTCGGAGAGCTTGCAAGAACCTTGTCCATGGGTCGCCTTGAGCTCGGCCAGCACGGCTTCGTACTGGTCGGCAGCGGTGATCACGCCCACGTCGGCCCAGTTCTTGGCGGCGCTGCGCACCATGGCGGGGCCGCCGATGTCGATGTTCTCGATGGCATCGGCCAGCGTGCAGCCGGCCTTGGCCACGGTGGCTTCAAAGGGGTACAGGTTGACCACCAGCAGGTCAATGGTGTCGATGCCGTGTTCCTTGAGTGCAGCCATGTGGGCCGGCAGCTCGCGGCGGGCCAGCAGGCCGCCGTGCACCTTGGGGTGCAGCGTCTTCACGCGACCGTCCAGCATCTCGGGGAACCGGGTGACTTCGGCCACCTCGGTCACGGGCAGGCCCTCCTTGGCCAGCAGCTGTGCGGTGCCGCCGGTGGACAGCAGCCTGATGCCCAGTGCGTGCAGGGCCTTGGCAAAGTCAACGATGCCGGTCTTGTCGGATACGGAAAGGAGTGCGTTCATGGGGGGTCTTGCGGTCTTTGAGATTGAAAACGGGCTCTAGCGCTTGTATTGATTGGTCAAGCTGCTATCGAATTTGATAAACACGCCAGCAGGGGCGTTCAAAGCAGCTTGTGCTCGACGAGCTTCTTGCGCAGGGTGTTGCGGTTCAGGCCCAGCCATTCCGCTGCGCGCGACTGGTTGTTGGCGGCATGGCTCATCACCACTTCCAGCAGCGGCTTTTCGACCACCCGCACCAGCATGTCGTACATGCCATCGGGCGTCTCGCCGCCCAGGTCGCGAAAGTAGCTCTGCAGGCTCTCTCGCACGCACTCTTCAATGTGTTTCTTGCTCATGCCACCAATCCCTGTTGTTCTTGTGTATCTACCTCGATGCCGGTCGCGGCAGGCAGCCGGTCCATCTGCTGGCCCAGGGCGTCCAGATGGTCGGCCACCGCCTGCCATTGCGCGGCAGCGTCTTCTATCGTGTTGATGCGTTGCCGGAAGGCTTCCCCCCCGGGCAGGGCACGCAGGTACCAGGCAATGTGCTTGCGCGCGCTGCGCACGCCCGTCAGCTCGCCGTACAGGCTGTAGTGGTCGTGCAGGTGGTCCAGCAGCAGGCGGCGCACCTCGGCCACCAGCGGCGGGGCCAGGTGCTCGCCCGTGGCCAGGAAATGGCCGATCTCGCGAAAGATCCAGGGCCTGCCCTGCGCGGCCCGGCCGATCATGATGGCGTCCGCCCCGGTGGCGGCGAGAACATCGCGCGCCTTTTCAGGCGAGGTGATGTCGCCGTTGGCCACCACCGGCACCCGCACCGCGGCCTTCACCGCAGCAATGGTGTCGTACTCGGCATGGCCCTTGTAGCCCTGCTCGCGCGTGCGGCCGTGCACGGTCAGCATCCGGATGCCCACCGCTTCGAACTGGCGCGCCAGGGCCACCGCGTTCTTGTGCTGCTGGCACCAGCCGGTGCGCATCTTCAGCGTGACGGGCACATTGAAGGGCGCGCAGGCCTCGACCACGGCAGCCGCAATCTCCACCGCCAGCGCCTCGTTCTGCATCAGCGCCGAACCCGCCCACTTGTTGCACACCTTCTTGGCGGGGCAGCCCATGTTGATGTCGATGATCTGCGCGCCGCGCTCCACGTTGTAGACCGCGGCCTCGGCCATCATCTGTGCCTCGGTGCCGGCAATCTGCACGGCAATCGGGCCGGGCTCGCCGTCATGGTTGGCACGGCGCGAGGTCTTGAGGCTGTTCCACAGGTCCTTGCGCGAGGTGACCATCTCGCTCACGGCGTACCCCGCCCCCAGCGACTTGCACAGCTGGCGAAAGGGCCGGTCCGTCACGCCCGCCATGGGGGCGACGAACAGGCGGTTCGCCAGAGGAATATGGCCGATGTGCATGGTGTGGGAGTGCGCGGGGGGAGGTCAGCGGATGCTGAAAAAGGAGGCAGGATTGTACCTGCTCAAAATTTCAGCAAATGAAATGCGCGCCCCCGAAAAAAACCGGGCTTGATAGCAGTGCCCGGATGCTGCCCCGTCAAGACCGGACGGACCTCAGCTGACGTGCTGCTGCACGATCCAGCGGCGGCTAACGCGATGCGACCTGACTGGCCCCGGCCTTGAATGCGCCACGCTCGGCAAACAGCCACCATGTACGCGGCAGGTTCTCAAACTGGTGGCGCGCCATCAGGGAGCGCAGCCATTCGCGGTTGTATTGCACGTCAGGCGACAGACCCGATGGCGCCTGCGCTGGTGCCGCTGCAACTCCGGCGGGTGTGCCCATGTCCACCTCGTGCCCGTCGGCCAATGGCCCGCGCACGGCGCGTGCCGCCCGCATGCCATCCACCACACGCACCTTGACCGTCCAGCCCGTCGCACCCGGCTGGCAGGTGGCCTCCAGCGCCATGCCCTGGCTCCGAAGCTCCTGGGCAATCCGGTCGAAAGACGCGCGCGTCCCGGACGTTTGCGCACAATCCGCGCCGAGCCTGGGCTCCCCGGGCGCAGCCACACCATCCATTGCAGATGCGCTGGCGGGCGCAATGGCCAGCAGCGTGATGGCGGCCAGCCAGGCCCCCGCCACGGCAACGCGGTGTCCGCTGGACTGGCTGAAAAAGGTTTGCAATGGCATGTGCATGGAGGCTCCCGGCAGATGAGGTGGCTGCCGTCCCAAGGTCAGCACCGCGATACCTCCACGATACGAAACGCTGGCTTCCGGGGCCATGCGCGGATGCCGTGCCCCCCTGTAGGACAGGGCCACCGCAAGGGCGGCCCGGCAAGGCAGCCTTCTACACTCGGGCCATGGAAATGTGGATGCACCAGTTGTTGTCGTGGCTTGCGCTGCCCCAGTTCGGGCTGAGCACCGTATTCGTGGTCGCGTTCGTGTCGGCCACTTTGCTGCCCCTCGGATCGGAACCCGCCGTGTTCGGCCTCATCAAGCTCAACCCCGAGATGTTCTGGCCAGCCATCCTGGTCGCGACCGTGGCCAATACGCTGGGCGGGGGGGTGAGCTGGTGGATGGGCCTGGGTGCGCACAAGGTGGTGAACCACGCGCGCGGCTACAGCAACGACGGGCGGTCCTTGGCGTGGCTGAGGCGGTTTGGCCCCCGCGCCTGCCTGCTGAGCTGGCTCCCTGTCGTGGGCGACCCGCTGTGTGCGGTGGCGGGCTGGCTCAAGCTTCCGTTCTGGCCGTGCCTGGCCTACATGGCTGTGGGCAAGTTCTTTCGCTACCTGGTGATGACGAGCGCGCTGCTGCACTTCATGCCCGGACAGTACGGCTTGTAGCAGCGCCCCGGCACGCGCACGGGGAGAACCTTGCAGCGCGTGCAGCTAGGCCGAATCAGCAGCCGAATCAGATACCAGTGAATCGCCGCGCAGCACGGGCTCTTCCACCACCACCTGGTTGCGGCCACCCTCCTTGGCCATGTACATGGCCGTGTCCGCGCGCGAGAAAAACTCCAGCACCGACTCGCCCATCACGTACTGTGTGACGCCGATGGAAACCGTCACGCGCGCGCGCAGCAGGCCGTTCCAGGCATGGCTTTCCACCTGCGCCCGGATGCGCTCGCAGGTGTTGAGGGCAGGCAGCAGCGAGGTGGCGGGAAAGATCAGCAGGAACTCTTCGCCGCCGTAACGGCCGAAAACATCGCCGCCCCGCACGCCCTGCTGGGCAATGCGCGAAAAGGTGCGCAGCACCTCATCGCCGCCCAGATGCCCCAGCTCATCGTTGATGCGCTTGAAGTGGTCGATGTCGAGCACCGCCAGGCACAGCGGAATACCGGTTTCGTCCGCCAGCTGCTTTTGCTCTTCGAGGGCCGCCAGCACGTAGCGGCGGTTAAAGCAGCCCACCAGCGTGTCGCGCTTGGCATCTTCCTGGATGTTCTTGATCTTGCGGCTGGCCTGGTCGAGGCTGCGGTACAGACGCTGCACCTTGCCCATCCATGCGACGAAAACCGGCAGGGACAGCGCCAGGGCGATCCAGTGAAGCAACTCCAGTCGCAGCAGGGCGTCGTCCTGGCGCTGGTAGTGGTGCAGCCAGATCACCAGGCCATATGCCACAAAGGCCAGGGCGCACAGTGTCAGCAGCATGCGCCGCGGCACGGCGAAAACGCCATACGACAGGGCCACGAAGGCGAAAGGGGCAAGCAGGATCTGGGTGACCGGTACGACATAGACCAGCACCAGCATGGCGCCCAGGAAAAGCCCCACCACGCAGAGCTGCAGGTGCCGATGGCGAAGCTTCTTGCCCGCATCGGACCGGGTGAGCATCCAGAACGCAAAAACCCCGAGCACCGCGGTCGCCGCCGTCCACACCCACAGTGCGGAATCAACCACCTCAAGGGCGACGAACGCGGCCAGCGCCAGACCGAACAGGAGCACAGCCGACATGGCCGCAGCCCACTGGTGCCGCGCGTTCAGCTGCGCGCGCACCCCGAAGCCATCCAACGTGCGGCGGGCCCGGCGAACTCCGCCAGAGGATGAATCGTCAAACTCCAGAACTGCGTCAGACAGGGGGAACGCATCGGTGGACGAAAACGGGTTCTTGCGTCCAAACAGCATGAGAGGCGGGCCGTGGCCGGGTTGATTCGAAAGACTGGCACCTAAGCGAAAGGCAGGTGCGAATGCAAGCAGTTGCAACCACCGCGGAACTGGCGGATCTTACGCATGACTTACACGCGAACGCTGAGGGTTTTCCTGTAGCGCCCGGCCGCGTGCCGCAAATCGGCCAAGGTCGGAAAAGTCCGCCGGTGCGCAGCCGGGCAGGTCTGCAAGACGCATTCCTGCGCAGCACCTCCCCCCTTCATCCCGGGGAGTCATGAGGCGAAGGACTATGCGCGCAGTTCACACTCACGGCACATGCCTGCCCGCTCAACCTCCTGGCAAGCTTCGCTGCGGCTTGCGAAGGGACCCACACGACGCCGCGGTGGCCGTGCTCGCACCAGCCGGTGCGTGCCGGTCTGCGGCGCACCCCGGCTGCATGATCCCCTCAGCCGTCGGTCAGACGTTGAACAGGAATTGTCGCTGTAAGGGCATGATTTGATTGGTTATCGTCTCTGCTCTACTCGCTTGGTGCCCCCTGCCATGCCCCCAAATCCATCGGATGCGGGTGAACAGTGGCGAACATGGGGGCTCCACGCCTTGGGTCAGTCTAGCTGAAGTTGACCTGCCCCCTTCCAGCCGTACCAGTCTGAAGTTAGTGAAGTCCGTCAACCACCAGGAGAATGACGGACATGAAGAAGAGCAGATTCAGCGAGGAA
>LNEG01000200.1 GCA_001464865.1 Burkholderiales bacterium Ga0074133
CTACGAAGCCGTGGTGGCCGGGTACGGGCGGTCACAAACGCACAAGGCCCTGGCCGGGGCCTTGGCAAAGCGGGTGGAGTTTGACCTGGCCGACGAGGCAGGCGTCGTGGATGCGTCGGTGCCAGCCTTCGGTACGTGCTTTCCCGAGCTGGCCCACTGCGCCGACCCGGCTGATGCATTGGCCGATGGCGCATCCCGTCAGCGCTGGCTGGCCTGGGCCCGCGCCCTCGGGGCCGAAACCAACAAGACACCGCAAAAGGCGGCCGACGCCATCATCGATGCGCTGGCCAGCACCGACCCCGCCCAGTGCCTGGTCATGCTGCGCAAGGCACTGTTTGTGGCCAAGGAAGACCGGCTCACCAAACACCTCGAAAAGTACGTGACTGCGCAGGAGGCCGAACCCGAGCTGCAGCGCCTGCTGGCTGCGCGGCACCAGCATGCGGCGTGGCAGCACCAGCAGCGCGGCGAACCAGCTGTGGAAGGTGCGGATCTGGACCGGGCGGCCACTGTCGAGCAGCTGGCGATACAGGCCCTGCAGCGCCGGTCGCTGGTCCAGTGCCGCCTGGGGCGCCACGCCGCGCGCGATCAGCTCGGCCACCAGCCGGTCGGGCGGGGCCTGGACAAACTCCTCCAGCCATTCCTGAAGGCGCTGGCGCATTTCACCCGCAGCTTTCTTGGTGAAGGTGATCGCCAGGATTTCGTGCGGCGCAGCGCCGCCCAGCAACGCACGCAGCATGCGCGAGACCAGCATCCAGGTCTTGCCGGCACCAGCGCAGGCCTCCACCGCCACGCTGCGCGCGGGGTCGCAGGCAATGGCGTAGAACGCCTCGCGCGAGACGGGCTGGCCATTGTGTTCGTAGGCGGCGTTCGTCATCTATGGAGTCCGATGACCGGCGATGCGCAATCGGTCGTTGAAACTGGCGCGGCCAAAGCGTGGAGACACCGAGCAAGGGCCGCCCCGCAGCGAGGGTGTCGTCCCCCTGCCCGCGCAGCGTAGCGGAGCGAGAGCGGGGGGAAGGCGCGCAGCGCCTCAGGGGGGTGTCCTCTAGTCATCACCAGAAATCCTTTCGGCACAGGCCGCGCGCTGCGCAGTATTCGCACACCGCGCCCTCGCCGAGCGCTGTCAGGGGGGCGCCTGCGGCAATCTGTGCGAAGTCGTGCTGGATGCCCTCGACCAGGAGGTCGCGCAGGTGCACCACGTCCTCCTGCTCGTGCATGCGCGTCTCGCCCCGCTCGCCCACGTTGACGTAGGCTGCGCGCAGGGTGTCGTGGCTGAGCAGCGCAGCGTAGAACGCCAGCTGGGTGTCTTCGGCCCCCACCGCAATGCGTTTGCTGGTCACGCTGTCGCTCTCGGTCTTGTAGTCGATGACCAACACCGTGGGCTCGCCTGTGGAGGACACGCCATCAATCCGGTCGATGGTGCCCACAAGCTGCAGGCTGCCCAGCGGCTGACTCGCCTTGACCTCTGCCGACCGGAATGCGCCGCCCGCATCCTCGTGCTGCGCAAGCCACCGCAGGTAGCCATCGCGCACCTGCGGCCAGCCCGCAGAGAAAGGCAGGAAGTCGCCCTCTGCCCCGCCCGCCAGGCCGTGCCTGTGGGTCACTGTGTGCGCCGCTTGGTCAAGGCGCGTGCTGCGATCGGGTGGCGCGCCTGGAGCATCGTCGCGCAGTTGTTCATGGAACAGCTGCAGCACCTCATGCAGCCAGTTGCCGAAGTCACGCTTGTCCACTTCGGCCGACAGTTCATCCGATTCGGACAGGCCCAGCAAGCGCAACGCAAAGAAACGGTAAGGACAGTGCCGCAGGTCGGAGTACGCGGTGGAAGACAGGCGCTGCAGGCCCAGCGCGTCGCCCCGCGGGCCGGGCCGCGGCGTGGGCGCAGCCAGCACCTCGCGCTGGTGGCGGCTGTCAGCGCCTTCGTGCGCCGTTCCGTCCAGGTGCAACGCCAGCACCAGCGGGCTGGCCAGCAGCGGCTCGCCGCCCTCATCGCCCGTGCGCCAGAGCACGTCCACAGCGGGGGTACACAGCGCACTGTGCCAGGCCGCGCGCTGCGCCGCTTCCTGCGATTCGCGCGTGGGCAATGCAAGTGCCAGCCGCTGGGCCTGGGTCCATTCACCCGGTGGTTCGGGGGCAGGCTGCAGTCGCTTTTCATCGCAGCCAGGCAAAACCAGTGCGGCAAAGGGACGGGCCAGCAGTTGCGCCAGTGGCAGCACGGTGACGGGTGCCGCCCCCTCGGACGGCAGCACGAAGCGTGCAGCCTCCAGCACTTCATTCACCCAGCGGGTGAACTCTTGCAGCGACATGCGCCGTGCGGCAGCGCCCCATCCGTCAAACTCTGCGTCCTGGCCGTCCTGCAGGCGCAGGGCACTGAGCACGCGGGCGCCGGCCGCGTCCGCCTCCAACGTTTCCCATTGCCCCGTGGTGCGCAAAAGAGCCCGCAGTGCCACTAGCCAGGGGCCCAGCGCCCGGCCGGCACGCAGTCCCTCTTGCCATTCCGAGGCCTGGGCAACCAGCGCAGTAAGCTGGGGCTTGCTATCCCAGTCCCGGCCTACCGCCGCAGACCAGCTGGCGACAGCAGAGCGCCGCAACGCCTGCTCCAGCACCGCCAGTGCGTTTCGATCGATCAGCGGTACATGCTTGAGCCAGTCGAGCACATCGTCGGAACTGGCGTCCCATGCGGCCGCCTTGAGCGCCGTCATGAGTTGCGCGGCCGAGCGCGTGGTCGACAGAGTCCAGCCGTTTTCATCGCGCACCGCAATCCCACGGTGGGACAGGTGCGCGCTGATGCGCCGGGTGAGCGCGCGGTCGTTGGCGGCCAGGGCCACCGGCACGCGGCCTGCGGATACGTGGGCCAGCACGCAGGCGGCAGCACGCTGGGCTTCGTCCTCGGCATCCTGCGCCGAATGCAGGGCGATTTCCGCAGTGCTGGACACGCTCGCCAGATCACTGGCAAGGGGAATCAGCAGCCCGCGTTCACCCCAGTTGGCCAGCAGCGTGAGAACCAGCGGGTCGGGCTGGAAACCCTGCAAGACAATCAGTGCGTCCACCGTCCCACGCACCCCTTGGTCGAAGAGGACATCGGTGGCATAGCGCGAAGCGGCGGCCCACTCCAGCGCAATGCGGGCCACCACGGCTTCGAAGCGCAAGGCAGAGCCATCCTCGGGCCCTGGCAACAGCAATCGCGCGCTCGCGGCCCAGGCATCGCGCCCTTGCGGCGGCACAGACGCGACCACGCTGGCCAGCTGCGCAGCCGCCTCCTGCAGGGGCGCCGCCAGCATGTCGCGCTGGGCTGCCAGCCCCGCCCTGTCAAGCAATGCGCGTGCCGTGAGGGTGTCGCGCCCGATGTCGCCCGCCAGGTCATCGCCCTGCGGTACAAAAGCGTCCAGCTGGCGCGCCCAGTTGCGCGTGGTTTCAAAACGGGGGGCAAACCCGTCGGGGTGCAACAAGCCCCAGTAGTGCTGCGCCCACGGCATGAGCTGGGCATAAGGCACCAGCACCACAGAGCGGGCCGGATGGGCGCCCACGCGCTGAATCTGTGCGGCCACCTCGCCCAGCGTGTCCTGCCACAGGGCAAGCGCGCCCGCGCAATGATCGCTTTTCGCTATGACTGTCATAGCGTCGGAGTGCCGGGCCACAGCGGTGAACGTAGGATTGGTTTCTGTCACAATCCCCAGACTTTATACGTACCCCGGGATCAACCTGCCCGGAAAAGACACAAGGAATCCGCCATGGCCAGCGAACTCATCAAACATCTCTCCGACGCAAGCTTTGAGGCCGACGTGCTCAAGGCCAGCACCCCGGTGCTGGTGGATTACTGGGCTGAATGGTGCGGCCCCTGCAAGATGATCGCCCCCATCCTGGACGAAGTGGCGGGCACCTACCAGGGCAAGCTGCAGATCGCCAAGCTCAACGTGGACGAGAACCGCGAAGTACCAGCCAAGTTCGGTATTCGCGGCATTCCAACCCTGATGCTGTTCAAGGACGGCCAGCTGGCCGCCACCAAGGTGGGCGCCATGAGCAAGGCCCAATTGACCGCATTCATCGACCAGCAACTGGCCTGATCTCCCAGGGCCCCGCGAGCTGCTGCGCTGCGGCGGCGGGGTTTTCTTCAAGGGCTTGCGACCCTGTTTGCGGGCCGAAGCGGCCGGCAGCCCCGGCTGGCGCAAGTCTCCCGATTTTTCCTGTCATAATTCTTGGCGATCACCGGCCTGCACGCATTGGCAGCCGGGCCGAGATCCCAGGCGCACCAGACCTGCAAACAGCAGCTCCTCTGGTCCCAGCCCTCACTCCCCAAGTTTCTTACCCGCTCCGTCAAGGAGTCACTCCATGCACTTAAACGAACTCAAGGCACTGCACGTGTCTGAAGTCCTGAAGCAGGCCGAAGAACTCGAAATTGAAAACACGGGCCGGATGCGCAAGCAGGAGCTGATGTTTGCGATCATCAAAAAGCGCGCGAAAGCGGGCGAGCAGGTGTTTGCGGATGGGGTGCTTGAAATACTGCCCGATGGATTCGGCTTCCTGCGCAGCCCGGATACCAGTTTCACGGCCAGCACGGACGACATCTACATCAGCCCGAGCCAGGTACGCCGTTTCAATCTGCACACCGGCGACATGATCGAAGGCGAAGTGCGTACGCCCAAGGATGGCGAGCGTTACTTTGCGCTGACCAAGCTGGACAAGGTCAATGATGGTCCGCCCGAGCAGAACAAGCACAAGGTGATGTTCGAGAACCTGACGCCCCTTTTCCCCAAGGAGCAGATGCGCCTGGAGCGCGACGTCAAGAGTGAAGAGAACATCACCGGCCGCATCATCGACATCATCGCGCCCATCGGCCGTGGCCAGCGTGCGCTGATCGTCGCCCCGCCCAAGAGCGGCAAGACGGTGATGATGCAGCACATTGCCCACGCCATCACGGCCAACAACCCCGACGTGCACCTGATGGTGCTGCTGGTGGACGAGCGCCCTGAAGAAGTGACCGAAATGCAGCGCACGGTCAAGGGCGAGATCATTGCATCGACCTTCGATGAGCCCGCCGCCCGGCACGTGCACGTCGCCGAGATGGTGATCGAACGCGCCAAGCGCCTCGTCGAACTGAAGAAGGACGTGGTGATCCTGCTGGACTCCATCACCCGCCTCGCCCGCGCCTACAACAACGTCGTGCCATCCAGCGGCAAGGTTCTGTCCGGTGGTGTGGACGCCGCCGCGCTCCAGCGCCCCAAGCGCTTCTTTGGCGCCGCGCGCAAGGTCGAAGAAGGCGGTTCGCTGACCATCATTGCCACTGCCCTGGTCGATACCGGCAGCCGCATGGATGAAGTGATTTTTGAGGAATTCAAGGGCACGGGTAACTGCGAGATTCACCTGAACCGCCGCCTGTACGAAAAGCGCGTGTTCCCTGCCATCGAGCTCAACAAGAGCGGCACCCGGCGCGAGGAGCTGCTGCTGGCGCCAGAGATCCTGCAAAAGACCCGTATCCTGCGCCAGTTCATGTACAACATGGACGAGATCGAGTCGATGGAACTCATGATCAAGAACATGAAGGCCACCAAGACCAATGTGGACTTCTTTGACATGATGCGACGCGGCGGCTGACCGACGCACCCTGTGAACGTGCGCTTTTGGCTCCGGGCTATAATAGAGAGCTTTTTCTGCGGAAAGTACGCTGGATGCTCCACGGCGCAAAGGTTGCTCCGGGTTCAGCACGGCTCCCGCACTTGACAAGGATTGATCATGAAAGAAGGCATTCACCCCAACTACCGCGAAGTCCTGTTTGTGGACCTCTCCAACGGTTTCAAGTTCGTGACCCGTTCGTGCGTGAACACGAAGGAAATGGAAACGTTCGAAGGCAAGGAATACCCGCTGTTCAAGCTGGATACCTCCTCTGAATCGCACCCCTTCTACACTGGCACGCAAAAGTCGGTGGACAACATGGGTGGCCGCGTGGAGCGCTTCCGCAACCGTTTCGGCAAGACCACAGCCAAGTAATTCGCTGCTGCGCTTGCGCAAAAAAGCAGCCCGGGCCACCGGGCTGCTTTTTTTTCGTCCCGATGGGCGCACCGTACGTTGCGAGGCAGCCCTCTCGTGCCGTGGGTCCTTCGCCGCACGTCGCATTTGCCCTTATTCTCGGTGGCCCTCCCCTGCCCCTGAACCCGCGTGAACCCACCCTCGCCCGCCATCGTTACGCAAAGTGCCGTGAGCCCGCTTCCGCGCTGGGCACTGCTGTTGCTTTGCCTGGCCTATCTGGTTCCGGGCTTTGTGGGGCGCCAGCCCTGGAAAAGCGCCGACATCACTGCTTTCGGCTACATGCTGGAACTGGCCAGTGGACGCACCGAATGGCTGAGTCCGCTGCTCGGCGGGATGCCGCCCGAAACTGATGGCCTGCTGCCCTACTGGCTGGGCGCATGGGCGCTCCAGGCGTCTCCTGGCTGGCTGGTGCCAGAGATGGCGGCTCGCGTGCCGTTTCTAGGCTTGCTCGTCGTCACGCTGGTAGCAACCTGGTACGGCGTTTACTACCTGGCGCGCAGTCCCGGCGCACAGCCAGTGGCATTTGCCTTCGGCGGGGAAGCGGCTCCGGCGGACTACGCGCGGGCCATCGCCGACGGCGCCCTGCTGGCACTGCTTGCATGCCTGGGCTTGGCGCAGCTTTCACATGAAATCACGAGCTATCTGGTGCAGCTGGCGTGCACTGCGCTGCTGTTCTTTGCGGTGGCCGCAATGCCGTACCGCACCTGGGCGCCAGCCATTGCACTGGCGGCAGGCAGCCTGGGGCTTACGCTGGCTGGCGCTCCGGCCGTCGCAGCATTGCTCGCCGTTGGCAGTGTGCTCATTGCCATCATCGCTCCAGTACAAGGCCCGCGCGAACATCGGCTTGCCTGGGCGTGGGCCATCTGTGCCGTGGCGCTGGTCGCCGCAGGCATTGCATGGGGTCTTGACCTGTGGCGCTGGCGCATGGCGGTGGCCGGTGCCGGCGGCAAGGAATGGCAAAGCCTGGCAAGACTCTTTTTGTGGTTTGGCTGGCCCGCGTGGCCACTGGCGCTCTGGACGCTGTGGCGCTGGCGGCGACAGATCGCGGACCGCCCGGGGCATCGCCACCTTCTTTTGCCGCTGTGGTTTTCTGCCATCTCGGTGGCAACGACCATTCTCACCCAGCCCTCAGACCGTGCGCTGCTGCTGGGCCTGCCGGCCCTGGCCGCGCTAGCTGCTTTCGCACTGCCAACACTCAGCCGCAGCGTCGGCGCGTTGATCGACTGGTTCACCCTGCTGTTTTTTACCGTGTCGGCCCTGGCGATCTGGGTGATCTGGATAGCCATGCAAACTGGCGTGCCCGCCAAGCCAGCCGCCAACGTGGCCAAGCTCGCCCCTGGATTCGTACCTGAGTTTTCGATGCTGGCGTTTGCAACGGCACTGGCTGCCACCGCGGGCTGGTGCGCCCTCGTATGGTGGCGCGCCTCGCGCAGCCGTGCCCCTATCTGGAAAAGCATGGTCCTGCCTGCTGGCGGCGCAGTGCTGGGCTGGCTGCTGCTGCTCACGCTGTGGCTGCCCCTGCTGGACTATGCGCGCAGCTATGTGCCGCAGATACATGCTGTCAAGGCCGCGCTGGGCACTGCACCCGGCTGCGTGCAGGCCGTGGGCCTGAGCCGGGCGCAGGTGGCGGCGCTGCAGCACCACGGCCAGCTGGCACTGCAGCGGGCCGGGCTGCAGGATGAATGTGACTGGCTGATCGCGGACATCGCTGCCTGGCCAGCGTCGGAGCGCATGGTCAATACCTCGTTGTGGGAGCCGGTTGCCACCATTCCCCGGCCCACCGACAAGAACGACCATCTGCTCGTATTCCGCCGCGCAGGGCCTGCGCGCTGATGTCCGAGCGCTCCACCATTACACGCCATGCCCTGACCGTGCTGGCCGGCCAGCTGGCCGTCATGGCGTTCGGCGTGGCCGACACCATCGTGGCAGGGCGCCACTCCGCGGACTCTCTGGCCGCGCTCTCGGTGGCGTCAGCCATCTTCATCAGCGTGTATGTGGCCCTGATGGGCGTACTGCAGGCCATGCTGCCGATGTGGGCTGAACAGCGTGGCGCAGGGCAGCCTGAGGCCATGGGGCATTCGCTGCGACAGGCAATCTATGTATGCCTTGTCGCCAGCGTGATCGGCACGGCCGCACTGCTGTCGCCCGGCCCGCTGCTGCACTGGACCCAGGTGCCCCCAGCCCTGCAGGTGGAGGTCAAGGCCTACCTGGCCGTGCTGGCGCTTGCGCTGCCCCCGGCACTGCTGTTCCGCCTTTACAGCACGCTCAACCAGGCTCTGGGCCGCCCGCAGCTGGTCATGTGGCTGCAGGTGGGCTCACTGTTCGTGAAGGTGCCTCTGTCGATATGGTTCACCTTCGGCGGCGGAGGGCTTGCGCCGCAGGGCGTCGTGGGATGCGCATGGGCCACGCTGGTGGTGAACTGCACCATGCTGGCACTGGCCATATGGCTGCTGCGCACGCAGGACATCTACCGGTCACTGCACATCTGGAAGCGCATGGAACCGCCCCACCAGCCTACGCTGACCCGCCTGTGCCGGCTGGGTGTTCCGGCAGGACTTGCCGTGATGGTGGAAGTGACGTCCTTCACACTGATGGCGCTGTTCGTGGCCCGCCAGGGCACCACCGCGGCGGCAACGCACCAGATTGCAGCCAACGTGGCCGCCCTTTTGTACATGGTGCCTCTGTCGCTTGCGATCGCCACAAGCGCCCGGGTCAGCTATTGGCTGGGTGCACGGCAGCCTGGGCGCGCCCGGCATGCCGTTTTGACAGGTTTCAGGCTTGCAGCCCTTATGGGAATTGCCCTATCCGCTATTATTTTTATAGCAAAAAACCATGTAGGCGCCATCTACTCCAGCGACGCCGGCGTGGTAGTCATGACTGGGGCAGTACTGGCATGGGTTGCCGTGTACCACGCGTTCGATGCATTCCAGACCCTGAGCGTGTTCGTCCTGCGCTGCTATGGCATCACGGTAGCGCCACTGGCGGTGTACTGCCTGCTGCTCTGGGGCGCAGGGCTGGGTGGGGGCTACGTGCTGGCCTATGGAAGCTGGGGCCCGTGGGCAGATCAGGCTCACACGGCAGCGGCCACCCCCACGCCTTTCTGGGCGGCCAGTGCGGCGGCGCTCGGCGTTACGGCCGTGCTTTTCGTGCTGATGCTCAGGCGTGCGCTGGTTTCGCAAAAAGCACGGCTCACACGCTAGCCGGGTGCCCGCGCACCCCGGTGTGCAGTGCTGCGCAACCGGCTCGCAGGAAACGTCACCGAAAACACCGACCCCTTGCCCAAGGTGCTTGTGATCTCGAGCATGGCACCGTGGCGCTGCAGCACATGCTTGACGATGGCCAGCCCCAGTCCAGTGCCTCCCGTTTCGCGAGAGCGGCTGCGGTCCACGCGATAAAAGCGCTCTGTCAGCCTGGGGATGTGCTCCGGCGCAATGCCAGGGCCTGTGTCCCGCACGGAGAACACTGCAGCGCCATGGGAGGCCGGTTGCCATTCCACCGTGATGCTGCCACCGGCCGGTGTGTACCGCACCGCGTTGCTGATCAGGTTGGAAAGCGCGCTTTGCAGCTCGGCTGATGAGCCCGCCAGCTCACCGGCTTCGAGCAGGACCTGCGGTGCGGGAAAGCTGATCTGATGCGATTTTTGCTGGCTCTGAGTGACCAGCGCCGAAAGCGCCCTTCCCTCGACCTCGCAGTGCTGCAGCAGTGTATGTACCGATGTCCACTCACCCATGCCAGGCAGCGGGCTACCCTCCAGCCGCGAGAGCGTCAGCAGGTCCTGAACCACGCTTTGCATGCGCTGCGCTTGCTGCGACATCATCCCCAGATAGCGGGACTGCTCTTCTTCGGTGAGCGACAGGGTCTGAAGGGTTTCGACAAAACCAGCAAGTACCGTCAGCGGAGTGCGGATCTCGTGCGAGACATTGGCCACAAAATCGCTGCGCATGGCTTCGGCCTGCTCGAGCGCCGTGACGTCGCGCGACAGCAGCAGCTTGCGCCCGTCGCCGTATGGATGCAGGTGCACCGAGATGCGCACCGGGCGTGACGGCGTGCTGGCCCGACCTTCCAGCACCACATCCGTCGTGAACTGCCTTGCCGCGAAGTACGCTGTGAAAGCTGGGTCGCGCACCAGATTTCCCACCGATTGCATCACGTCGCGCTGGGCGTCAAATCCAAAGTGCGCTGCTGCAATCTGGTTGCACCACTCGATGCGACCCTGGGCGTCGAGCAGCACGACCCCGTTGGGCGTGGCCTGCATGGCTGCCAAAAACTCCTGCAGACGCCCTTCACTATCGCGTAGCTCGACCTCGTTGCGGCGCAGCAGGCGACGCGCGCGGTCTGCGGCCTCACCCCAGATACCACGCATTACGGGAGCCTGTTCGGGGTCGCCCGTACGCAACCACCCCAGCACGCGTGCACCGCGCGAAAGGTCCCAGAAGAACCAGCCCCAAGCGGCCGCACCCGCACCCAGCGCAGCACCCCAGGCGCCGCCCTGCCACCAGCCAAGCCCGCCGCCCGCGAGTTGCCACAGCAAAAAATACGAAAGACGCCAGAGCATGCCGCTTGCAAAGCCTCGTCAGGAAGTGCGGGCGCCAAGGGTGCGCCCCATACAGGTTAGGAGGATGCGCCGCATGGCGCACAGAGATCTACGCCTGCAACTGGACCTGAGGCTGTACCGTGAGCCGATAGCCCGCACCCCGCACGGTTTCGACCATCACGGAGGCCGCGCCCAGCGCCTCGCGCAGACGCTTGACGTGCACATCCACAGTGCGCTCTTCGATGAAGACATGGTCACCCCATACCTTGTCGAGCAGCTGCGAGCGGCTATGGACGCGCTCAGCATGCTTCATCAGAAAATGCAGCAGTTTGAACTCTGTTGGTCCCACCTTGAGCGGCAGGCCCTGAAAGCTCACGCGGTAGGTTGCGGCATCGAGGACCAGCTCGCCAATCGTCACGCTGTCGCTGACCTGCTCGGGCGCACGGCGGCGCAACACCGCGCGGATGCGGGCCAGCAGCTCCTGGGTCGAAAACGGTTTGGTGATGTAGTCGTCAGCGCCTGCGTCCAGCCCTGCCACCTTGTCAGGTTCGTCACCGCGAGCCGTCAGCATCAGTATGGGGATCGGCTTGGTGCGGCTGTCTGCCCGCCACTTGCGGGCCAGGCTGAGGCCGCTCTGGCCGGGAAGCATCCAGTCCAGCAAGATCACATCCGGCAGCACGGCATCCAGTTCGCGCTGGGCCGAGTCGCCGTCTTCCGCCCAGAACGGCTGGAAGCCGTTGTGCCGCAGGTTCACGGCGATCAGTTCGGCAATGGCCGGCTCGTCTTCGACGATCAGGACGCGGGGTAGCTTTCTCATAACGGTACCAGAGCCCTTTCGTTCAGAGAACGGCCGACTCGATCTCGTCGAGCGCCGTGTGGCGCACGTCCTTGCCCTTGACGAGATAGATCACCAGCTCTGCCATGTTCTTGGAGTGGTCACCGATGCGCTCGATGGCCTTGGCCAGGAACAGCAGGTCAAGGCTGGGCGAGATGGTGCGCGGGTCTTCCATCATGTACGTCACCAGCTTGCGGACGAATCCGTCGAACTCCTGGTCAATGAGGTCGTCTTCCTTGAGGATGGACACAGCCATCTTCACGTCCAGGCGAGCGAAGGCATCCAGGGCCTTACGCAGCAGGCCAGAGGCCAGTTCGGCTGCTACTCGCAGGTCGCTCGAGGGCAGCGAGCGCGGGGCACCGCCCTCGATGATGGACCGGACCATGCGCGCCATCTTGTTCGCCTCGTCACCCATGCGCTCCAGGTTGGCGGTGGCCTTGGAGAAGGCGAGCAGAAGGCGCAGGTCGCGCGCTGTAGGCTGACGGCGGGCAATGATGGATGACAGCTCGCCGTCGATCTCGACCTCCAGGGCATTCACGCGGGTCTCGATCGAGGCCACGGCTTCCACGGCTTCAAGGCTGAAATGCGACAGCGCGTACACAGCCTGGCGAATCTCGGACTCGACCAGCCCGCCCATCTCCATGACGCGGGCGGAAACGCTGTTGAGTTCGCTATCGAACTGGGACGAAAGGTGTTTGTCGGGCATGGCTTGCGTCTCCTTAGCCGAAACGGCCAGTGATGTAGTCTTCGGTTTCCTTGCGCTCGGGCTTGAAGAAAATCTGCTCGGTGGCGCCGAACTCGATCATCTCGCCGAGGTACATGTAGGCGGTGTAGTCGCTGCAGCGCGCTGCCTGCTGCATGTTGTGCGTCACGATGGCAATCGTGTAGTCGTGCTTGAGCTCATCGATCAGTTCTTCAATCTTGGCAGTGGAGAGTGGGTCCAGCGCCGATGTGGGCTCGTCAAGCAACAGCACAGACGGCTTGACCGCCACGCTGCGTGCAATGCAAAGGCGCTGCTGCTGGCCACCCGACAGCGACAGCCCGCTCTGGTTGAGCTTGTCCTTCACCTCGGTCCAGAGGGCCGCCTTGGACAGCGCCCACTCCACCCTGTCGTCCATCTCGCTCTTGCTCAGCGTTTCGTACAGCTTCACGCCAAACGCAATGTTGTCGTAGATCGACATGGGAAACGGCGTCGGCTTCTGGAACACCATGCCGATGCGCGCGCGCAGCAGGTTGATGTCCTGCTTGGGATCGAGGATGTCCTGACCGTAAAAGTTGATGGTGCCCTCAGCCCGCTGGCCGGGATACAGGCTGTACATGCGGTTGAGCGTACGCAGCAGGGTGGACTTGCCACAGCCCGAAGGGCCGATAAAGGCTGTCACCTTGTGTTCGGCGATGTCCAGGCTCACATTGCGCAGCCCCTGGAACTTGCCATAGAAAAAGCTCAGGTTGCGCAGTTCCAGCGCGTTCTTGCTGGTGGTCGCGGTAGCAGTTGCGTTCATTGTCACGTCCTGGATAGGAATCTGTCGGATCAACGGAAGAGTTCGGAGGTCCGCATCAGGTGCGGTTCTTTTCACGCAGGAACACCCGCGCCACGATGTTCAGGACCAGCACCGAGAGCGTGATGAGCAGCGCCCCACCCCAAGCAAGGCGCACCCAGTTGTCGTAGGGGCTCAGCGCAAACTGGAAGATCACCACTGGCAGGTTGGCCATGGGCGCACCCATGTTGGTGCTGAAGAACTGGTTGTTGAGCGCCGTGAACAGCAGCGGCGCCGTCTCGCCGCTGATGCGGGCTACTGCCAGCAGCAGGCCGGTCATGACACCGCTGCGCGCTGCGCGCAGCGTGACCATGGTGGACACCTTCCAGCGCGGCGCGCCGAGGGCAAAGGCAGCTTCGCGCAGACTTCCAGGCACCAGGCGCAGCATGTTCTCTGTGGTGCGCACCACCACCGGCACGGCGATGAGCGAAAGCGCCAAGCTGCCCGCCCAGCCCGAAAAATTGCCTACCGTGGCCACCGCGATGGCGTAGACAAACAGTCCCAGCACGATGGAGGGCGCCGACAGCATGATGTCGGTCACAAAGCGTGTAAGTTCTGCCGTGCGGCTCTGGTCGCCGTATTCGGCAAGGTACACGCCTGCCAGCACGCCGATGGGCGTGGACACGAGCACGGTGAAGCCGACCATCATCAGGCTGCCCACAATGGCATTTGCCAGGCCGCCGCCTTCGGAGCCCGGTGCTGGCGTGGACTGCGTGAACATGTTCCAGTCGAGCGCAGCAATGCCGTTGGTCAGGAGCACGCTCAGGATCCAAAGCAGCACGAACAGCCCGAGCACCATCGCGCCGAGCGACAGCGTCAGACCCACTGCATTGGAGCGCCTGCGCTTGTTGTAGAGGTCTTGGTTGAATTGCATGGGAGCTGATCTCAAGCGGTTTTGATCATGGGTACCGGCATCACAGGCCCTTGGCCTTTTCTGCCCGCAGCATCAGGATCTTGGCGGCCGAAAGCACGACGAACGTGATCACGAACAGCAGGAACCCCAGCGCAAACAGGGTCGACAGATGGAAATCGGCAGCTTCGCCGAACTCATTCGCCAGCGTGGAAGCAATCGAAGTGCCTGGCGAGAACAGCGATGTGGGCATGCGGTTGGCATTGCCGATCACGAAAGTGACCGCCATCGTCTCGCCCAGCGCACGACCCAGGCCCAGCATGATTCCGCCAATGACGCCCTTCTGGGTATATGGCAGCACCACGCGGCGCACGACTTCCCAGGTGGTACAGCCCAGGCCGTAGGCCGACTCGCGAAGGATGGGGGGAACGATTTCAAACACATCGCGCATGACCGCAGCCACAAACGGCAACACCATGAATGCGAGCACAATGCCCGCAGCCAGGATGCCGAAACCGTTGGTGCTGCCGCCAAACAGGAAGCCCACCAACGGCATCGACCCGAGCAACGTCTGGACAGGCATCTGGAAGTAGTCGGCAAACAACGGCGCAAAGACGAAAAGGCCGAACATGCCGTAGATGATCGACGGCACCGCCGCCAGCAGCTCCACCGCCGTACCCAGCGGCCTGCGCAGCCACACCGGGCAGGTTTCCGTGAGGAAAAGCGCGATGCCGAACGCGAGGGGAACTGCAATCACCAGTGCAATGCCAGCACTGGCCAGCGTGCCCACGATGGCGATCGCCGCGCCGAACTCTTCATTGATGACGTCCCACTCCACCCGCCAGATGAACTGGACGCCGAACTTCTGGAAGGCCGGCCAGGCATAGACGAACAGCGACACGATGATGGCCAGCAGTGCCACCAGCACCAGCAGGGACAGTGATTGCGTCAGCCTGTGGAAAAAGATGTCCTGCAGGCGCTGGCGCCGTGCGATGGACACCATGCTCTTGGTCGGTGCGTCTGCCGTGCGGGCAGGCGCGGATTGCGCACTCATGGTTGTTCCCACGCTCATGTTGACTCCAACTGGCTTCTGGATAGCTCACAGACCAGCACCCATCAGCCGTGCTCCGGCCGAAGGATGCATTTTGGGGCAATTGCCTTACTTCTTGATCTGCGACCAGACTTTGGAGCGGATGTCGGCCGTCAGTGCATCCGGCAGGGGAACGTAGTCCAGCTCGGCGGCCATTGCCTTGCCATTCTTGAAGGCCCAGTCAAAGAACTTCAGCACCTCGGCAGACTGCGCCTTGTCGGCAGGGTCCTTGTACATCAGGATGAAGGAGGCGGTGCTCACGGGCCAGCTGTTGGCACCCTTGGCGTTCACCATCGAAATCCCCATGCCGGGAACGCTGAACCAGTCGGCGCTGGCTGCAGCGGCGGCAAAAGTAGTGTCGTCAGGACTCACGAACTTGCCGTCTGCGTTCTGCAGTTGCAGGAAGTTCATGTTGTTCTTCTTGACGTAGGCGTACTCGACATAGCCAATCGCGCCCTTCACACGGGTCACGTTGGCGGCAACGCCTTCGTTGCCCTTGCCGCCTACAGACGACGCTGCAGGCCACTTGACGGCCGCACCCTTGCCTACGGTGTCCGCCCATTCCTTGCTGACAGCAGCGAGGTAGTCGGTCCAGTTGAACGTGGTGCCCGAACCGTCCGCGCGGTGCACCACGGTGATGTTCTGGTTGGGCAGGGTTTTGCCGGGGTTCAGGGCAGCCAGCTTGGGGTCGTTCCACTTGCTGATCTTGCCGAGGAACATCTCGGCCAGGACCGTGCCGTTCACCCGCAGCTCGCCCGGCTTGAAACCTTCTAGGTTGATCACCGGCACCGTGCCGCCAATGATGGCCGGGAACTGGACCATGCCGTCCTTTTCAAGGTCGGCACCGGATACTGGGGCATCGGTAGCGCCAAAAGCGACCGTCTTCGCGCGAATCTGGCGGATGCCGCCCGACGAGCCGATCGATTGATAGTTGAGGCCCGTGCCGGTTTCTTTTTTGTAGGCTTCAGCCCACTTGGCATATATCGGGAAAGGAAAGGTAGCGCCGGCGCCCGTGATGTCTGCGGCGAAAGCACCGCCAGCGGCCACAGTGGCCAGAACGACAGCGACGGTTTTGAGGAATGTGCGTTTCATGATTTACCTTTGACGAGGGTTGACCGGAACAGCACGAACTCTAGGGGGAGTTCATGACAATTCAGTGACACAAAACACCGCCGACACCGAGATCGCGGAATACCGTCATTCACGATATCGTCACAAGACTTTCACATCAATTGCACATACTCAGCTGGCAAACGCGCTCCCGCGAGCCGGCCGGCGCCTGCCTCATGGCCACTGTACGATGCCGCAAAGCATCTCCCCAACACATACCCTCATGCAAAACGGCACACGCCTCGCCGCAGTCGACCTGGGCTCCAACAGTTTTCGCCTTGAAATCGGACGGTATGAATTCGGCCACATCCAGCGCGTGGAGTACCTGAAAGAAACCGTGCGCCAGGGCAATGGCCTCGACGAAAACCGAAATCTCACACAGGACGCCATGGAACGCGGCTGGGCCTGCCTGGCCCGGTTCGGCGAGCGCCTGGCCGGGTTTCCCAGAACGCAGGTGCGCGCCGTGGCAACACAGACCCTGCGGGAGGCACGCAACCGCGAAGAATTCCTGTCACGGGGTAGCCAGATGCTGGGGTACCCGATTGATGTGATCTCGGGCCTGGAGGAAGCAAGGCTGATCTACCAGGGCGTGGCGCGGCTTCTTGCGCAATCCGACGAACGCCGATTGGTGGTCGATATCGGCGGGCGATCCACCGAACTGATCGT
The DNA here is from genome assembly GCA_001464865.1 of Burkholderiales bacterium Ga0074133. Lineage (GTDB taxonomy): Bacteria > Pseudomonadota > Gammaproteobacteria > Burkholderiales > Burkholderiaceae_C > Acidovorax. Next base: position 16,645 of record LNEG01000200.1, read on the forward strand.
GGGCCAGCAGTTCACACCCCATGCCGTGGCATCGTTTCGGGTGGGAAGCGTTGCGTGGTCGCAGCGCTACTTTGCCCAGGGCGAATTCACCCCTGGCGCCTTTGCCGCAGCAGAGATTGCGGCGAAGGCAGTGCTCGACGAAGCGGTGGAAACCTTTCACCCCGGGGCTTGGGAAGTGGCTTACGGTTCTTCAGGTACCGCGGGCGCAGTGGGCGAAGTGCTTGCTGCCGCAGGTCAAGCGCCTTCCGGCGTCATCACCCGAAGCGGACTTGACTGGCTGCATGAGCGCCTGCTGCGTGCCGGCTCGGCCGACCGTTTGCGGATGGAAGGGCTCAAGGAGGACCGCAGGGCCGTGATTGGTGGCGGCATCAGTGTGCTGCGTGCCGTGTTCGACCTGCTGGAGATTGACGAAATGCAGGTGGCCCAGGGAGCGCTGCGCCAGGGCGCGCTTTACGACCTGCTGGATCGCGAGCAGCCAGGTACCGATCTGCGCTCTGCCACCGTGCAGGGGTTGATGGAACGGTTTGGCGTGGATTCCGAGCATGCCCAGCGCGTGGCGGCCACTGCCCTGAACCTGTTCGAGCAGGCGCGAGGGCCCGATAGCGCACGCGCAGCACTCAAGCTGCAGTGGGCGGCGCGGCTGCATGAGATCGGTTGCCGCATCTCGCACAGCGACTACCACCGTCACGGCGCCTACATCCTGGACAACACCGATGCTGCGGGATTTGCGGTGCCCGAACTGCACCGGCTGGGCGTGCTGGTGCTCGGGCAACGCGGCAAGGTG
>LNEG01000201.1 GCA_001464865.1 Burkholderiales bacterium Ga0074133
CATCGTAACGTCACCCCCGGAATAGACCGACGGCATCGCTTCCACTAGCATCGGCGCCTTCAAACACAAGGAACCAACATGGGATTCATGAACTGGCGGGCCAAAAGTGCCGACGTGCTGCAGCAGGGGGGTGTGATCGGGCCGGACGAGCGTCTGCCCTGGCCGCAGACGGCGGCCATGGGGGTACAACACGTCATCGCGATGTTTGGCGCCACGGTGCTGGCGCCCATCCTGATGGGGTTTGACCCCAACGTGGCCATCCTGATGAGCGGCGTGGGCACGCTGATCTTTTTCTTCATGACCGGCGGCAAGGTGCCCAGCTACCTGGGTTCGAGCTTTGCCTTCATCGGCGTGGTGATTGCGGCCAGCGGCTATGCGGGCAGCGGGGCCAATGCCAACATCGGCGTGGCGCTGGGCGGCATCATTGCCTGCGGGTTGCTGTACACGCTGATCGGCGTGCTGGTGCAGGTCATCGGCACGGGCTGGATCGAGCGATTCATGCCGCCGGTGGTGACCGGATCGGTGGTGGCGGTGATCGGCCTGAACCTGGCGGGCATTCCCATCAAGAACATGGCGGCCAGCAACTTTGACAGCTGGATGCAGGCCGTGACCTTTGTGTGCGTGGGCCTGGTGGCCGTGCTCACGCGCGGCATGGTCCAGCGCCTCCTGATCCTGGTGGGCCTGATTGCGGCCAGCATCATCTACGCGGTACTGACCAACGGCATGGGCCTGGGCAAGCCGATGGACCTGACCGTTCTGGCCAACGCGGCGTGGTTTGGCATGCCCAACTTTGCGGCGCCGGTGTTTAGCGGCAACGCCATGCTGCTGATTGCCCCGGTGGCCATCATCCTGGTGGCCGAGAACCTGGGCCACATCAAGGCCGTGACGGCCATGACGGGCCAGGACCTGGACCGCTACATGGGCCGCGCGTTCATTGGTGACGGCGTGGCCACCATGGTCAGCGGCGGCGTGGGCGGCACGGGCGTGACGACTTACGCCGAAAACATCGGCGTGATGGCGGCGACCAAGATCTATTCCACCGCCGTGTTCCTGCTGGCAGGCGTGTTTGCGCTGGTGCTGGGTTTTAGCCCCAAGTTCGGCGCGCTGATCCAGACCATTCCGCTGCCGGTGATGGGCGGCGTGTCCATCGTGGTGTTCGGCCTGATCGCCGTGGCCGGTGCCAAGATCTGGGTGGACAACAAGGTGGACTTTTCGCAGAACAAGAACCTCATCGTGGCCGCCATCACGCTCATCCTGGGCACGGGCGACTTCACCCTGAAGTTCGGCCAGTTTGCGCTGGGCGGCATTGGTACCGCCACGTTTGGCGCGATCCTGCTGTACGCCTTGCTCAATCGCAAAAGCTGAGCGCATTGATAAGGGTTAACCCTTAATCCTGCGCTGTTGACGCTAGGATTCAGCCCATCCGGGGCCTTCCGTTTGCATGGCGGGAGGCCCTTTCTCTTTTTGCGGAGCGTTTTGCATGTCCCTCGCTGACCGGGTGCTCTACCCTGACTTCCTTTCCCGCACCATGTCGGCCGACGAGGCCGCTGCGCTGATCCCCGCCGGCGCCCATGTGGGCATGAGCGGCTTTACCGGCGCGGGCTACCCCAAGGCGGTGCCCGGCGCGCTGGCCCGGCGCATCGAGGCGCTCAACGCCCAGGGCCACGGCTTCAAGATCGGCCTGTGGACGGGCGCCAGCACCGCGCCCGAGCTCGA
>LNEG01000202.1 GCA_001464865.1 Burkholderiales bacterium Ga0074133
CTGGAGGTGAACGCCTGGCACAACCCGGGCCTGGAGGGCATGCACGACATCTACTACGGCACCGACGTGCCGCCGCACCGCAAACCCATCCCCATGACGCGGCCAGACGAGCGCATTGGCGAGCCGTATTTGCGCTGCGACCCGAGCAAGGTGATTGCCGTGGTGGTGACCAACCAGCCCGACCGCAACAGCGTTTACGCCGCGCCCGACGAGGTGTCGAACCGCATTGCGGGCCACATCATCGAGTTCTTGCAGCACGAGGTGAAAAAAGGCCGCCTGCCCGCCGATCTGCTGCCCCTGCAGTCGGGTGTGGGCAACATTGCCAACGCGGTGCTGGCGGGGCTGAACCACGGCCCGTTCAGCAACCTCACGGCCTACACCGAGGTGCTGCAGGACGGCATGCTGGACATGCTGCGATCGGGCAAGCTGGCCAGCGCATCGGCCACGGCGCTGTCGCTCAGCCCCGAGGCCATGCAGGATTTCAACGAACGCATCGACTTCTACAAAGAGCGCATCGTGCTGCGCCCGCAGGAGATCAGCAACCACCCCGAGCTGATCCGGCGCATGGGCCTGATTGCCATGAACGGCATGATCGAGGCCGACATCTATGGCAACGTGAACAGCACGCACATCATGGGCTCGGCCATCATGAATGGCATTGGCGGCTCGGGCGACTTTGCGCGCAACGCGTACCTGTCGATCTTCATGACGCCCTCGCTGGCCAAGAACGGCGCCATCTCCAGCATCGTGCCCATGGTTTCGCATGTGGACCACACCGAGCACGACGTGCAGATCATCGTGACCGAGCACGGCCTGGCCGACCTGCGCGGGCACTCGCCCACGCAGCGCGCGCAGATCATCATCGAGCAGTGCGCCCACCCCGACTTCCGCCCTGCCCTGCAGGACTACGTGGCCCGCGCGAAAAAGACCGCCGTGGGCCAGCACACGCCGCACCTGCTGACCGAGGCGCTGTCGTGGCACCAGCGGTATGTGGAGACGGGGACCATGCGCACGGCCTGACGCGACCCGTCGCCCCGCAGGGGCGCCACGCATCCCACTGCGCAAGGGCCGCAGGGATGCGGGCGTGGAGACCCCGATTGCTATCTAATCAATAGCAATGAGGGCAATCATTACCTGGACTTCAAGCCAGTTTGACCAGTATTTCGCCCCGAGGGACCTTCTGCACGAATCAGCGCGCCGTGTGCATCTGCGGCGCTGAAGGCGCGCTGCCTCAACCCAGGAAACGCCCCGAGCCGCCCAGCACGGCCAGGTCGATGTAGCGCGACCCCACGTAGGGCGCACTGCCTGCGTAGTCCACCACAAAGCCGCCCATGTCCAGGTTGCGGATGCCCGCCAGCGCATTGCGCAGCTTGCTGCGCGTGGGGTCGCTGCCGGCGCGCTCCAGGCCCTCGGCCAGCACGCGCAGGTTGACATATGCCTCCAGACTGCCCAGGGTGAAGTCCTGCACGCCGCGGGCGCGCAGGGCGGTCTGGTAGTCGCGCACCAGCTGGTTGCGGGCGCGCTGCGGGTCGGGCATCACCATGGTCAGCGCGATGCCGCTGCCGGCTTCGCCCAATTGCTTGAGACCGTCGCTGGTGAAGGTGGCGCTCACGCCCGCCAGCAGCACGCCGGGCGCGGCCTTGCGCA
>LNEG01000203.1 GCA_001464865.1 Burkholderiales bacterium Ga0074133
TGCCCCGCCACATCCGCCAGGCCTACGCGCTGCAGTGCCAGCAACGCCTGCGTGCAGGCCTCACCCCAGCGCGTGCCGCGCAGCCACAGCGCCAGCGCCACGTTGTTGCGGGCACTGGTGCGCAGCATGTGTGGCCGCTGGAAAAGCATGGCCTGGCGCAGCGCCGGGTCGCACAGCAGCCCGCCGCCGTGGGTATCGGCCAGGCCGTGCAGCACGCGCAGCAATGTGCTTTTGCCACTGCCATTGGCGCCGACCAGCGCCACACGCTCGCCGGGCGCGATGCGCAGGGTGACATCCGCCAGCGCCTGCACGCGGCCATAACGCACATGGACCTGCCGAAGGTCTGCCCAGGCACCCCCTTCGGGCGTTTGGGCCAGCCCGGCTGCGGTCGCCCGCCAGGCCTTCATGCCGCCACCCCCACGGGCGTGCTGGATGCTGCCCCATCCACCCGCTCGCGCCAGCGGCGCACCAAGGCGATCAGCACGTTGAGCGCCAACACCACCGTCAGCAAAATGATGCCCAGCGCCAGTGCCAGCGGCAGGTCACCCTTGCTGGTTTCGAGCGCGATGGCGGTGGTCATCACGCGGGTGAAGCCGTCGATATTGCCGCCCACGATCATCACCGCGCCCACCTCCGAGATCGCACGCCCGAACGATGCGATCAGCACCGTGAGAAGGGCATAGCGCTCGTCCCATGCCAGCAGCAGGCTGCGCAGCAGGGGCGATGCGCCCATGGAGCGAAGCTGCTCGCCGTGCGCGCGCTCGGCGTCTTCCACGGCCTGGCGCGTGAGCGCCGTCACCACGGGCAGCACCAGCAGTGCCTGCGCCAGCACCATGGCCTTGAAGCTGAAGAGCCAGCCCAGCGCGCCCAGCGGCCCGCTGCGTGACAGCAGCAGGTACACCAGCAGCCCCACCACCACCGACGGCACGGCCAGCGAGGTGTTGAGCAGCGCCAGCACTACGCCCCGGCCCGCAAAGCGCGCCACCCCCAGCCACGCGCCCAGCACCAGGCCCAGGCCACACGCCACCAGGCAGGCCGTGCCGCTGACGGCCAGCGACCGGCCCACGATGGCCCACAGCGCGGGATCGGATTCGGCGATGAGTTGCAGCGCCGTGCTCGCGCTATCGGTAAGACTGGACATGGGTTCGGCTATCGTAGGCACCCCACCAATGTCCTGCGATATGAACACCTGTGCATAGGGTCCAACTCCACTACACGCTGAGCCGCGATGCCGGCACCGCGCTGATCCGCAACCCCCTGCCCGAAATGCTGCAGGCCGTGGCCGAGCAGGGCTCCATCTCGGGGGCCGCGCGCAGCCTGGGTTTGTCGTACCGGCATGTGTGGGGGGCCCTCAAGCGCTGGGAAGACCAGCTGGGTGGCGAGCTCATCGTCTGGGGCAAGGGCCAGTCGGCGCAGCTCAGCGAATTTGGCAGCAAGCTGCTGTGGGCCGAACGCCAGGCCCAGGCCCGGCTGGCGCCGCAAATTGCCGCGTTGCATGCCGACCTGGAGCGCGCGTTTGCCGTAGCGTTTGACCCCGATGCCCATGTGCTCACGCTGTATGCCAGCCACGACGATGCGCTGGGCGTGCTGCGCTCGTACGCCGCTACGCCCGGCGGGTCCGGTGCCGTGCATCTGGACATCCGGTTCACGGGCAGCGTGGACGCGATTCGCGCACTGAACGAAGGGCGCTGCACGCTGGCGGGGTTTCACACCGTCGAAAAGCCAGCGGCTACGTCGCTGGCAGCTCGCACCTACAAGCCGCTGCTTCAGCCCGGTCTGCACAAGATCATCGGGTTTGCGCAGCGCACGCAAGGCCTGATCGTGGCACCCGGCAATCCGCTGGGTTTGGGCTGCCTGGCCGACGTCGCACGCACAGGCGCTCGCTTCGTCAACCGGCCCCAGGGCAGCGGTACGCGCGTTCTGCTGGACGACCTGCTCGCCGAGGGCGGAGTCGCCGGCAACGCCATCCAGGGTTACGACCGGCACGAGCCATCCCACACCGCGGTCGCACAGGCCGTGGCAGCGGGAACCGCCGACGCGGGCCTCGGGATCGAGCTGGCGGCGCATGCCCGCGGCCTGTCGTTTGTGCCGCTGGTGCGCGAGCGCTATCACCTTGCATGCCTGAAAGCCACCCTGGAACAGCCCGCGACGCGGGCCTTGCGCGCGCTGCTCGAATCTTCCGACTGGATTGCACAAATGGCGCGCCTGCCCGGCTATGCTCCACTGCACTGCGGTGACGTGCTGGCCATGAGCACGGTGCTGCCCTGGTGGGAATTTGCCGGCCGAAAACGCACAAATTCGCCTAGGAAGAAACCCTAATTGCTCCTCATTTAATAGCGAATGAGTGTTCATTGGCAGGGGCTGGCCAACGTCACTCAATCGTCAGATTCCCGGTAGTGCGATCCGTAGAATCGCGCCGTCGTTAAGAAATGTGTCCGGCGCCTTGCCGACCGGCCCGGTCCGACACATAGAACCGCAGCCTTTCAATTGGAGACTCCATGCAGGCATTACTTAAATTTTCCAGGGCCGTCGATTGGCTCAGCTCCGGGGTGGGCAAGCTCAGCATGTGGCTGATCCTTGTCACCACCCTCATCAGTGCCGGCAACGCCATAGTGCGCAAGGCATTCAACTTCAGCTCCAACGCGTTGCTTGAAGTGCAGTGGTACCTGTTTGCCGCGGTGTTCATGCTGGGTGCGGGTTACTGCCTGCTCAAGAATGCCCACGTACGGATCGACTTCATATCCTCGCGTTTGAGCGCTCGCACGCGCAACTGGATCGACATCCTGGGCATCCTGTTCGTACTGTTCCCCTTCTGCTGGATCTGTATCGAGCTGGGTTGGCCCCTGTTCATCGGAGCCCTCGAATCGGGCGAGATGTCGCAAAGCGCCGGCGGCCTGATCCGCTGGCCTGCCTACTTCCTGATTCCTGCCGGCTTCGCTCTGCTCATGCTGCAGGGCGTCTCTGAACTCATCAAGCGCATTGCCTTTCTCCGCGGCGTTGGCCCCGACGTGCTGTCGCACGACGACGAGCCGAGTGAAGAGGAAAAGCTGGCTGCCGCCATGGCTGCACAGCTCGAAAGCCAGGGCAAAACCGCAACTCTTCCGAAGGCGAGCTAAGCCATGCTGGTCACTTTCCTTACCCAAAACTTCGTACCACTGCTATTCGGTGGCTTGCTGCTGCTGCTGATGACCGGTTTCCCGGTGGCCTTCGCGCTGGCCGCTACCGGCATGGGTTTCGGCTGGCTGGGCATCGAGCTGGGGCTGTTCCCATCGGTGCTGTTCCAGGCGCTGCCACTGCGGATCTTCGGGATCATGCAGAACGACACCCTGCTCGCCATCCCGTTTTTCACCTTCATGGGCATCATCCTGCAGAAATCCGGCATGGCCGAGGATCTGCTCGAAACCGTTGGCCAGATCTTCGGCCCGGTCCGCGGCGGTGTGGCCATTGCGGTGATTCTGGTGGGTGCCTTGCTGGCTGCCACCACCGGTGTGGTCGCGGCTGCCGTGATCTCGATGGGCCTGATCTCGCTGCCCATCATGCTGCGCTACGGCTACAGCCGCGTGCTGGCCACCGGCGTGATCACGGCTTCCGGCACGCTGGCGCAAGCCATTCCACCCTCGCTGGTGCTGATCGTTCTGGCCGACCAGCTGGGACGTTCGGTGGGCGACTTGTATGCAGGCGCGCTGCTGCCTGGATTCATGCTGGTTGGTGCATACATCCTGTTTGTGGTGATCATCGCGATCTTCCTGCCCAAGTGGGCACCTGCATTGCCACCTGAAGCACGGATCTACCGCGAGCCCAACGGCAATTCCGGTCACAAGTCCCTGGTTGCGCTGCTGATTGTCTGTGCGGTGGTGGGCGTTAGCTGGGCACAGGTGCACGATGGACTGATGACTAAATGGCTGGAGCGCAGCGTGCCATCGGCCAAGGACGAAATCGTCATCCTGTCGATGACGCTGGCGTCGCTGACCGCTCTGGTGCTGTCCATCATCAATCGCGTGGCGCGCCTGGGCCTGCTGTCTCGGCTGGCCGAGCAGGTCACCTTCGTGCTCATGCCACCGCTGATCCTGATCTTCCTGGTGCTGGGCACGATCTTCCTGGGTATTGCAACGCCCACCGAAGGCGGCGCCATGGGTGCCGTGGGCGCCATGGTTCTGGCCATGATCAAGCGCAGCCTGAGCTGGACGCTGATGCAGGAAGCTATGGACAACACCGCCCGGCTGGCGTCGTTCGTGCTGTTCATCCTGATCGGTTCGACCGTCTTCAGCTTTACCTTCAACGCTGCGGACGGCCACATCTGGGTGGAGCACCTGTTCGACAAGGTGCCCGGTGGAGTGCTGGGCTTCCTGCTGGTGGTGAACCTGCTGATCTTCATCCTGGGCATGTTCATCGACTTCTTCGAGATCGCGTTCATCGTGATCCCGCTGCTGGTGCCTGTGGCCGAGAAGATGGGTATCGACATGATCTGGTTTGGCGTGATCATTGCGATGAACCTGCAGACCTCGTTCCTCACACCGCCGTTCGGTTTTGCGCTTTTCTATCTGCGCAGCGTCGCACCACGCAAGGATTACAAGGACCGTGTCACCGGCGCGAACATCCGTTCGGTCACCACGACGGAGATCTACAAGGGCTCCATCGCCTTCATCTTCATCCAGCTGGTCATGGTGGGCGTCATTATTGCGAACCCTGGCCTGGTCACCGACAACCTGGAGAAGGTCGAAGCCATGAGCGAGGAAGACGTGCTCAAGAAACTCAACAGCATGGGCGGAGGAGACTTTGCCCCCGCACCTGATCCGCTGCTGGGAGCTGGCACCGATCCGGCAGCTCCGGCAGCCGACGGCGGCGCACCAGCCGCTGGCGATGTCGATCCCATGAAGGCGCTGCAGGACTCGATCTCCGGCGGCACGGACAAGAAGCCCTGACCGCCTTATTACAGGGGCCGGACCTCTGCCCCCTGCGTTCTGGCCCGCCAGATTGCTCAAAACCCGCCGTGGCGAACCGGCGGGTTTTTTTTCGCCCTGACCTCCCGAGAGCGCACAGCGTCTGGACGGGTCGCCACAGGACAAGGCCGCAACAGCCGTGGGTTGACCGATCGCTACCGCCTAGGCCTGGTCGCAGGGCCACATTGAGCGACCCCTTCGCGCGCAGCACACTTCCGGCTCAGGACGATCTGCGGCGCAAGAGGAGACGTGCCCTCGCGACCGCCTTGGCTGCGTTTTGCGTACGTTTTGCATCCTGCAGCCCTCCTGCCCCCGGCTTGCCACATCGCGCGGAGGGCTCAGCATCCCGAAAACGTGCTCTCGCAGCAGTAAGGCGTCCATGAGGTGCGTACGGTGACCCGCCTTGAGCGATTTCGGCCCGTGCTGAGTGCGACACCGCACGTATTCAGGCATTCGTGGCAAAGGCGCGCATTCAGCGCCCCTCCTGACGCACACATGCCCGGCGCGGCGGGGAACAAGTACGCCGACCCGGCAGGACGTCCATTCCGGACAGTCGCTCCCCGAGCGGCCCCTGAGAGCTGTGCGGTGCATCCTGCGCTGCTGCTGAATCACCCTGGAAGACGGCATTCCCCCTTCCGTGCTCGGGCTCGCACATCCGTCATGCCGAGGCCGACCCATCGATTTTTTCGACAGCCCAGCGTACCTCGCGAGAAACGGTAGGCATGTGCTGCCGCGCATCCAGCGAACGCGCGTTCGTCTATCGCCTTGCGCGCAATCTCTGCGAAAGCCAAAGAAAAAAGCCCTTCGGCGAGGCCGAAGGGCTTTTCAGTAGACGGCAGCGTCGCTGCCACCGTAAGGATCAGAGCTTTTGCGCAGACATGAAGCTGTCGAAACGCGACTCTGCAAAACGGAACCAGAGGATCTGGTCGCGCTGGAAGTTACGGTAGTCGGCGTAGATCTTCTTCCACTCGGGGTTGCTCTTGTCCAGGTCTGCGTAGAGTTCCATCGTTGCCTTGAACGATGCGTCCAGCACGGTCTGGGGGAACGGCACTACCTTGCTCTTGGCGGCTACCAGCTGCTTGAGTGCGCCCGGATTGCGAGCGTCATAGCGAGCCTGGGTGACCACATGGGCTTCGTGGGTTGCTGCCTGCACGATGGCGCGGTTTTCGGCCGACAGGCCGTCCAGGGCCTTCTGGTTCACATAGAACGCCAGGTTCAGGCTACCTTCCCACCAGCCGGGGTAGTAATAGAAGGGGGCCACCTTGTTGAAGCCCAGCTTCTGGTCGTCGTACGGGCCAATCCACTCGGCGGCATCGATCGTGCCCTTTTCCAGTGCCTGGTAGATTTCGCCGCCAGGGATGTTCTGGGGCACACCACCCATGCGCTCGATCACCTTGCCAGCGAAGCCGCCTACACGGAACTTCAGACCCTTGATGTCTTCTGGCGACTTCACTTCCTTGCGGAACCAGCCACCCATCTGGGCGCCCGTGTTGCCACCCAGGAAGTTCACGATGTTGTACTTGGCGTAGAACTCGCGCATCAGTTTCGTGCCGTTGCCGTCCACCATCCACGACGTCAGCTGGCGAGAATTCATGCCGAAGGGAATCGCACCACCAATAGCAAATGCCTCGTTCTTGCCGAAGAAGTAGTACGGAGCGGTGTGCGCAATTTCCACCGTGCCGTTCTGGACACCGTCCACCACGCCAAAAGCAGGCATCAGCTCGCCAGCAGGGTGCACCGACACTTCGAACTTGCCGCCCGACATTTCCTTGACGGCCTTGGCGAAGACATCTGCAGAGCCGTAGATGGTGTCGAGCGACTTGGGGAAGCTCGACGCCAGACGCCACCGCACCGCTGCCTGTGCGTGAACTGCAGGTGCGATGCCGGCAGCCAGCACACCGGCGATACCGGTCTTCTTGATCAGTGAACGACGATCCATGTTGATTTCCTTCAATTTCGTGTGCTTTTGGCACACATCGGGCCCAAAAAAAACCGGCATCTGCGCCGCAAGATGCGGCGCCGGCTACCGGGTCGAAAAAATGGGGGCGGCAGCAGCGTGATGCGTCTGCCGCGGGGCGTAGCCGTTAGAGCTTCACGCCTGTCATGTAGGTGTCGAACCGAAGTTCGGAATAGCGCGCCCACAGCAGTTGGTCGCGCTGGAAGGCGCGCATGTCCTGGTGGATGGTCTTGAACTCTGGCGACTTGGCTTCGTGCTCGGCGAACACCTCCATCGATGCCTTGAAGCCGGCGTCCATGATTTCCTTGGGGAAGGCCTTGAGCTGCGTCTTGGCGGCCACGAGGCGCTTGAGCGCAATGGGGTTGAACGCGTCGTACTTGGCAGTCATATCGCGGGCAGCCACAGCGGTGGCAGCGTCGACAATCGCCTGGAAATCGGGCGTCAGCGCCGCGTAGGCCTTGGCGTTGATGAAGAACTCCAGCTCTGCGCCGCCTTCCCACCAGCCGGGGTAGTAGTAGAACGGGGCGACCTTGTTGAAGCCCAGCTTTTCGTCGTCGTACGGGCCGACGAACTCGGTTGCATCCAGCGTGCCCTTTTCAAGCGCTTGGTAGACGTCGCCGGCTGGCATGTTTTGAGCCACCACGCCCAGCTTCTGCATGGCTTCCCCGAACAGGCCGCCACCCATGCGGAACTTCAGGCCCTTCAGGTCCGCAACGGTCTTGATTTCCTTGCGGTACCAGCCACCCATCTGTGTCCCGGTGTTGCCTGCGCTGCGGCTCTTGATGTTGTAGTTGGCGTAGAACGCGTCCATCAGCTTGCGGCCGTTGCCGTGCTCCATCCAGGCGTCCATCTGACGGGCGGTCAGGCCGAAGGGCACAGCACAGCCAAAAGCAAAAATCGAGTTCTTGCCAGTGAAGTAGTAGGGCGCGGTCTGCGCCATCTCGACCGTGCCATTCTGGATGCCATCGACCACACCGAACGCAGGCATCAATTCGCCTGCAGGGTGCACGGTCACCTCGAACTTGCCGCCCGACAATGCCTTGACCGTCTTGGCGAACATCTCGGCGCTGCCAAAGATGGTGTCAAGCGACTTGGGGAAACTTGAGGCAAGGCGCCAGCGCACTGCGGCCTGCGCGTGCACGGCAGGAGCGATACCTGCTGCGAGCACGCCTGCGATACCTGCCTGCTTGATGATGGAACGACGATCCATGGGTTTTATCTCCGAAATATTGATGGATCCGCGCCGGGTGACCTGTGCTGCCCCGAAGGTCCTAGCCTCTCGGGCTTTCCGGGCATTGTAGAAACCGACCGCACCCCGCCTTTACGGGTTTTCCCGCGAAAACGGGCGCAAAGCCGCATGGGCTCAGGTTTCTGCAAGCATTGGCCAACCGGCGCGGTTGGGCTCGATGGGCGACGGTGCACATCGTGATGCCATTGTGCCCCCAGCGCGGGGCCTGGAGCATTGGCAGAGGGCAAATCCGACCGTAAAAAGGGTCGGGGCATGGCCCCGGAACCAGGGACGTTTCAGGCGCGCACTGGTGCAGCCGTGCTGGCATGGCCAGGGCCGAAACGCGCCACTACAGCACGCTCGATGCCCGCGGCATCGAGCCCCTGCAGCGCCAGCAGCCGCGCAGGGTCCCCGTGCTCGATGAACACATCGGGCAGCCCCAGCTGAAGCACCGGGCGCACGATGCCCATGGCGTTCAGCGCCTCGGTCACGGCGCTGCCCGCGCCGCCCATGATGGCACCCTCTTCAACAGTGACCAGGGCATCATGGCTCTGCGCCACCTCACGCAGCAGCGCCTCGTCCACCGGCTTGGCCCAGCGCATGTTGACCACGGTGGCATCGAGCTTTTCGCCGGCTTCCAGGGCCGGGTACAGCAGCGTGCCGAACGACAGGATGGCAATGCGCAGCGCGGGAGCCGAGGCATCGGCAGCGCCCTTGCGCACTCGGCGCACCTCGCCCTTGCCGAACGGCAGGCCTTCCAGGCTGGCCAGCGGCACGGCACCTGCGCCGCTGCCGCGCGGGTAGCGAACGGCCACCGGGTGATCTTGCTCGTAGGCCGTGGTCAGCAACTGGCGGCACTCGCGCTCGTCGGCGGGGCAGGCCATGCTCATGTTGGGAATGCAGCGCACAAAGGGAATGTCGTACGCGCCCGCATGGGTGGCGCCATCGGCACCTACCAGGCCTGCACGGTCCAGCGCAAACACCACCGGCAGGTTCTGCAGCGCCACGTCGTGGATCAGCTGGTCGTACCCGCGCTGCAGGAAGGTGGAATAGATCGCCACCACGGGCTTCACGCCTTCACACGCCATGCCGGCCGCAAAGGTGACGGCGTGCTGCTCGGCAATGCCGACGTCGTAGTAGCGGTCGGGGAAACGCTTTTCAAACTCGACCATGCCCGAGCCTTCGCGCATGGCGGGGGTGATGCCCACCAGCCGGCTATCGTGCGCGGCCATGTCGCACAGCCACTGACCGAACACCTGGGTGAACGTGAGCTTGGGCGCGGCGGTGCTGGCCACCAGCCCCACGGCCGGGTCGAACTTGCCAGGCCCGTGGTACGCCACCGGGTCGGCCTCGGCCAGCTTGTAGCCCTGCCCCTTCTTGGTCACCACATGCAGGAACTGCGGACCCCCAAGGCTCTTGATGTTTTCCAGTGTGGGAATCAGGGAGTCCAGGTCGTGCCCGTCGATGGGGCCAATGTAGTTGAAGCCAAACTTCTCGAACAGCGTGGCCGGCACCACCATGCCCTTGGCCTGCTGCTCGAAGCGCTTGGCAAGCTCCAGCAGAGGGGGCACCGGCTTGAGCACGGTCTTGCCCACGTTCTTGGCCGCGGCGTAGAACTGGCCGCTCATCAGCTGGGCCAGGTAGCGGTTGAGGGCACCCACGGGCGGGCTGATGCTCATGTCGTTGTCGTTGAGCACCACCAGCAGGTTGGCGTCGGACACACCGCCGTTGTTCAGCGCCTCGAACGCCATGCCGGCGCTCATCGCGCCGTCACCGATGATGGCGACCGCATGGCGGTTCTCACCCTTGCGCCGGGCGGCCATGGCCATGCCCAGCGCTGCCGAGATGCTGGTGCTGGAGTGCGCAGTGCCAAAGGTGTCGTAAGGGCTCTCGGTGCGCTGCGGAAACCCGGAAATGCCGCCGAGCTGGCGCAACGTATGCATGCGGTCGCGCCGGCCGGTCAGGATCTTGTGCGGATAGGTCTGGTGGCCCACATCCCACACCAGGCGGTCTTCCGGCGTGTTGAACACGTGGTGCAGGGCCACCGTGAGTTCGACCGTGCCCAGGTTGGAGCTCAGGTGCCCGCCGGTGCGCGAGACACTCTCCAGCACGAAGCCGCGCAGTTCGGCGGCCAGCACCTTGAGGTCGGCGCGCGAGAGCTTGCGCAGGTCCGCGGGGTCGTTGATCGTCTGCAGCAGGGGAAAGGTTGTCGTGGACATTGCTATATTTCTTGTAGCTTAGAGCGCTTATAAATCATGGGCTACAGGCCATTCAGGCACCAAAACCGCCCCGTACTGGCGCAAGAGGCAACCGGGCGGCGGTATCGGCAGGGGTCCATGTCAATGCGAGCGGCGCACCACCATGGCAGCCAGTGCTGCCAGTGCGCGCGTGTCTGGCAGGCCGCTGCGATCCAGGGCCCCCAGGGCTTCGGCCAGCAGCTCCTGCGCATAGGCCTGCGCCCGCTCCAGGCCCAGCAGTGAAACATAAGTGGGCTTGTCTGCAGCGGCATCCTTGCCTGCCGTCTTGCCCAGCGTGGCCGAATCCGCCACCACATCCAGGATGTCGTCGACCAACTGGAAGGCCAGCCCCACCGCCGCGCCGTAGTCGGCCAGCGCGCCAAAGGCGCCGGGCGCGGCCTGGCCGCAAACGGCTCCCATCAGCACGCTGCCCTGCAGCAGGGCACCGGTCTTGAGGCGGTGCATGTGGCGCAGCTCGTTCTCGGTCAGGGCGCGGCCCACGCTGGCCAGATCGATGGCTTGCCCGCCAGCCATGCCGGCCGATCCGGCAGCACGTGCCAGCAGGCGGCACAGCGTGGCCTGGATGGCCGGGGGAATGCGGGTGTCTGCCTCATCGGGGGCCAGCAGCTCAAAGGCAAAGGCCTGCAGCGCATCACCGGCCAGCAGGGCCTGCGCCTGTCCGAACTGCACATGGACCGTGGGCTTGCCGCGGCGCAGGACATCGTTGTCCATGCAGGGCATGTCGTCGTGCACCAGCGAGTACGCATGGATCAGCTCTACCGCGCAAGCCGCTCGCAGGGCCGCCTCGGCATGGGGCTGGCCACCGTGCCCTGCCGCGCTGCTGGCCGCTTCCTGCGCAGCCAGCACCAGCAGGGGCCGCAGGCGTTTGCCACCATCGAGCACGGCGTAGCGCATGGCTTCACCCAGCCCGGCGGGCGCCCCATGGCCCACCCAGCGGCCCAGCGCAGCCTCCACCGCAGTCAGATGTGCCTGGCTCCAGGCCGTGAAATCGAGCGCTTGCATGTCTTGGGGGTGCCGAGGCACAGGCGCGGCGACGGCACTCATTCCTGCGTCCATGGCTGGAGCTGACCTTCGTCCAGCACCTTGATCTGGTCCTGCACGGCCTCGAGCCGGTCACGGCAAAAAGCAAGCAAGGTGGCGCCACGCTGGTAGCCCGCCAGCATCTGGTCGAGGGGCATCTGGCCCGACTCGATGCTGCCCACGAGCTGCTCCAGCTCCTGCAGGGCAGCCTCGTAGCTGACCGGTTCGGAGGGAGGCGCGGAAGGGGCAGGCGTTTTGGGCATAGGGGGCGACAGGGGTGCGCAGATGCAAAACCGAAGATTTTAGGCGCAGCCCCGGGCACCGGTTTGCCCGGCGTCCCCGCAGGGCCATGTGCCTGTGGACCCTGTGCACAAATCAGCGCAGCGTAGTGACACGTTGCGTGGAATTGCGCCAGATCAGGCAACCGCTGACCGGCACTTTTCAATACACATAAACGAGATGCGGGAATAACCCCACCACCTATAATCCCATTCCCTTTCGAGCCGGCCGCCTTCTGAGCCGGTTTTCTTTTTCCAGATGCGCTGTCACAGGCGCACCTCCCGCACTTTTTTCCTGTGGGGAGTCTTTAGGTCAGGTCACCCATGTCTGATTTAAGTCTTCAACTGCAGCAGGCTGCAAGCCAACTACCAGTTTCAAGCTACTTTGACGATGCGCTGTTCCAGCGCGAGCTGGACACCATCTTCCAGCGCGGGCCCCGTTATGTGGGGCACCAGCTGGCTGTACCCCACGCAGGCGACTACTACGCGCTGCCCCAGGAGGGCGAGGGCCGGGCTCTGGTGCGAAATGCGCAGGGCGGCGTGGAACTGGTCTCCAACGTGTGCCGCCACCGCCAGGCGGTCATGCTCAAGGGCAAGGGATCGCTGCACACCCAGCAAAAGGGCAGCGCGGGCGGCAACATCGTGTGCCCCCTGCACCGCTGGACCTACAGCCCCAAGGGCGAACTGCTGGGCGCCCCGCATTTCGCCCACGACCCCTGCCTGAACCTCAACAACTACAAGCTGCGCGAGTGGAATGGCCTGCTGTTTGAAGACAATGGCTACGACGTGGCGGCAGACCTGGCCCACATGGGCCCCCAGGACGACCTGAGCTTTGAAGGCTACGTGCTCGACCACGTGGAAATGCACGAGTGCAACTACAACTGGAAGACCTTCATCGAGGTCTATCTGGAGGACTACCACGTCGGGCCCTTCCACCCCGGGCTGGGCAGCTTTGTGACGTGCGACGACCTGCGCTGGG
>LNEG01000204.1 GCA_001464865.1 Burkholderiales bacterium Ga0074133
GCCCGCTGGCCGTGACGGATGCGAACGTGATGGTGGGCAAGATCCAGCCCGCGCATTTCCCCAAGGTGTTTGGCCACGCTGCCAACGAGGCACTGGATGGTGATGCGGTGGCGCAAAAGTTTGGCGACCTCGCCACACAGACCGGACGCAAGGCCGAGGATGTCGCGCACGGTTTCATCCAGATCGCCGTGCAGCAGATGGCCAATGCCATCAAGAAGATCAGTGTGGCGCGCGGCTATGACGTGACGCGCTACACGCTGCAGTGCTTTGGCGGCGCGGGCGGCCAGCATGCGTGCCTGGTGGCCGATGCCTTGGGCATGACGCGCGTTTTTGTGCACCCTTTGGCCGGTGTGCTCAGCGCCTACGGCATGGGCCTGGCCGACCAGAACGTGATTCGCGAACAGGCGGTTGAAACCAAGCTGGTGCCCGAGGCGCTGGCAGGCATCGAAGCCACACTGGAGCAGCTGGCCACCACCGCCCGCACCGAGCTGGAGCGCCAGCAGTCAGGCAGCGGCACGGCCGTGGTGCACCGCCGTGTGCATGTGCGCTATGAAGGCAGCGACTCTGCGCTGATCGTTCCTTTGGGTTCACTGACCGAGATCACCGCTGCGTTCGAGAATGCGTACCGCCAGCGCTTTGCCTTTCTCATGCAGGGCAAGGGTCTGGTGGTGGAGGCCGTGTCGGTCGAAGCCGTGGTGCCCGGCGATGCGCCCGTGGAGCCACGCCACGCGCTGCACCCCGCGCGCGAGGTACCGCACCGCAGCACCGTGCGCATGTACACGGGCGGCGTGGACGGTACAGCCGCGTGGCACGACGCCGCCTTGGTGGTGCGCGAAGATTTGCGCCCCGGCGACGTGATCCCCGGCCCGGCCATCATTGCCGAGAAGAACGCCACAACAATAGTCGAGCCCGGCTGGGAGGCCGCGCTGACCGACCTGGACCACCTGCTGCTCAACCGCCGCGTGCCCCGCGCCGTGCAGCACGCCGTGGGCACCACGGTGGACCCGGTGCTGCTGGAGGTTTTCAACAACCTGTTCATGAACATTGCCGAGCAGATGGGGCTGCAGCTGCAGAACACGGCGTACTCGGTGAACATCAAGGAGCGGCTGGACTTCAGCTGCGCGCTGTTTGACACCGCAGGCAACCTGATTGCCAACGCGCCCCACATGCCCGTGCACCTGGGCTCCATGGGCGAGAGCATCAAGACGGTGATCCGTGAGAACGCGGGCAAGATGCAGCCCGGCGACGTGTTCGTGCTCAACGACCCGTACCACGGCGGTACCCACCTGCCGGACATCACCGTGATCACGCCGGTCTATCTGGCCGACGACCAGGCCGAGCCCACCTTCTACGTGGGCAGCCGGGGCCACCATGCCGATGTGGGCGGCACCACGCCGGGTTCCATGCCACCGTTTTCCACGCGCATCGAAGAAGAGGGCGTGCAGATCAACAACGTGAAGTTGGTGGAGCGCGGTGTGCTGCGCGAGACGGAGATGATTGCGCTGCTCGAAAGTGGCGAATACCCATCCCGCAACCCGCAGCAGAACATGGCCGACCTGCGTGCGCAGATCGCCGCCAATGAAAAGGGCCAGCAGGAACTGCGCCGCATGGTGGGCGAGTTCGGCCTCGATGTCGTGTTGGCCTACATGCGCCATGTGCAGGACAACGCCGAAGAATCGGTGCGCCGCGCGATCACCAGGCTTTCAACGCGCCTGAAGGACGGGCAGTTCACGCTGCCGCTGGACAACGGCGCGCAGATCAGCGTGAGCGTGAAGGTGGATGCGGCCAGCCGCAGCGCCACCATCGACTTCACCGGCACCAGCCCGCAGCAGACCAACAACTTCAACGCGCCCACGGCGGTGTGCATGGCGGCGGTGCTGTATGTGTTCCGCACGCTGGTGGATGACGACATTCCGCTCAACGCGGGCTGCCTGAAACCCATCAACGTCATCATCCCGCCCGGCAGCATGCTCAACCCCAATCCGCCGGCCTCGGTGGTGGCGGGCAATGTCGAGACATCCACCTGCATCACCAACGCGCTGTACGGTGCTTTAGGCCTGATGGCGGCGGGGCAGTGCACCATGAACAACTTCACGTTTGGCAGCACGCGCTACCAGTACTACGAGACCATCTCGGGCGGCAGCGGTGCGGGCGGTGTGTGGGATGCCAACGGGCAACTGGCAGGCGGGTTCGCTGGCACCAGCGTCGTGCAGTGCCACATGACCAACTCGCGCCTGACGGACCCCGAGGTGCTGGAGTTCCGCTTTCCGGTGCGGTTGGAGGGCTACGAGATCCGCAAGGGCTCGGGCGGCGCTGGGCAGTACAGGGGCGGCGATGGCGGTGTGCGCCGCGTGCGCTTTCTGGAGCCGATGACGGCCAGCATCCTGTCGAACGGGCGTCACCATGGCGCGTTTGGCATGTCGGGTGGTCAGCCGGGTGCCGTGGGCATCAACCGGGTGGTGCGCAGCGATGGACGGGGGGAGCTGCTGGACCACATCGGCCAGGCCGAGATGCAGCCGGGCGATGTGTTTGAAGTCCACACGCCCGGTGGCGGCGGGTTTGGAGCGACTTCGCGGTAGTCAGGGCGGGCGTGGGGGCGCCAGCTCCAGAAAGCCCTTGCTACGCGGCCCCTGACCGGCACCACGACGGCACCTGCCTGTGGGCGAGCGCATGCAAGGCCTCCGACAGGCCGTTTTTGGCAAAATTCAAGCCAAATTGGCCGGGAGTCCAGGTTTTATATGCACCTGGTGCTATCAAATCAGGAGTCTTTGGCGCTGGGGTCGCTGCGTGGCTGGCTCAGGCTCGGCGGCACCGCCTCGCCAGCCAGGCGGGCGCGAAACAGTCCGGCCCGCATCAGGAAGATCGACATCACCGGCACCGTGATGGCCACGAACACGGCGATCAGCAGGGCGTGCAGCGCCAGGCTTTGGTCTGCCACCGAAAAGTACAGCACCGTGGCGTGCACGATCAGCCAGCATCCCAGCGTGGCAATGACCGAGGGCGTGTGCACCCGCTCGAAAAAGCTGCGCAGGCGCAACAGCCCCACAGCGCCCAGCAGTGCCAGGAGCGCACCACTCAGCACCAGTGCGGCCACGATGATCTCCAGCCACAGTGGCAGCACGGGGGTCATTCGATCACCTCGCCACGCAGCAAAAACTTGGCCATGGCCATCGAGCCCACAAAGCTGAACAGGGCCAGCAGCAGCGCCGCCTCGAAGTAGTTCTTGCTGCCATACAGCAGCCCCAGCACCAGCATCACCAGCATGCCGCACAGGTACATGCAGTCGAGCGCCAGCACCCGGTCTTGCGCGGTGGGGCCGCGCAGCACCCGCACCAGCGCACAGGCCATGGCCAGGGCCAGCAGGAAGAGGGCGGTGGGCAGGGCCCAGTCGAGGATCGGGGTCATGGTTCAGTCCTCCGGCTCAGGCATCGCGGGCCGCAGCCGATTCAAAGATTTCGATCAGCGGCGCCTCGTAGCGGCGCTTGATGTCGGCCGCCATGGCCGCGGGGTCGTCCACCTCCAGTGCATGCAGCAAGAGCATGCTGCGGTCCAGCGACAGCTCTGCCCAGGCGGTACCGGGGGTGATGCAGACGATCATGGCCAGTACGGCCAGGGCGTTGGGGTCGCGCATCTCCAGCGGAATGTGGACGAAACCCGGAGGATGCCGGCGGCGGCCGGGCATGAGCAGCAGGCGCGCGACCGCCAGGTTGGACTGCACCGTGTCCGCCATCACCGTGAGGCACAGGCGCAGCGCGATCCCCGGCTTGCGGATGCGCACCGGCAGCGGCCGCAGCCCGGCCGTGACCAGCGGCACGGCCAGCGCCAGCACGCTGCCCAGCACGATGTGCCCGGCGCTCAGGCTGCGGTTGAGCAGCAGCCACAGGCCCAGCAGCGCCAGCGACAGGAGCGGGCCCGGCACCAGCCGGCGCAGCAGGCTGCGGCGCGGGGCGGGGGCCTTGCGCGGTGCGCTCATGGCGGGCCTCCGGCGTCAGGCTTTTCGGGTTGCGCGCCGGGCTTCGCGTTGGGATTTGGCACGGGGCGCGCCGTCATCACCGACTGCACGTAGATCGAAGGCGTGTGCAGCGCATCGGCCGTGGCCTGGGTGTAGCGCATCACGGCGCCGGCCTGCCACACCAGCACGCCGCAGGCGGTCAGCAACAGCGCAATGGGCAGCCCCTCCAGTACCAGCAGCTGCGGTGCCGACCGGCCCTGCGCCGCCCAGAAGTGGCGGATGCCCACGCGCGTGAGCGCCAGCAGTGCCAGCAGGCCCGAGCCCACCAGCAGCGCGATCAGCGTCCATCCGGCCGGGCCGGGCTGCAGCCCTTGCCCGGCACCGATGCCCAGCGGGTTGAGCAGCGCATGCACCATGGCGAACTTGCCCACAAAGCCCGGCAGCGGCGGTAGCCCGGCGATGACCAGTGTGCAGCCCATGAAGGCCAGGCCCAGAAACGCCGTGGCCGCCGGGATCACCTTGCCGATCAGGGCCTGCTCCTTGTCGTCCAGGTTGATGGCCTGGGCGGGCTGCAGGTCGGCCGAAAGAAACGGGGCATCGTCCGTCTGCTTGTGGGGGGCCAGGTTGGAGCCATCGTTGCGCCAGCGGTCAATCAGGTCGCTGAGCAGGAACAGCGCGCTGATGGCCATGGTGGAGCCGAGCAGGTAGTACAGCAGCCCGGCCGTGAGCCCGCTGTGACCAAAGCCCATGGCCGCCGGATGGCGGCATATCCCGCGAGGTGCCCCAGCCGCTGCGACGCGAGCATGCCGACGGCGCCAAACACCAGCGTCACCATGCCGCCGCCCACCAGCCAGTGGCTGCCGAACAGCGCGGATTCGCCCGCCTCGGCACCGAACAGCAGCGTCCACAGGCGCAGCACGCTGTACACGCCCACCTTGGTCATCAGCGCAAACAGCGCGCCCACCGGGGCCGTGGCGGCGCTGTAAGCAGGCACCAGCCAGAAGTTCAGCGGCCACACGGCCGCCTTGATGAGAAACGCCAGCGCCAGGATGGCTGCCGCGGTGTGCAGCAGCCCGCGGTCGGCCGGGGCCACGCCGGCCATGCTCTGCGCCAGGTCGGCCATGTTCAGCGTGCCGGTGATGCCGTAGAGCATCGATACGCCGATCAGGAACAGCGACGACGCCGCCAGGTTGATGGCGATGTAGTGCAGCCCGGCCGACACCCGGGGCCGCCCCGAGCCATGCAGCAGCAGCCCGTACGACGCTGCCAGCATGATCTCGAAAAACACGAACAGGTTGAACAGGTCGGCCGTGAGGAAGGCCCCGGCCAGCCCCATCAGCTGGAACTGGAACAGCGGATGAAAATGCACGCCCGCCCGGTGCCAGCGCGCCACGGCAAACAGTACGCTGGCCAGCGCCACCGTGCTGGTCAGCACCAGCATCATGGCCGAGAGCCGGTCGATGGCCAGCACTATGCCAAACGGTGCGGGCCAGTTGCCCGGCAGGTACACGCCCATGCTGGCCTGCCCGCCCGGCTGCTTGGCCTGCACCAGCAGCAGCACCGCGACCACCAGGCCCAGCAGCGTCGAGGCGATGTTCATCGCCACCTTGGTGCGCTGGCGCTCCTCGCGCAGCAGCAGCATCAGCCCGGCCGTGACCAGCGGCAGCGCAATGGGTGCCAGGATCAGGTGCGGCATCAGCCGCTCCAGAAGGTATGCCGTGGTTGTCATGGCCATTGCCTCGCGCGGCCCATGCAACGGGCACGATCTGGCGAGCGCAGCCCGGCAAGGGCGGCCTCGCAACGCGAGCTGCTTCCCGCCGCCAGAAGCGCGCAGCGCTGCGAGCGCGGGAACCGACCCAGAAGTCCAGGGCGCAGCGCATGAAACTGGCGCGCCCCAAGCGAGGGCAGCCAAGCAAGGGCCGCCCCGCAGCGAGGGCTGCGTCCCCCTGCCCGCGGTGCGTAGCACTGCGAGAGCGGGGGGAAGCGGCGAAGCCGCTCAGGGGGGTGTTCTCCAATCAAGGCATCTCCTGCGTGTCTTTGGACCGCGCTCCGTCCACATGGTCGGTGCCCGACATGCCGCGCGATGCCAGCAGCACCACCAGGAACAGCGCCGTCATCGCAAAGCCGATCACGATGGCCGTGAGCGTGAGCGCCTGGGGCATGGGGTCGGCGTAGTGGGCCAGGTCCTGCGGGATGCCCGGCTGCAGCACGGGCTCCTTGTCGATCGCCAGGCCCAGCCGTCCCATGCTGAAGATGAAAAGGTTGACCGCGTACGACAGCAGCGACAACCCCATGATGACCTGGAAGGTACGGGGGCGCAGCAGCAGCCACACGCCCGAGCCGGTCAGCACCCCGATGGCCAGGGCCAGTATCAGTTCCATGGGCCTTCTCCTTCGGTGGCGACGGCGGGTTGCACCTCTTCGGCCGCGCGTGCGTTGTTGTAGCGGTGGCTGCGCACCGACTGGTGGGCAATGCCGGTGAGGATGAGCATGGTGGAGCCCACCACCAGGGTGAACACGCCAATGTCAAAGAACAGGGCGCTGGCCACATGGATCTCGCCCACCACCGGGAGGGTCAGGTGCGCCGTGTGGCTGGTCAGGAACGGGTAGCCCCAGAAGAGCGCTCCGAGGCCGGTGACCAGCGCGATCAGCAGGCCCAGGCCGATCCAGCGGCGCGGGTACAGCGGCATGTGCGCCTCGACCCACGAGGTGCCCGACACGATGTACTGCAGCAACAGCGCCACCGAGAACACCAGCCCGGCCACAAAGCCGCCACCGGGCTCGTTGTGCCCGCGCATGAACAGGTACACGGCGACCAGCGTGGCAAATGGCAGCATCAGCCGCACCAGCACGGCAGGCACCATCAGGTAGCCGATGGCGGTGTCGGTGGTCTGGCGCGGGTTGCTCAGGTCGGTGTCCACATCGGCCGGCACGGCGCGCTGCTGGGGTGGCAGGCCCATCACCTCGCGCGCGGGCCTGAAGCGCCGCAGCAGCGCATACACGGTCAGCGCCACGATGCCCAGCACCACGATCTCGCCAAAGGTGTCAAACCCGCGGAAGTCCACCAGCATCACGTTGACCACGTTGGTGCCGCCGCCCTCGACCAGCGCGCGCTCCAGGAAGAAGGTGGACGTGCTGTCCGGGAACGGCCGGCTCATCATGGCAAACGACAGCCAGGCCATGCCGCCACCGGCCGCCAGCGCCAGCGCCAGGTCGCGCCAGCGGCGCAGCAGGGTGCGGCGCGCTTCATCCAGCGTGGGCACCTTGAGGCTTTCGTCGCGCCGGGGCAGCCAGCGCAAGCCCAGCAGGATGAGGATGGTGGTGACCACCTCGACCACGATCTGCGTGAGCGCCAGGTCGGGTGCCGAAAACCAGAGAAAGGTCAGGCACACGCACAGGCCCGTGCCACCCAGCAGTGTGAGGGCGGCCAGCCGGTGGTATTTGGCCTGCCAGGCAGCCGCCACCGCGCAAATGGCGCCCACGACCCACATGGCGGCAAACGCCGGCGCCACAGGCA
>LNEG01000205.1 GCA_001464865.1 Burkholderiales bacterium Ga0074133
GCACTTCGTCACGCTTCTTCATGGCGCCGCCACGGCCTTCGGTGGCCTCGAGCAGCTCGTTGGCCAGGCGCTGGGCCATCGACTTTTCACCGCGCTTGCGGGCGGCTTCCTTGATCCAGCGCATCGACAGGGCGAGGCGACGGACAGGGCGCACTTCGACGGGCACCTGGTAGTTGGCACCGCCCACGCGGCGGGACTTCACTTCCACCATGGGCTTCACGTTGTTGATGGCAACGGTGAAGGCTTCCAGGGGGTCCTTGTCGGGGTGCTTCTTCTCGATCAGCTCCAGGGCGCCATAAATGATGCGCTCTGCAACTGCCTTCTTGCCGCCTTCCATGATCACGTTCATGAATTTGGACAGCTCTACATTGCCGAACTTTGGATCCGGCAGGATTTCACGTTTGGGGACTTCGCGACGACGTGGCATTTTTTACCTCTATCTTTGCTTCAGTTGGCATCTTTTCAGACACCGCGAGAGCCATTCAGGACTCCCACTTACTCGACCCACGCAAGACATTTGCGCTTGGGGTCACTACGCTGGATCACCGCGCCACGCGGGAAACAGCACCGAAAATTCTTGGGACCGGAAAACCAGGGCTTACTTGGCCTTTGGCTTCTTGGCACCGTACTTGGAGCGCGACTGCTTGCGGTCTTTCACGCCTTGCAGATCGAGCGAACCGCGCACGATGTGGTAACGCACACCGGGCAAGTCCTTGACACGACCGCCGCGAACCAGCACCACGCTGTGTTCCTGCAGGTTGTGGCCTTCACCGCCGATGTAGGAGATCACCTCGAAACCGTTGGTCAGGCGCACCTTGGCGACCTTACGCAGAGCGGAGTTAGGCTTCTTTGGCGTCGTGGTGTACACACGGGTGCACACGCCGCGGCGCTGTGGAGAGTTTTCCATCGCAGGGCTCTTGGACTTGGTCTTTTCGACCTCGCGCCCCTGACGGACCAGTTGATTGATGGTTGGCATGAATTACGTCCCTAAACGTGAATTTGCTTTCGTGAAAAGCAGTGCGCTTCGTGAAAAGCGAAAACGTGAATCCCTTCGGAAATTCCGAAAAGCCTTCTAATGTAGCAGGCCAGGGCTCGACAGGCAAGCGGTGTGGATGGCGTGGGGGTTTGACTGCAAGACGCCGGCCGGCATGAAAAAGCCCCGCTCAGGCGGGGCGCCCTGAAACGGACGCCGACAGAGAGGCGCGAGCCGGATCACCCGACCCTCAGCCACGCCCGGTCACTTGATCCACAGACGGATCGCATCCCAGGCGCGGCCCATGATGCCCGCCTGCGCGACGCCATCGAGCGCCACCAGCGGCACTTCGGCCAGGGACTGGTCGCCCAGCACCACCTTCAGCGTTCCCACGGATTGGCCCTTGGTGAAGGGCGCCACCAGCGGGTCGGGGCGTGCGATTTCGGTCTTGATCTTGCCTGCGCTGCCGGCGGGCACGGTGACCACGATGGCCTCGGGGCGGCCGATCTTGAGCGTGTTTTCGGTGCCCTTCCACACGGCGGGCGTCGATACGGCCTGGCCGGCGTCAAACAGCTTGACGGCCTCGAATGCGGTGTAGCCCCAGTTCAGGAGCTTCTGGCTTTCATTGGCGCGCGCGTTTTCGCTGGAAGCGCCCAGCACGATGGAAAGCAGGCGGCGCTGGCCCACGCCCGGAAAGTCGCGCTTGGACGTGGCCACCAGGCAGTAGCCGGCGGCGGCGGTGTGGCCGGTCTTGAGGCCATCCACCGTGGGATCGCGGAACAGCAGCGAGTTGCGGTTGCCGCCGTTGGATGCCGGGGTGCCGGGGTAGCTGTACTGCTTGGTGGCGTAGTACTGCATGTACTCCGGAAAATCCTTCATCAGCCGCGTGGCCAGGATGCTCAGGTCCCGGGCGGTGGTCAGGTGGCCGGGCTCCGTGAGGCCCTCGGGGTTTTTGTAGCTGGTGCCGTTCATGCCCAGGGCCTTGGCCTGGTCGTTCATCAGCTTGACGAAGTTCTCGTACGTGCCGCCCACGCCTTCGGCCAGCGCCACGGTGGCGTCGTTGCCCGACTGCACGATCATTCCCTTGATGAGGTCTTCCACCGGCACCTGCATCTTGGGGTCGATGAACATGCGCGAGCCGGGCATCTTCCAGGCGCGCACGCTCACGGGCAGCTTCTGGTCCAGGGTGATCTTCTTGGCGCGCAGGGCGTCAAACACCAGATAGCCGGTCATCAGCTTGGTGAGCGAGGCCTGCTCGACCGGCGCATCAATGTCCTTGGCGGCCAGCACCTGGTTGGCGGTCACGTCGACCAGCATGTAGGTGCGGGCAGCAATCTCGGGGGGCTGGGGGGCCTGGGCATGTACGCCGAAGGCGGCCGGGGCCACCCCAGCAAGGACAGCGAGCGATCGCAGCGCGGACAGGAATCGTTTCATGGGCGGGTAATGACTGAAGACTGGGGAATAAAGATTCGAGGCAAGGCGGCTGCCAACGGCAGGAACCCACCGCAGCGGTACCACTGGAGCGAAGCGGGATTCAGGACACAGAGGCGACGGACAAGGCGATGCGTGTCACCCATGCCGCCCGGCGCATGCATCGCATACGACCCATGCCGCTCACCCCGCGTCAGCCGCCTGCCTGCAGATGGCGAACCACTAGCGTTTTCAAAAGCGGCAATTGTCCGTGAAAGAAATGCCCTACGGCGGGTATGACTGTGACCGGCAGTATCTGCGGCCGGGCCCAGTCCATGACGGCGGCCAACGGCACGGTGTCGTCGGCCTCGCCATGCAGCACCAGCGTGCGAGCATGGGCATCGGTCGGTACGGGCGCCACGTTGAACCGGCTGGCGGCAGTGCCCACCAGCACGGTCTGGTCGACGCGGCCCTGCGGCCACAGCTCGGCCAGCGCATGGCTGGTGACGAAGGCGCCAAACGAGAACCCCGCCAGCGCAATGCGCTGACCCTCTGCGGCAGGCGCCACCTGCTCGACCACGGCCAGCAGGTCGTCGCGCTCGCCCCGGCCTTCGTCGTGTACCCCCGCCGTGCCGCCCACCCCGCGGAAGTTGAAGCGCACCGCCGTCCAGCCGCATTGCACGAAGGCTCGCGCCAGTGTCTGCACCACCTTGTTGTCCATGGTGCCGCCAAACAGCGGATGGGGGTGCGCAATGATGGCAACGCCGCGCGGTGCGGCACCGTCGGGCGTGGTGGCGGCATCGCGCACGGCTTCGATGGCTCCGGCGGGGCCTTGCAGGGTCAGGCGTTCGGTCTGGGCGTTCACGAATTTGCTACGTTATTGATAGCTAACAGTGCAATTGATACCTGGACTGCAAGCCAAAAAGACCAAAAAATACCAAAAATGGCGAATTCGGGGCTGCCCACGGCGGCATGGGTACGCCACCGTAGCACCTGGCGCGGGCCAAGCCGTCGGCACTGCCCGCGGCCGATGCACGCGGTCTCAGCGGCCGATTTCAGCCGGGGTCACCAGCCGCTCGACGACCTGGCCGTTTTTCAGGTGCGACTCCACGATTTCGTCAATGTCGGCGGCATCCACATACGTGTACCAGGTGCCTTCGGGGTACACCACGGCCACGGGGCCGCCAGCGCAGCGGTCCAGACAACCCGCCTTGTTCACGCGCACCTTGCCGGCACCTGCCAGCCCGGCCGCCTTGACCTGGGCCTTGCACCGGTCGAAACCGGCCTGCGCGTTGTGCCGGGCACAGCTGTCGTCGCCGTTGCTGCGGTCGTTCAGGCAAAAGAAGATGTGGCGCTGGTAGTAGCCGGGGGCTGTGTGTTGGTCGCTCATGCCCGCATTCTACGAAGCCGCCTCCGACAGCCCCGTTCAGCACACGGGCAAGTGGGGGTCGGCCAGGAACCAGGGCGGCTCAGTCCGCCCTTTCGCGGCGCGAGACCCGCATCAGCACATACAGCAGGGCCGCGTATGGCCACAGCCACCCCAGCCACTGGCCCAGGCCATAAAAGCGGATGAACCGGCCCTGCTCCCAGATCTGCAGGGTCTGCGCAAAGTACGCGCTGGTGGGCGCCTGGTTGAGCAGCGACAAATGCCAGGCCAGCGCCACCAGCAGCACGGCCGCACAGGCCCGGCGCGGCATGGCCAGCATGAGCCCGGCCACCGCCACCGCGCTCCACACGCCCACACGCGCCGGCATCCCCAGCCACTCCCACGCATGCATGGGCCCCCAGCTCAGGGCCGACGACAGCGCAGTGAGCCCCACCCCTGCAGCCACCACGGCCACGGCAAACAGCGCGCGCCGGCCGGTCTGGCGGATCACGCAATAGCCCAGCAGCACCGGGATCAGCAGGCCCAGGGCGACCACCAGCAATTCGCCGCCGGGCGACAGGGGCTCAAACACCGCATCGCGCATGGGCACCCACTCCAGAAACGGGGTGTCGGCCAGCAGCTCGACCAGCGCGTTTTCCATCCGCTCGAGCACCTGCCCCAGGCCAAAAGGCACCGCCGCTGGAAACAGCAGCGCCATCGGCCACAGCGCCAGGAGCACCATGGCACCGCTGGCGTCCGACACGAACCAGCGCGCGCGGAAATGGCTCCAGCGGTCGATCGCACCCACGCGCTCGAGCAGCAGCGCAGCCAGGGCACCGGCCAGCGTGCCTGCGGTGTTGAGCGTGAGATCCATGTTGGACGGCACACGCCGTGGCAGGTAGATCTGCAGGAATTCCATGCCCAGCGCCAGCAAGCCTCCGGCCAGTGCCGCCAGCACCACGGCACCGCGGGCATAGCCCGAGCGCAGCATGGCCAGCGCCAGCAAGAACCCTAGCGGCACATAGCCGGCGATGTTGATGGTGACGTCAAAGCCCGTCCAGTAGGGCGGCGGCAGCGGCGCCAGCAGGAACACGAGCGGATCGATCCCCTGCGCGCGCCAGCCATCAAACGGAAACAGGCTGGCAAAGATGATGAGCGCTGCGTAGAGCAGCGACAGGGGCCAGGCAGATGTCTTGTGCATCGGCATGTGCCCTAAGGCCTGTTCAGAACGGCTTGACGACCACCAGCACCACGGCGATCACCAGCAGCAGCACGGGCGCTTCGTTGAACCAGCGAAACCACACGTGGCTGCGGCGGCAGGTGCCGTCGGCCAGCTGGCGCAGCAGCACGCTGCAGGCGTGGTGGTAGCCGATGACCAGCAGCACCACGGCCAGCTTGGCGTGCATCCAGCCGTTGCCGGGGCCGCGGCCGATGCCATAGCCCATCCACAGCCAGATGCCCAGCACCAGCGCAGGCACCGACAACAGCGTGGTGAAGCGCAGCAGCTTGCGCGCCATCAGCAGCAGCCGGTCGCGCTCGGCGGCTGAGCCGGGCGCGACCATGGCCAGGTTGACAAAGATGCGCGGCAGATAGAAGAGGCCCGCGAACCAGCTGGCCACGAAGACGATGTGAAAGGCTTTGACCCAGAGCATGGGTGCAGTTTAAGGGCCGGGCCCTGCCCCACGGGCCAGATCCAAAAAAGAAGCCCGGCAAACTTGCCGGGCCCGCAAGTGCCTGACCGCACGGCTGCCGGTGCAGGCCCCGCTCAGGGAGGAAAAGCGGGGGGCGGAGTCCACCCGGCACCAATTTAGCCCTGGCCCCTGCGCGCTGCAAGCTGCGCTGCAACATCGGCGGGGGTGCCGGCCGACGCACGCGCACCGGGCGATCAGGCAAAATTTCCCCATGCATCACAGTAGCCCCACCCCCTTTCCACAGCAACGCCCCCGCCGACTGCGCCGCGATGCCTTCACCCGCAACCTGGTGCGCGAAAACCGCGTGACGGCGCACGACCTGATCTACCCCGTGTTCGTGCACGAGGGCAGCAACGTACGCACCGCTGTCACGTCGATGCCCGGCGTGGACCGCCTGAGCCTGGACCTGCTGCTGCCCGTGGCCGAAGATTGCGTGAAGCTGGGCATCCCGGTGCTGGCCCTGTTCCCGGCCATCGAACCGGCACTGAAGACACCTGACGGCAAGGAGGCGCTCAATCCCGACGGCCTGATCCCGCGCGTGGTGCGGGCCCTGAAGAAGGAATTCCCCGCCCTGGGCGTGATGACCGACGTGGCGCTGGACCCCTACACCAGCCACGGCCAGGACGGCGTGCTGGACGACACCGGCTACATCATCAACGACGACACGGTGGAAATCCTCACCGGCCAGGCGCTCACGCATGCCGAAGCGGGCGTGGACATCGTTGCACCCAGCGACATGATGGACGGCCGCATCGGCGCGATCCGCGAGGCGCTGGAGGTGCAGGGCCACATCCACACGCGCATCATGGCCTACAGCGCCAAGTACGCCAGCGCGTTCTACGGCCCCTTCCGCGATGCCGTGGGCACCCGCGGCGCTTTGGGCAAGGCCGACAAGAATGTGTACCAGATGGACCCAGCTAACAGCGACGAAGCCCTGCGCGAGGTCGCGCTCGACATTGCCGAGGGCGCCGACATGGTGATGGTCAAACCCGGCATGCCGTACCTGGACATCGTGCGGCGTGTGAAGGACGAATTCCGCGTGCCCACGTTTGCCTACCAGGTCAGCGGCGAGTACGCCATGATTAAGGCGGCCGCCGCCAACGGCTGGCTGGACCACGATGCCGTGATGATGGAAAGCCTGCTGGCCTTCAAGCGTGCAGGCGCGGATGGTGTGCTGACGTACTTTGCACGCGACGCGGCACGAATGCTACAAAAATAATAGCTCTTGGTGCACGAATAACGTGCACCACAGGCACTTTTCGCCACAAATCATCGCCCTACCGGCCTGGCAGCGTCCATGCGCATATTCCACATCCACGGCAGCGGGGTGCATGAGCTGGCCGCCCTGCCCCACCAGCTTCCCGAACAGGGCTTTGTGTGGATCGCCTGCGCGCGCCCGGCCTTCCAGCTGCGGCTGGCCGAGATACAGCAGCACCTGCAACTGCTCACCGGCCTGCAGCTGGTAGACCTGCATGTGTCTGACCTGCTCAACGCACAGCTGCCATCGCACTACGACTACACCTCGCAGTACGACCTGCTGGTGTTCCGCCGGCTGGGCACTGGCAACGGCGACCGTCCCGCCGATGCCCCGCCTGTCGCGTCAGGCCTGGCCGCCGGCCCCGCCCCCGCACCCACGCCTGTGCGGCGCGGCGGCCCGCCGGTGCTGCGGCGCATCGACACCAGCCCGGTCGGCTTTGCGGTGTTCGACCGCGTGCTGCTCACCGTGCACCCGCCCGACTGCCTGGTGCGCGACACGTACGCCACGCGCCTGCTGGCCGCGGTGCCCAGCACGGCCCACGGCGACGTGCGCGAAGGCCGGCCCAGCCCGGTGGCCGGCAGCCGCCTGCCCACCAGTGCGGCCGACCTGATGCTGCGCGTGGTCAACCTGATGGTGGACAGCTATCTGGAGCTGCGCCGTGACCTCACGCGCCAGCTCGACCACTGGCAGACCGAGCTGCTCAAGCCCCGGGCGCGCTATGTGAACTGGTCGTCATTGCTGGAGGCGCGCCTGTCGCTGCACGCACTGGACGAAACCTGCGAAGACCAGCGCAGCGCCCTGCAGGACTGGATCGACGCGCTGGAGACCTGGCCCCAGCCCGACACACCTGCCGGCCTGCGCGAGCTCGATTTGCTCAAGGTGCGCAGCCGCGACGTGCTGGAACACATCGAGCGCGTGGTGCACCACGTGCGCCGGCTGGAGCAAAGCACCGAGACCGCCGTGCAGATGCACTTTTCGGTGCAGAGCAACCGCACCAACGACATCATGCGCACCCTGACGGCGCTGACCGCCGTGTTCCTGCCTCTGAACCTGATCGCGGGCATCTTCGGCATGAACTTCGAATTCCTGCCACTCATCCACATGCAGGACGGGTTCTGGTGGGCGGTGGGGGCCATGATCGCCATCGCCGTGGGCCTGGTGGCGCTGTTCTGGCGCAAGCGGTACCTGGCGCGCACCGGGGTCTGAGAACCCCTGCACAGGGCGGCGAACCATTCACCACAGGCATAGCCGCCGCCCCGCAGACGCTCTCGCCAGCAAGGGGCAGACCCGCGCCAACGGAGCTGCCCGACGCCCACGCCAGCGTGCGTGTGGGCACCGCCGGTGGAGCCCTCCCCGTAGGACGCAGGCCGCGTTTGCAACGCCTGATGCCTGCACGCACCTGCAGCGCCATGCCCGGCGGCTGTGCGCGGTGGAGATCAATTCATCGTTCTACCGACCGCACCAGCGCGCCACCTACGCCCGCTGGGCCGAGGGCACGCCGGCCACCTTCCGGTTTTCGGTGAAGCTGCCACGCGCCATCACGCATGCCGCACGGCTTGCACGCTGCGATGCGCTGCTGAAAGCCTTTGTCGAACAGGTGCAGGGGCTGGGCCCGCGACTGGGCTGCCTGTTCATGCAGCTTGCGCCCAGCTTGGCGATGGCGCCGTCGCGCTGGAGCCCCGGCACGCCAGCAAGAAGCGGCGAAGAAATGTTGGCCATGGTCACGCCTTGGCAGCTCGCCGTGCTAAAAGTTGTAGCAACTCCTGTCAAGCTGGGGCTTCTGACTAGGTCGCCGGTCCATTTTGGTGCACATACTTTCCACACAAGTCGGCAAAAATTTATATTTGATAAAATCTTGAATGAATCACATTTATCATTTAAAATTCTGTCTGTTGATGGCGCCTTGGCTGTGGCTGCGATGCAGAATTGCCCCGTGGGTGACTCCACCGTACGCGCCGGCCGATAGCCAGCAGTACCTACCCGGTTCTGCCCGGTCAGGCGGCACGCAATGCCGCGGCCAATACGGAATCGAGCCCGCTTGCGCCGATTAACTGTTGAAAGAAACCATGAAGAAGACCATTTCGATCGTCGGCAAGCTCCGTCTGATGGCTGCCGTGAGCACCCTGATCCTCATTGCCGTTTCGGCGTACATGCTGCTGAGCCAGTACCAGGACACCCGCCGCGACCGCGAGACCGCCGTGCGCCAGACGGTGGAAGTGGGCCACTCGGTCCTGACCTGGGCCCACCAGCTGGAAACGTCAGGACGCCACACCCGCGAAGAAGCCCAGCAGATGGCACACCAGGCGCTGCAGACGGTGCGCTACTCGGGCAACGAATACTTCTGGCTGCAGGACATGAACGCCCGCGTGGTCATGCACCCCTTCCGCCCCGACCTCAATGGCAAGGACGGCTCGGGCATCAAGGACCCCGATGGCAAGGCGGTCTTTGTGATGTTTGCCCAGCGCGCGCAGAAAAGCGACGGCGGCGGTCTGGTGGAATACCAGTGGCCCAAGCCGGGCCAGGACAAGCCCGCGCCCAAGATCTCGTACGTGAAGGGCTTTGCGCCCTGGGGCTGGGTGCTGGGCTCGGGCGTGTATGCCGACGACCTGCGGGCGCAGTTTCTGGCCAGCGTGTGGCGCACCGCTGCGGTGGTGGTGATGGCGCTGGCCATCAACCTGCTGCTGGTGCGCAACGTGTACCGCACGGTGTCCAAGGGGCTGAACAAGGCCATCCTAGTGGCACAGGCCATTGCGCAGCGGGACCTGTCGCAGAAGATCACCATCAAGGGCACCGACGAGATCAGCCACCTGCTGCAGGCGATGAAAGATATGAGCCAGGGCCTGGTCGGTACCCTGCAGACCGTGCACAGCGCCACCGAACAGCTGGCCCAGGCCAGCGAGCAGATCGCCAGCGGCAACATGGACCTGAGCAGCCGCACCGAAAGCACGGCCGCCAACCTGGAAGAAACCGCCGCCAGCATGGAAGAGCTGACCGGCTCGGTGGCCCACAACGCCGAAGCCGCCCGCAAGGCGGCCGAGCGCGCGAACCAGGCCAGCGCCGTGGCTGCCCAGGGCGGCGAGGCCGTGGCCCGCGTGGTGGACACCATGAACGGCATCACCGAGTCGTCGCGCCAGATTGCCGACATCATCGGCGTGATTGACGGCATTGCCTTCCAGACCAACATCCTGGCGCTGAACGCTGCGGTAGAAGCCGCCCGCGCCGGCGAGCAGGGCCGTGGCTTTGCCGTGGTGGCCACCGAGGTGCGCAACCTGGCCAGCCGCAGTGCCGAGGCGGCGCGCGAGATCAAGACACTGATCCAGGCGTCGGTCGAGCGCGTGGAGGCAGGCTCGGCCCAGGTGGCTGAAGCGGGCAACACCATGGCCCGCGTGGTCGGCAGCGTGCATGAGGTGCAGACGCTGATCCAGGAGATTACGCATGCCACCGGCGAGCAGAGCAATGGCATCTCGCAGGTGAACGTGGCCGTGGCCGAACTCGACCGGATGACGCAGCAGAACGCCTCGCTGGTCGAAGAATCCGCCGCCGCCGCCGAGAACCTGCGCGAACAGGCCATCGCACTGGCAGAAAGCGTGAACCAGTTCAAGCTGGCCTGAGCCACCCGCGCAGCTTCAATGGGCTGCCAGCCCAAACAGCCGCGCCGCGTTGCCCCAGGCCACCTTTTGCGCCACATCGGCCGGCAGGCCGCCCAGCCAGGTGCGGTAGCCCTGCATCAGGCTTTCGTAGTACTGCCAGCGCTGGTTCACCCAGGTGTCGGAGCCAATGACGAAGCGGTCGGGGTACTTGAGCAGCAGCGCACGCCAAGCGGGGCACAGCTGGTCGTTGTCGCACACCAGGCCGGGCCGGTACGACAGCTCGCCCACCAGGCCAGGGTAGCGCGCCATCAGCGTGTCCACCCGCTCCACCGGCGCACCACCGATGCCGGTGTGGGCCCAGATCAGCTGCATGCTGCGGCCCTGCGACGGGGTGTGGGCCATGAGGAGGTCGATGGCGGCATCGTCCACATGCGCCAGCACCACCAGGCTGCTCTGCTCGGCCAGCACCATCAGCTTTTTGGCGACCGGGCCGTTGGCGTTGGCGCTGTCATACAGGTGGAATTCGCCGATGCCGCGGTAGGGCCCGGCGGGGGTGCCGCGGGCCAGTTCGTCGAGCACCATGGTGTGGATGGTCTCGTCGGCAAACCAGGTGCTGTAGTCGGCCCGGTTGCGGTACAGGCGCACAAAGGGCACCACCGTGATGCCCGCCTCGCGCATCTGCGGCAGGCCCGCCAGCGCCAGCGACCCGGCGTTGGGCCGCGAGTTGGCCAGGATGCCCCGCACCTGCGATGCCTTCATGCGGGCCAGCACATCGGCCGGCGGGTGCGGGCCGACCTTGCCGTCCCAGGCCTCATCGTTGTAGTGCAGGTGGGCGTCGAACAGCGGGCCGGTGTAGCCCGCCGCCATGGCAGGGGCGCCTTTTGCTATTAAAAGAATAGCTATGAGGGCAATCAAAACCAGCACCTCAGGGCTAAAACGCTTGAAAACCGGGGTTTTGACTGCCATGGCGGTGTCCTTGACTGTTTCAGCGCTGCACGACCGCAGCGATGCGGCCCGTGCCCTCAGCTCACGCCAGGTGGCGGTCGAAGAAGGCCAATGTGCGGTCGCGGGCGACCATGGCGGCGGCCTCGTCGTAGCTGCCGCGCTGGTCGCAGTTGAAGCCGTGGTCGGCCGAGTAGATGTGCACTTCCACACCGGGCTGGGCGCGGGCAAAGGCCTGCACGCTGTCCACCGGAATCCAGTGGTCGCGCTCGCCAAAGTGCGCCAGCACCGGCACCTGGGGCGTGCGGGCCGCTTCGTCGGGCGTGGTCACGCCGCCGCCGTAGTAGGGCACGGCGGCCGACAGGCCCGTGAGCGTGGAGGCCGAGCGCCAGGTCAGCAAACCGCCCCAGCAAAAGCCGACGATGCCCACCTTGCCACCGCTTTGCGCAGCGGCGTAGTCGATGGCGGCCTGGATGTCAGGCATCACGCCCGGTGCGGGCAGCGCCTCGACAGCGGCTTTGAGGCCCATGCCGGCCTGCATGTCCTCGGCGGTGTAGCCCAGTTCCACACCCGACTGCACGCGATGGAAGGTGGCAGGCGCCACCGCCAGAAAGCCGCGCGCAGCGAAGCGGTCGGCCACGGCGCGGATGTGCGAGTTCACGCCAAAGATCTCCTGCAGCACCACCACGGCGCCCTTGGGCGCGCCATCGGGAGTGGCCACCCAGGCCGGAACTTTGACGCCATCGCTGGAAGTGAGATCGACAAACTGGCCCATGCTGGTGCTCCTTGAACAAAGATGTGGTGAAAACCGATGATCGGTGCGGCAGATGCGCGCGTACCGCCTGCACAATCCGCAGGCTCACCCGTGCAGGCGTACTGCCGGTGGAACCTGTTCCAATGCGCCATTCTTGCAGGAGACCACGCCGGCCTGCAGAGCGTGCGCCAATGTCCTTGCCTGAGTACCCGGAGACCGCTGATGGACCTCAAACCGCTGATCACCCTGCTTGCCATCGTGAACCCGCTGGCCATCGTGCCGTTCTTCATCCACTACACGCAGGGCTTTTCGTACCCGCAACGGCGCCGCACCATCCAGGTGGCCAGCTTCAGCGTTTTCTGCGTGATTGCCGCCTGCGCGCTGCTGGGCCTGCAGATCCTGGATTTCTTCAACATCTCGCTGGAAAGCTTTCAGGTGGGCGGCGGCATGCTGCTGCTCATCAGCGCGATGAACATGCTCAACGCGCAGCCTGCAGAGGCCAAGCCCACCACCAACGAGTACGAAGAGGGCGCCGAAAAGGCCGCCGCGGGCAGCTCGATTGCCGTGGTGCCGCTCACCATCCCGCTGCTCACCGGCCCGGCCAGCATGTCCACCGTGGTGATTTATGCCGACCGCGCACAGGGTGTTTGGCAGACGCTGGCGCTGGTGGGCTACGGTGTGGTCATCGCGCTGGCCACCGCCGTGTGCTTTGCGCTGGCTGACCCGATCGCCCGCGTGCTGGGCAAGACGGGCATCAACGTCATGACGCGGCTGATGGGCCTGATCCTGGCCGCGCTGGCCGTGGAAGTGATGGCGGACGGGCTGGGCAAGCTGTTCCCGATCCTCATCGCAAGGTGACAGGCCACCCCCTGAGTCGCCTGCGGCGCCTTCCCCCTTGAAGGGGGACGACGCCCTCGCTGCGGGGCTACCCTTGGCTTGCGTCCCGGGCCTGGGCCGCGTCAGTTTCCGGGGCAGCGACGGAATTTCAGAACCAGACCTTTTTTGAGAAATGACTGCCCGGCTGCTCCTGCTCGAAGACGATCCCGCCATCGCCCGCACCGTGGCCTATGCGCTGGAGCGGGACGGCCTGGCCGTCATGCACAGTCTGCTGGTGCACGACGCGCGCCAGCAGCTGGCCTCGCAGCGCTTTGACCTGCTGGTGCTGGACGTGGGCCTGCCCGATGGCAGCGGGCTCGACCTGCTGCGCGAGCTGCGCAACGCTGCCGCCACTGCTGCGCTACCGGTACTGATGCTGAGCGCCCACGGCGAGGAAATCGACCGCGTGCTGGGGCTGGAGCTGGGCGCCGACGACTACCTGGCCAAGCCTTTCAGCCCGCGTGAACTGGCGGCGCGCGTGAAGGCGCTGCTGCGAAGGGCAGGCCACGGCAGCCCGATCGCTGCCGCGGTGCCCACTGTCTTTCTCGACGACGAAACCGGCCAGCGCATCAGCCTGCGCGGCCAGCCGTTGCCACTCACACGGCGCGAGTACCGGCTGCTGTCGCACCTGCTGCGGGGCGCAGGCCGCATCCATTCGCGCGATGTCCTGCTGGCCGCCGCCTGGGGCGATGACAGCGAAAGCACCGATCGCACGGTGGATACCCACATCAAGACCCTGCGCGCCAAGCTGCGCGAGATGGACCCGGCGCGCGAGTACATCAGCACGCACCGCGGCATGGGCTACTGCCTGGATGTGTGAAGCCCGCCTGAGTCGCCGCGCGCCTTCGCCCGCGGTGCAACACCAGTGCCACCCAGGCACGATGGGGGGTTGACCATGCGCCTCGGCATTCGCCTTCTGTTCGCGTTCTTCCTCATCAACGGCATCGCCGCATTCTTTGTGCTGCGCGTGTTCATGGCCGAGATCAAGCCCAGCGTGCGCGAGGTGATGGAAGACATGATGGTGGACACCGCCAACATCCTGGCCGAGCTGGCCAGCGACGACCTGGCCGCGGGGCGGCTGCAGGCGGGCGCAGCGGGCCAGAGCCTGTTTGCGCAGCAGGTGCAGCGCTACGCCAGCCGCCCGGTCGACGCCACCATCTGGGGCGTGTCCAAGCAGACACTGGACTACCGCATCTACGTGACGGACGCCCAGGGCAGCGTGCTGTTCGATTCGGAGAACCAGGCCGTGGGAGCCGACCACTCGCAGTGGCGCGATGTGGCGCGCACGCTGCGCGGCGAGTATGGCGCGCGCTCCACCCGCGAGGTGGAGGGCGACGACACCAGCAGCGTGATGCATGTGGCGGCCCCCATTTACGTGACAACGCCGCGCGGGCGCGAGATTGCCGGTGTGCTCACGGTGGCCAAGCCCACGCGCACCGTGCAGCGCTTCATCGACCGGGCCGAGCGAAAGGTCTTCATGGGCGGGCTGCTGCTGCTGGCGCTGTCAGCCGCGGTGGGCGTGGCCGTGACACTGTGGATGGTGTGGAACGTGCGCCGCCTGCGCGACTACGCACTGAGCGTGCAGGGACCGGCGGCAGGGGATGACGGCACGCTGGCCACCACCCCCCTGGCCGTGCCGCAGGTGCCTGGCGAGCTGGGCGACCTCGCCCGCGCCATGGACCGGATGCGTGTGCGGCTGGAAGGACGCGACTACATCGAAGGCTATGTGCGCGCACTCACCCACGAGCTCAAGAGCCCGGTGGCAGCCATCCGCGGCGCTGGCGAGCTGCTGCAGGACGACCTGCCCGCCGGCGACCGCGCCGAGTTCGCCACGCAGGTGGTTCAGCAAAGCGAGCGCCTGCAACGCATCATCGACCGGCTGCTGGAGCTGTCCAAACTGGAACAGCGCCAGCATGCCGAGGGCAGTGCGCCGGTGGCACTGCAGGCCTGCGCCACAGTCGCCATCGACCACACCAGAGGCCGCGCGGGGCACAGAGGCATCACGCTGGAACTGCATGGCAGCGGCCGCAGCGGACCGTGGGAAGCTGAACTCGTGACCATGGCGCTGACCAACCTGCTGGACAACGCCATCGACTTTGCGCCCGCGGGCAGCACGGTGCGGGTGATTCTCGATGGCGCGACGGTGGCCGTGCAGGACAGCGGCCCCGGCGTGCCCGACTATGCGCTGCCGCGCCTGGGCGAGCGCTTCTTCACCACCGCGCGCCCGGGCGGCGAACGCAGCGGGTCGGGCCTGGGGCTGGCCATCGTCAGGCGCGTGATGACGCTGCACGGCGGGCACATGACAGCACGCAACACATCGCCAGGACTGTGTGTGGTGCTGGCGTTTGATGCTGGTTAAGAAGCCTCTGCACGAATCAAGCGGCAAGTGAGCGCTGCGAATCGGGATGGCTGCAAGGCGCACAAAGCCATACGTTCACCGCAGCCATGGTCGAGCTGTTGCGAGTATTTGCTTGCGCAGCAGACCGCCCGAGGCCGCAGATGCACACGGCGCGCTGATGCGTGCAGAGGGTCCTTAACGGCTGCCTGCACCAGCTCCGGGGCCGGCTCCGGGGCCGGGCATGGGCCCGATCAGGTGCACCGCCAGCGCGACCAGCAGCAGGGCCATGGCCACGGCGTCCACCCGGGCGACCGTAGCCAGTTCCGGGCTGAGCGTGCTGCCGCGCAGCTGCCACCACAGCACCAGAAAAGACGCCATGCTCA
>LNEG01000206.1 GCA_001464865.1 Burkholderiales bacterium Ga0074133
ACAGGGAATATGACATTTGGGGGCTTGTCAGAGGCTCGCTCGAATGCTGCTGCTCCAGTTTCTCTCCGGTCTGTAGAGGTGCGAGTCCAGCCGATTTTGATCACCACAATTTCGTTTGCCCCGGTTGCGTTACAGGTCCATTGCGGCATCCCGTCGCTGTCGTAAGGGGCTGCGTCAAAACATATGTTTACTCTTGCTCCAGGGAGTTCTGTGTCCACGCGGGTTAGCCAGTC
Organism: Burkholderiales bacterium Ga0074133; assembly: GCA_001464865.1. Taxonomy (GTDB): domain Bacteria; phylum Pseudomonadota; class Gammaproteobacteria; order Burkholderiales; family Burkholderiaceae_C; genus Acidovorax. Next base: position 234 of record LNEG01000206.1, read on the forward strand.
TGTCATCTCGGCCCTGGCTACCGCCAGCGGTGTGGTGCATGGTGTCGAAGTTCCGGCTCCGGAGCAGTAGGCAGCATTCGCGCCCATGGTCAGCGCACCCACAGCGAACGTGCCCAGGTAGGGGTTGTCTGCAGCGTCAGGGTCAGTGCTGACCACCTTGTTGCCTCGCATCATTTCGGCGAGCTCTCTGGCGAGGACTGCGGCCTGCCCTTGTTGCTTGGCTTCCCGATTGGACTGGAGTGCAAACGCTTGCAGCCCCACCATTCCCAGCAGTCCAAAAGAAAGCACGACGATAGAGACGAGCACTTCTACAAGCGAGGACTCGTGCCGCGCGAGCGGACGTGTATTGGATGGGGATTAGCTCTCATGGCTTGAATTTTATAAAGACTGGTGCTCGTCTGTAGAGCCGTCCAGCGGCCTGGAGACGCCGCTCAACAGTGTCAAGACGGGTACCATCTCTGGATGGAACTGTCGAATGATGTCCGGTGGATGGACGAGGCCTTGCGCTTTGCGCGAGAGGCGATGAGTATTTCGTCTCCTAACCCCCGTGTGGGATGCGTCATTGTTTCTGCCGAGGGCCATGTCCTGGGGGCCGGCAGCACGCAGCCCGCAGGGCAGGCACATGCTGAGGTAATGGCGCTGCGCGAGGCGCAGTCGCGCGGTGTGTCGGTTGTCGGTGCCACGGCGTATGTCACGCTGGAGCCGTGCGCACACTTTGGCAGAACCGGCCCCTGTTGCGATGCGTTGATTCGGGCGGGCATAGGCAGAGTCGTTGCGGCCGTGAGCGACCCCAATCCGCTCGTCGCTGGGCAGGGCTTTGCAAGGCTGCGGGCGGCGGGTGTCGAGGTGGTGGTCGGGTTGCGGGCAGCTGAAGCGCGCGAGCTGAACATCGGGTTCTTTTCCCGCATGGTGCGTCAGCGCCCTTGGGTGCGGCTGAAAATCGCGGCGTCACTCAATGGTGTGTCGGCGCTCGATAATGGCCTCAGCCAATGGATCACCTCGGAGGCGGCCCGATCCGATGGGCATGCCTGGAGGGCGCGTGCATGTGCCATCCTTTCGGGCGTCGGCACAGTGTTGGCTGACGATCCACGGCTGACCGTTCGTCTGCCGGGTTCAGGTCGGCAGCCCCATGTTGTGATCCTCGACAGCAGGCTCCGAACCCCGTCAAGCGCAAAGCTGTTCGCAACCGGCAGGGAGCACTACATCTACACATCGCCGGCCGATGCAGGCGACAGCAGGCGGAAACTGGAGGAGCGGGGTGCTACGGTCATTCCATCTCCGCGCGCTGAGCATGGGCTCGATCTTCAAGCGGTGTTGTCGGACCTGGCCCGGCGGGGCGTTAACGAACTCCATGTGGAGGCGGGGCGCAGCGTGAATGGGGGCTTCATTCAAAGTGGCCTGGCGGACGAGTTGCTGGTGTATCTCGCCCCCACGTTACTCGGGAGTGGCTACGGTATGGCCGACCTCGGAGTAATGGACAGTCTTACCCAGGGCAAGGCGCTGCAGTTCAGATCGATCGACTGCTTGGGTCCGGACTTGCGGATCGTGGCGCGTATTGCTGGAAGCGACGATTTTTGACCACGACAGCGAACATCGACCTGTTCTTATTTGCGCGTGTATCCCTTGCAGGCGCCCGCATTATTCATGCCTTTGCATTCTCGGTAAAGCCGGCGACTTCGCTCTGCTTCAGTCTCCTCCGAGGAACTCTTGTATGCCTTTACCTTGGTTGGTGGCGCTTTCTTGAGAGGCTGTGCCGACCTCGTGGTCGTATCCTGATTGTCACCGGGCTTGGCCGTAGCATGGGGCGCCAACGTTATCGCCGCAAGAGCGGTGCAGGCGAGCAATACGGTTTTGGTGATCAGTCCGGCAGCGGTGGTGTGATGTCCGTCTCGTTGCATGGGCGCCCCCCTCTAGGTGTGCGAAGTCTACTTTGTCCGGCTGGTGTGGGATAGCGACAGGGGGTGGCCTCATCGATTGGACCGGGTCCGCGCTATGGGGTGCGGTCCATCCATAACGATCGCGTGCTTGATCGTGGCGGTACCGGTGGCTCAGGTGCCTTCAGGGCGAAGCGGCTGCCGGGGTGGTGAGGTGGATGCGGTACAATCAAGAGGTTTTGCACAGTGCAAGACGCACGCAAACAGCCTTTCCAGCCGCTTGCGCAAGTAAAACCATGGCCTGCGGCGTTCGCTGCCTCGGCCTCTCAAAGGAAAAAAATGATCGCATCCTCCATCAAGGCCGAAGTTGTCAAGGCCAATGCCCGTGCCGCTAACGACACTGGTAGCCCAGAAGTGCAAGTGGCCCTGCTGACCGCTCGCATCAACGAACTGACCCCCCACTTCAAGACCCACGCCAAAGACCACCACGGTCGTCGTGGTCTGTTGCGCATGGTCAGCCGTCGTCGCAAGCTGCTGGACTACCTGAAGGCCAAGGACGCTGACCGCTACACCGCGCTGATCGCGAAGCTGGGTCTGCGCAAGTAAGCTGTATTGCACGCGAAAACGCCTGGGTTAGTCCGCTAGCTCAGGCGTTTTTTACTTCGGAGACGGAAAACAGAGCGAAGCTGTGTCATTCCAGTGGGGTCATCGCCAACTTGCGGCAGATGGTTTCACTGGAATGGCATCGTGTTCTGAATTCGTTTCCAGTTCAGGCTGGCACTAGGCTGCCAGCTATCAAAAAAAGGAGCTGAACATGAGCATTTTCAATAAAGTTACCAAGACGTTCCAATGGGGCGACAAGACCGTCATCATGGAGACTGGCGAGATTGCACGCCAGGCATCTGGTGCGGTGCTTGTCAACATCGATGACACCGTCGTGCTGGCCACGGTGGTGGCATCCAAGGGCGCTAAGCCCGGCCAAGACTTCTTCCCGCTGACGGTCGACTACATCGAGAAGACTTATGCCGCAGGCAAGATCCCAGGCAGCTTCTTCAAGCGCGAAGCCAAGCCCAGCGAGCACGAAACCCTGACCAGCCGCCTGATCGACCGCCCGATCCGCCCACTGTTTCCCGAGGGTTTCTTCAATGAGGTCCATGTGGTCATCCACACGGTTTCGCTCAATCCTGAAGTAGATGCCGACATCGCAGCCCTGATTGCTACCAGTGCAGCTTTGGCCATTTCGGGCATTCCGTTCAATGGCCCGATCGGTGCAGCCCGCGTGGGTTACATCAACGGTGAATACGTGCTGAACCCCGGTCAGACGGCTCGCAAGAATTCGCAGATGGACCTCGTGGTGGCCGGTACGGAAGCCGCCGTGTTGATGGTGGAGTCTGAAGCTCAGCAGCTGTCTGAGGAAGTTATGCTGGGTGCGGTGGTGTTTGGTCACCAACAGGGCAATGTGGCCATCAACGCCATCCATGAACTGGTGCGTGATGCTGGTAAGCCAGTGTGGCAATGGGAAGCCCCTGCGAAGGACGAGGCCCTGATCGCCAAGGTTGTAGCGCTCGCTGACGAGAAGCTTCGTGCTGCCTACCAGATCCGCAACAAGCAGGCCCGCACGCAGGCTTGCCGCGAGGCGTATGCGTCGGTCATGTCGACCCTGAAGGCTGATGGTGTCGAGTTCGATGCGGTCAAGGTCGAAGGGATGCTGTTCGATATCGAAGCTGGCATCGTGCGCAGCCAGATCCTGGCCGGTGAGCCGCGTATCGACGGTCGTGACACACGTACGGTGCGCCCCATCGAGATCCGCGGCAGCGTGCTGCCACGTGCCCACGGCTCGTCGCTCTTTACCCGCGGCGAAACCCAGGCGCTGGTCGTGACCACCCTCGGCACCGAGCGCGATGCACAGCGAATTGACGCATTGGCTGGTGAGTACGAAGACCGCTTCATGATGCACTACAACATGCCTCCCTTCGCCACTGGCGAAGTGGGGCGCATGGGCTCGACCAAGCGCCGCGAAATCGGCCACGGCCGTCTGGCCAAGCGTGCACTGGTGGCGGTGCTGCCTACGAAGGAAGAGTTTCCTTACACCATGCGCGTGGTGTCTGAAATCACCGAGTCCAACGGCTCGTCGTCGATGGCTTCGGTCTGCGGTGGATGCCTGTCGCTGATGGACGCTGGCGTGCCGATGAAGGCACACGTTGCAGGTATTGCGATGGGTCTGATCAAGGACGCCAACCGCTTTGCCGTGCTGACCGACATCCTGGGTGACGAAGATCACCTGGGTGACATGGACTTCAAGGTGGCCGGGACCACCGCAGGTATCACTGCGCTGCAGATGGACATCAAGATCAAGGGTATCACCAAGGAAATCCTGCAGGTGGCACTGGCCCAGGCCAAGGAAGCCCGCATCCACATCCTCGGCAAGATGCAGGAAGCAATGGGCGAAGCCAAGACGGAGGTCTCGAACTTCGCGCCCAAGCTGTACACGATGAAGATCAACCCCGAGAAGATCCGTGACGTGATCGGCAAGGGCGGCTCGGTCATCCGTGCGCTGACCGAGGAAACCGGTTGCCAGATCAACATCGAGGAAGACGGCACCATCACCATCGCCGCGACGGACAACGCCAAGGCGGATGAAGCCAAGCGCCGCATTGAGCAGATCACTGCCGAAGTCGAGATCGGCAAGATCTATGAAGGCCCAGTGACGAAGATCCTTGATTTCGGCGCACTGATCAACCTGCTGCCGGGCAAGGATGGCCTTCTGCACATCAGCCAGATCGCGCACGAACGCGTCGAGAAGGTGTCTGACTACCTGGCCGAAGGCCAGATCGTGAAGGTTAAGGTCATGGAAACCGACGAAAAGGGTCGTGTCAAGCTCTCGATGAAGGTGCTGGCTGACCGTCCAGCGGGCGCAAGCGATCGTCCGGCACCCGCCGAGCGCGGCGATCGTGAGCCACGCCGTGACCATGGTCGCGAGCGTCAGCCTGCCGAGCAGCAGCAGCAGCAGCAGGCAACGCCGCCCGGTGGCTCGTCCGACCAGATGGCTGGTTGACCAGGCCTCAGGGGTTTCTTGGCATTTGCTATTGAATTGATAGCTGCAGGTGCTTATGTTTTAAGCACCTTTCAGCAATATCACCCCAAAAACCCATGAACGACCACATGCGCGCGGTAGAAATCACTTCGTTTGGTGCCCCCGACGTCCTGCGTTTGGGCGAGCGGCCGGTGCCGCAGGCGGGTGCAGGCGAGTTGCTCATCTGCGTCAGCGCGAGTGGCATCAATCGCCCGGATGTGCTGCAGCGTTTGGGGCACTATGCCCCGCCGCCTGGCACATCCGACCTGCCGGGTCTGGAGGTCGCGGGCGTCATTGAGGCGGGCAATGCGGCTGCAATGGCGGAGGCGGGGTTTCGCATTGGTGACCGAGTATGTGCACTGGTGGCGGGCGGTGGCTATGCGCAGTGGTGTGTGGCCCCGGTTGTCCAGTGTCTTCCTGTGCCTGACGGGCTGAGTGACGTTGAAGCGGCCTCCCTGCCTGAGACGTTTTTCACGGTGTGGAGCAATGTGTTCGATCGCGCCCGGCTGCAGCCCGGGGAGACTCTGCTGATTCAGGGCGGCACCAGTGGCATTGGCGTGACGGCGATCCAGTTGGCGCGGGCTTTCGGTGCTACGGTGATCGTTACCGCCGGCAACGATGCCAAGTGCTCTGCCTGCCTGTCGATGGGTGCTCACCACGCCATCAACTACAAAGCTCAGGACTTCGTGTCCGAGGTGCAACGCATCACAGCCGGTAAGGGTGTCGATGTGGTGCTCGACATGGTCGGTGGTGACTACGTTGCTCGCGAGGTGGAGTGCCTTGCCGAAGATGGTCGCATAGTGATCATCGCGGTCCAGGGCGGTATCCAGAGCGGTTTCAATGCAGGCCTCGTGCTGCGTCGCCGCCTCACCATCACGGGTTCAACGCTGCGTCCGCGTCCGGTCGCGTTCAAGGGTGCCATCGCACGCGCGCTGCGCGAGCGTGTATGGCCCCTGCTCGCTTCAGGTGCGATAAAGCCAGTGATTCACAGCACGTTTGCAGCGGCAGACGCCGCTCAGGCCCATGTCCTCATGGAGTCCGGTCAGCATATCGGCAAGATCGTTTTGACGTGGTAATCGCCACGCAGTCAACCATGCAGTCCAAGAAGAGAAAACTCATAGCAGGTAACTGGAAGATGAACGGCAGCCTGGCTGCCAATCAGGCATTGCTCGCAGCCATCGCTGCCGGTATGGCCGACGCACAGTGCGATGTCGCAGTGGCAGTACCCGCTCCTTACCTGGCGCAGGTTCAATCGCTGGCGTCCGGTTCGGCAATCGCCGTTGCTGCGCAGGACGTTTCGGCACATGACTCTGGCGCCTACACCGGCGAAGTATCAGCATCGATGCTCAGGGAATTGGGTGTCCGCTATGTGCTGGTGGGTCACTCCGAGCGTCGCCAGTATCACCACGAATCAGACGCCGATGTGGCCCAGAAGGCGCAACGTGCACTGGCGGCGGGTATCACGCCCATCGTCTGCGTAGGCGAGACGCTGGGCGAGCGTGAGGCTGGTGAGACCGAGGCTGTGGTCAAGCGCCAGCTCGCGGCGGTTATTCACCTTAATGGGCATTGCATCAGCGAAATCGTGGTGGCTTACGAGCCTGTCTGGGCTATCGGTACCGGCCGTACGGCATCGCCTGAGCAGGCGCAGGCGGTTCACGCCGTGCTGCGAACGCAGCTTGCAGCTGCGAGCGAGCAAGCAGACCGCATTCGCCTTCTGTACGGCGGAAGCATGAACGCGACCAACGCGGCACAGTTGCTGGCTCAGGCGGACATTGATGGTGGGCTGGTCGGCGGAGCGTCGCTGAAGGCCCCAGACTTTCTGCAGATCATCCATGCAGCGCGTTGAGTCGAGCGCTGCACAAATTATTCAATCAGGAGTGAACAGAGAATGAACGTGATCGTGAATGTGGTGTTGGCCGTCCAGATGTTGACCGCCCTCGGGATGATTGGTCTGATCCTCATCCAGCATGGCAAGGGTGCAGACATGGGTGCGGCTTTTGGCAGCGGCAGTTCGGGTAGCCTTTTTGGTGCAAGCGGCAGTGCGAACTTCCTCTCGCGTACAACGGCTGTCCTGGCAGCCGTCTTCTTTGTGGCGACCCTGGCCCTGGCTTACTTCGGGAATGCGCGCCCGGCTGGTTCGGGTAGCGTGCTTGACACGCCTGCGGCGGTCGCTCCCGCAGCGGGCGCTCCGGCATCGGATGCGGCCATTGCGCCTGCTGCACCGGCATCCGGTGCGGCGCAGATTCCGACCAAATAAACTTTACAAAATTGCCTGCTCCGAACCGGAGCAGGGTTTTTCCGGAGTAGAATTCCGGATTGTCTGGAAAGCCAAAACCGCAAGGTCCTCATGCCATCCAGATACAAAAATCAGCCGTCGTGGTGAAATTGGTAGACACGCTATCTTGAGGGGGTAGTGGCGAAAGCTGTGCGAGTTCGAGTCTCGCCGACGGCACCAAACAAAGGACAGCCCGCACGCCCCGCACAAGGGGTCTGACGGGTCAGTCCACAGCGGTGAGCACATCCTCAAGATGAACCTCGATCAGTACCTCCCCGTCCTTTTGTTCATCTTGGTTGGCATCGCCGTTGGCGTTGTCCCACTGGCCCTGGGTTACATCCTCGGTCCCAACCGGCCGGATGACGCCAAAAACTCCCCTTACGAATGCGGCTTCGAAGCCTTCGAAGACGCTCGCATGAAGTTTGACGTGCGCTACTACCTGGTGGCCATTCTCTTCATTCTTTTCGATCTCGAAATCGCCTTTCTGTTTCCCTGGGCAATCGCCCTCCATGAAGTTGGCATGACCGGCTTTGTGGCGGTGGTCATTTTCCTGGCCATTCTGGTCGTCGGTTTCGCCTACGAGTGGAAAAAGGGCGCCCTCGATTGGGAATGAGCAGGCTGCAACAAGGATGATGCAATGATTGAAGGCGTGATGAAGGAAGGCTTCATCACCACGAGTTACGACTCCGTGGTGAACTGGGCCAAGACTGGCTCGCTTTGGCCAATGACTTTTGGTCTGGCGTGCTGTGCGGTCGAAATGATGCACGCAGCCGCTGCTCGTTATGACATCGGCCGCTTTGGTGCAGAGGTGTTCCGCGCCAGTCCCCGTCAGTCCGATCTGATGATCGTGGCGGGCACGCTTTGCAACAAGATGGCGCCCGCCTTGCGCAAGGTGTACGACCAGATGTCCGAGCCCCGCTGGGTTCTGTCCATGGGTTCCTGTGCCAACGGTGGTGGCTATTACCACTACAGCTACTCGGTGGTCCGCGGCTGTGACCGTATTGTCCCGGTGGACGTGTACGTGCCCGGTTGTCCACCCACGGCTGAAGCGCTGATCTACGGGATCATCCAGTTGCAGCAGAAGATCCGCCGTACCAACACCATTGCGCGTGTCTGAAGGGTTGACCATGTCTGCATATGCCATTCGGCCTGAAAAGCTCAAGGACAACATCGCCGCTGCGCTGGGCTCCCGGTGTCGCGAAATCAACGTGGCCCTCGATGAAGTGACGGTGGTGGTCGCGGTGTCGGATTACCTGGAAGCCATGCAGCTCCTGCGCGATGCTGAAGGCTGCCGTTTCGAGCAGCTCGTTGACCTGTGTGGCGTTGATTACTCCTCGTACGGAGATGTGCCCAATGAGGGTGCTCGCTATTGCGTGGTGTCGCATCTCTTGTCGGTGAGCCTCAATCAGCGCGTTCGCGTCAAGGTGTTCTGCGCCGATGATGACTTCCCCATGGTGCCTTCAGTGTCAGAGCTGTGGAACTCGGCCAACTGGTACGAGCGCGAGGCATTCGACCTCTTTGGCATCGTTTTCGATGGTCACAACGACCTGCGCCGCATCCTGACCGACTACGGTTTCATCGGGCACCCGTTCCGCAAGGACTTCCCCTTGTCGGGCCATGTCGAAATGCGCTACGACGCCGAGCAAAAGCGCGTGGTGTACGAGCCGGTTTCCATTGAGCCTCGTGAAATCACCCCGCGCATCATCCGTGAAGAAAAATATGGAGGCCTGCACTGAGTCGCCTCGCGCCTCATGTGATCCATCATGGCTGAAATCAAGAACTATTCCCTGAACTTCGGGCCGCAGCATCCAGCCGCTCACGGCGTGCTGCGCCTTGTGCTGGAGCTCGACGGCGAAGTGGTGCAGCGTGCAGACCCGCACATCGGTCTGCTCCACCGTGCCACCGAAAAGCTGGCGGAGCACAAGACGTACATCCAGTCGTTGCCGTACATGGACCGTCTGGACTACGTGTCCATGATGTGCAACGAGCATGCGTACTGCCTGGCCATCGAAAAGCTGCTGGGGCTGGAAGTGCCCGAGCGTGCCCAGTACATCCGCGTCATGTTTTCGGAAATCACGCGGCTGCTGAACCACCTCATGTGGCTGGGTTCGCACGGCAACGATTGCGGCAGTTCCACGATCCTGATCTACACCTTCCGCGAGCGCGAAGACCTGTTCGATATGTACGAAGCGGTTTCGGGCGCGCGCATGCATGCCGCCTATTTCCGCCCGGGCGGCGTGTACCGCGACCTACCGGACAGCATGCCGCAGTACAAGGTCAGCAAGATCAAAAACGCCAAGGCGCTGGAGGTGATGAATCAGAATCGCCAGGGTTCGCTGCTGGATTTCATCGACGATTTCACGCGCCGTTTCCCCGCCTGCGTGGACGAATACGAAACCCTGCTGACGGATAACCGCATCTGGAAGCAGCGTACGGTGGGCATCGGCGTGGTGCCACCTGAACGCGCACTGAATCTCGGCATGACGGGTCCGATGCTTCGGGGCTCGGGCATCGCATGGGACCTGCGCAAGACCCAGCCCTACGATGTGTACGACCGCGTCGACTTCGACGTGCCCGTGGGCAAGACTGGCGACTGCTACGACCGCTATTTGGTGCGCGTGCAGGAAATGCGCGAATCGAACCGCATCATCAAGCAATGCGTGGACTGGCTGCGCGCTCACCCCGGCCCGGTCATCACCGACAACCACAAAATCGCTCCACCAGCCCGCGAATCGATGAAGGCAAACATGGAGGAGCTGATCCACCATTTCAAGCTCTTCACAGAAGGCTTCCGCGTGCCCGAAGGCGAGGCATATGCGGCCGTCGAGCATCCCAAGGGCGAGTTTGGCATCTACATCGTGAGCGATGGCGCCAACAAGCCCTACCGTCTGAAGATCCGCGCGCCCGGTTTCGCTCATCTGGCGACGCTTGACGAAATGGCACGCGGTCACATGATCGCGGATGCCGTGGCCATCATTGGCACCATGGATATCGTGTTCGGAGAGATTGACCGATGATTACCGAAGCCACGCGCGCGCGCTTTGCCCGTGAGGTCGCCAAGTACCCAGCCGACCAGAAACAGTCGGCGGTCATGGCTTGTCTGGCCATCGTCCAGCAGGAACAAGGCTCCGTCAGCACCGAAAGCGAAGCCGTGATCGCCGAATATCTGGGCATGCCGCAGATCGCCGTGCGCGAAGTCACGACGTTTTACAACATGTACAACCAGCGGCCGGTGGGCGCGTTCAAGCTGAACGTCTGCACCAACCTGCCGTGCCAGTTGCGTGACGGTCAAAAAGCGCTGCACCATCTTGAGCACAAGCTCGGCATTTCTGCCGGTGAAACGACCGCCGACGGCCTGTTCACACTTCAGCAGTCGGAGTGTCTGGGCGCCTGTGCTGATGCGCCCGTCATGCTCGTGAACGACCGCGCAATGTGCAGTTTCATGGATAGCGACAAGCTGGACCAACTCATTGACGGGCTTCGTGGCAGCCTCGAAGCTGTTTCGTCGACCCAGGCAAAGGGCGAGTGATGACCACCACCGCAGCACAGATTCTTTCGCAGTTCCAGGCGACAGGCGTCCAGACCTGTTTTCATGACCGCCATATCGAGCCGCAGATTTATGCGGGCCTTGATGGAACGAACTGGAGCATCAAGGACTACGAGGCTCGGGGTGGCTATCAGGCGCTTCGCCGTATTCTTGGCCTTGATGGCGCCGAAGGTCTGACGCAGGACCAGGTGATTGCCACCGTCAAGGAATCGGGTCTCCGTGGTCGTGGCGGCGCAGGTTTTCCGACTGGTCTCAAGTGGAGCTTCATGCCCCGCTCATTCCCAGGGCAAAAGTACTTGGTCTGCAATTCCGATGAGGGCGAGCCGGGTACCTGCAAGGACCGAGACATCCTGCAGTTCAACCCGCATATCGTGATCGAAGGGATGATCATCGCAGCCTACGCGATGGGCATTTCGGTGGGTTACAACTACATCCACGGCGAAATCTTTCAGACCTATGACCGGTTTGAAGAGGCGCTGGAAGAGGCTCGCGCTGCGGGCTACCTGGGCGACAAAATTTTGGGCAGCAACTTCAGCTTCCAGCTGCACGCCGCACATGGTTTTGGCGCGTACATCTGCGGTGAGGAAACCGCTTTGCTGGAGTCGCTGGAAGGCAAGAAGGGACAGCCCCGTTTCAAGCCGCCTTTCCCGGCCAGCTTTGGGCTCTACGGCAAGCCGACCACGATCAACAACACCGAAACGTTTGCCGCGGTACCGTGGATCATCCGCAATGGCGGCGCTGCGTACCTTGCCTGCGGCAAGCCCAATAACGGCGGTACGAAAATTTTCTCGGTGTCCGGTGACGTCGAGAAGCCCGGCAACTACGAAGTTCCATTGGGCACCCCGTTCTCCAAGCTGCTGGAACTGGCCGGTGGTGTGCGCAAGGGGCGCCAGCTGAAGGCTGTGATCCCCGGCGGATCGTCTTCGCCCGTGTTGCCTGCTTCCATCATCATGGAATGCACGATGGACTATGACTCCATCGCCAAGGCCGGCTCCATGCTCGGTTCTGGCGCGGTCATCGTGATGGACGACTCGCGTTGCATGGTGGAGGGCCTGTTGCGGCTTTCGTACTTCTACATGCACGAGTCCTGTGGCCCGTGCACGCCATCCCGTGAAGGTACGGGCTGGATGTGGCGGGTGATCGACCGCATCAAACACGGTCACGGACGCGATGCCGATCTGGATCTGCTCAACTCGGTGGCTGACAACATCCAAGGCCGCACGATTTGCGCACTGGGCGATGCTGCCGCCATGCCGGTCCGCGCAATGATCAAGCACTTCCGCCCCGAGTTCGAGGCAATGATCCAGAGTGGGGCGTCGCGCACAGCGGCCTCCGTCTGATCGCGGGAAAACATATGGTTGAAATAGAACTTGACGGTCAGAAAGTGGAAGTCGCCGAAGGCTGCATGGTGATGCACGCAGCCGAAAAGGCCGGCACCTACATTCCCCACTTCTGCTATCACAAGAAGCTCTCCATCGCTGCCAACTGCCGCATGTGCCTGGTTGAGGTGGAGAAGGCTCCGAAGCCCATGCCCGCCTGCGCCACGCCCGTGACGCAGGGGATGATCGTCCGTACGAAGAGCGAAAAGGCCATCAAGGCTCAGCAGTCCGTGATGGAGTTCCTGCTGATCAATCACCCGCTGGATTGCCCCATTTGCGATCAGGGCGGCGAGTGTCAGCTGCAGGATCTGGCCGTCGGTTACGGCGGCTCTGCATCGCGATATGCCGAGGAAAAGCGCGTCGTCCTGAACAAGGACGTTGGCCCGCTGATCTCCATGCAGGAGATGAGCCGCTGCATTCATTGCACCCGCTGTGTACGCTTTGGCCAGGAAGTGGCCGGTGTGATGGAGCTGGGCATGATTCACCGCGGTGAACATTCCGAGATCACGACGGTTGCCGGTGACACGGTGGACTCTGAACTGTCGGGCAACATGATCGACATTTGCCCGGTGGGTGCGCTGACCAGCAAGCCTTTCCGCTACAGCGCGCGTACGTGGGAGCTGTCCCGCCGCCGCTCAGTTAGCCCCCACGACTCCACGGGCGCGAACCTGATTGTCCAGGTCAAGAACCACAAGGTTTTGCGCGTGCTTCCGTTTGAAAACGAAGCCGTGAACGAATGCTGGATTGCGGACCGTGACCGATTTTCGTACGAGGCCCTGAGCAGCGACGACCGCCTGACCCAGCCCATGCTCAAGCAGGGCGGGGTGTGGAAGGAAGTGGACTGGCAGACGGCGCTGGAGTACGTCGCCAACGGCCTCAAGAACATCAAGAACGACCACGGCGCACAGAGCATCGGCGCGCTGGTGAGTCCGCACAGCACGCTGGAAGAGCTGTACCTGGCCGCTTCGCTGGTGCGCGGCCTTGGCAGCGACAACATTGACTACCGCCTTCGCAACGCAGAGTTTGCAGCGCCGCAAGGCGTTCGTTGGCTCGGAACCTCGATTGCATCGTTGTCCACCCTGCAGCGCGCACTGGTCATCGGCTCCAACCTCCGGAAGGACCATCCCCTGTTTGCGCTGCGCGTGCGCCAGGCGGTCCGCCATGGTGCACAAGTTTCAGCCATCGGCGCGCATGAGCCCGACTGGGCGATGTCACTTCATGGCTCGCTGGTAAAGCCCGCGGCGCAGTGGCTCTCTACGCTGGGTGCCATCGCCTCTGCAGTCGCACAAGAAAAGGGCGTTGCAGCTCCTGCGGGCGCACCTGCCAGCGATGAAAGTGCGCTGGCGATTGCCCGGTCTTTGCTGGGTGGTGAGCGCAAGGCTGTGTTGCTAGGCAACGCTGCGGCGCACCATGCGCATGCCAGCGAGCTGCTCGCGCTCGCCAACTGGATCGGTAACCAGACGGGTGCCACGGTGGGTTTCCTCACCGAAGCTGCCAATACCGTCGGCGCACAGTTTGCTGGTGCCTATCCCGTGAACGGTGGCCTGAACGCCGGCCAGATGCTGGCAGGAGGGCTCAAGGCCGCGCTGCTGCTCAACACCGAGCCGGTAGCGGATTCGGCCGCTGGCCAGCAGTCCATTCAAGCGCTGTCCGGCGCCGAGATGGTGGTCACGTTGAGCCCGTTCAAGTGCAACCTCGAATTCAGCGACGTGCTGCTGCCGATTGCCCCGTTCACCGAGACTTCGGGTACCTTCGCAAATGCCGAAGGGCGTTTGCAGAGCTTTCACGCCGTCGTGCGTCCGCTGGGCGAAACGCGTCCTGCTTGGAAGGTCCTGCGTGTACTCGCCAACCTGCTGGGTGTGGCCGGTTTTGATTTCGAGACATCAACCGATGTCCTGGCGCGCGCCACCAATGCGGCTGCTGGTTCTGTCACGCACATCCCCGCCGACCAGCTGTCCAACGCCGTCAGCGCTGCCGCACTTGCCGCTACAGGTACCTCGACCGACCCGGTGGTGGCGTCCATTTATCAACTTGATGGTCTGGTGCGCCGTTCCCCCTCGCTGCAACTGACGGCGGATGCCCGCCTGGCCCATGAAGGAGTGGCCGCATGATTGACGCGCTGTACAACGGTGGTCTGACTCTCCTCCCCTACGGTTGGTGGTCTGCCATGGCATGGCCAGTGATCTGGATTTTGCTCAAGATCGTGTGCATTCTTGCGCCGCTGATGGGCGCTGTGGCCTACCTGACCCTCTGGGAGCGGAAACTGCTGGGTTTCATGCAGGTCCGCCATGGTCCCAATCGCGTAGGTCCGTTCGGGTTGCTTCAGCCCATTGCCGATGCGCTCAAGCTGCTGACGAAGGAAATCATTCAGCCTGCCGCGGCCAGCAAGGGTCTGTTCGTGCTCGGCCCGGTGATGGCGATCATGCCTGCGCTGGCAGCCTGGGTAGTGATTCCGTTTGGACCCGACGTGGCGTTGGCCAACGTCAACGCAGGGCTGCTGCTGGTCATGGCCATCACCTCGATCGAGGTCTATGGCGTGATCATTGCAGGCTGGGCCTCCAACTCGAAGTACGCGTTTCTTGGCGCGCTGCGGGCTTCGGCGCAGATGGTGAGCTACGAAATCGCCATGGGTTTCTGCTTCCTCGTCGTGATCATGGTGTCGGGCAGCATGAACCTGACCGAGATCGTGATGAGTCAGGGCCGGGGCATGGCGGCTGACAACGGCCTCACATTCCTGTCTTGGAACTGGCTGCCTCTGCTGCCCATCTTCCTGGTTTACCTGATCTCGGGCGTCGCTGAAACGAACCGCCATCCGTTCGACGTGGTCGAAGGCGAAGCTGAAATCGTGGCCGGCCACATGGTCGAGTACTCGGGCATGGGCTTTGCCATCTTCTTCCTGGCCGAGTACGCCAGCATGTGGCTGGTGTCCATTCTTGCGGCGATCATGTTCCTGGGCGGCTGGTTGCCCCCGATCGACAGCGTATTCTTCAACTGGATTCCAGGCTGGATCTGGCTGGGTCTGAAGACGTTCTTGGTGGTTTCCATGTTCATCTGGATCCGGGCGACTTTCCCTCGCTTCCGGTATGACCAGATCATGCGTCTGGGCTGGAAGATCTTCATCCCGGTCACGCTGGTGTATTTGCTCTTTGTCGGTGGGTGGCTGCTGTCGCCCTGGAATATCTGGAAATAGGCGGAACGCGAAATGACTGCTGTTGCTGCTGCTGCTCCCTTCTCGCTGAAGGACTTCTTCAAGAGCTTCATGCTCGTGGAGTTGCTCAAGGGTATGGCCCTGACTGGCCGTTATGCTTTCCGTCGGAAGGTGACCGTCCAGTTCCCGGAAGAGAAGACGCCGCTTTCTCCTCGTTTTCGTGGTCTGCACGCCTTGCGCCGCTATGAAAACGGCGAGGAGCGCTGCATTGCCTGCAAGTTGTGTGAAGCCGTGTGCCCGGCACTGGCAATCACCATCGAATCTGATGTGCGCGAAGACGGCTCACGCCGCACCACGCGCTACGACATCGACCTGACAAAGTGCATCTTCTGCGGGTTCTGTGAAGAAAGCTGTCCGGTGGATTCGATCGTTGAAACGCAGATCCTTGAGTACCACGGCGAAAAGCGGGGCGACCTGTACTTCACGAAGGAAATGTTGCTGGCTGTGGGCGACCGGTATGAAGGCGAGATCGCTGCCGCCAAGGCTGCGGACGCCAAGTACCGCTGAGCGGTATCTGGTACTGCCTTCCTGCCAGAACTTCTATAAAGACCCGATTCATGGACGCCAAGACTGGTTTCTTCTACCTCTTCTCGGTTGTGCTGCTGTTTGCAGCCTTCCGGGTGATCACTGCGCGCAATCCTGTGCACGCAGTGCTCTATCTCATCCTTGCGTTCTCGCAGGCTGCCGCTGTCTGGCTGTTGCTGAAGGCGGAGTTCTTGGCCATGGCGCTGGTGCTGGTGTACCTGGGCGCGGTGATGGTGCTTTTCCTTTTTGTGGTGATGATGCTCGATATCCATGTCGACACCGTCCGCAAGGGATTCTGGAAACACTTCCCGCTGGCGGCCACCGTAGGTGCGCTGATCGCTCTGGAAATGGCAGCTGTGCTGATGGGCGGTTTCCGCGGCATGGAAGAGCCGAAGGCGCTGGCGCCAGTGCTCGACGCAGCGGGGCAGGCTGTTCAGTACTCCAACACAAAGTCGCTGGGCAAATTGCTTTACACCGAATACCTCTACCCGGTTGAAATTGCAGCCGTGATCCTGCTGGTGGCGATGATTGCAGCCATTGCGCTCACGCTCCGCCAGCGCAAGGACAGCAAGGCGATCAATCCGTCGGCACAGATCCGCGTGCGCGCCGCAGATCGCCTGGCGGTGGTGAAAGTTGCCGCCACGCAAAAGCCGCTTCCTGAAGAGCCTGCAGCGGCTGCAGCCGAGGAGAAGAAGGCATGACGTTGACACTGGGCCATTTCCTGTCGCTGGGTGCGATGCTGTTTGCGCTGTCCGTGATCGGCATCTTCCTCAATCGCAAGAACCTGATCGTGTTGCTGATGGCCATCGAGCTGATGCTGCTGGCGGTCAACATGAATTTCGTGGCGTTTTCGTACTACCTCGGTGACATGCACGGGCAGGTGTTCGTGTTCTTCATCCTGACGGTGGCTGCGGCCGAGTCGGCCATCGGGCTTGCCATCCTGGTGCTGCTGTTCCGCAACAAGACCAGCATCAACGCTGAAGACCTCAACACCCTCAAGGGTTGATGAGCTACCGGTATTCGCAAGGTCCTCAAGAATGAGTCAAACCCTCTCTGCATCAACGCTTCTGGCGGTTCCGCTGGCCCCGCTGGCAGGCGCGCTGCTGGCCGGCGTTTTCGGCACCACATTCGGCGGTAACTGGATTGGCCGCCGGCTCAGCCATACGCTGACGATTCTTGGCGTGCTGGTGTCGTTTGTACTGTCCGCCATGACGCTCAAGAGCGTCGCCGTCGACGGTGCCTACTTCAATGAAACCCTCTACACCTGGATGGTCGTTGGCGGCCTGAAGAGGGAGGTCGGCTTCCTG
>LNEG01000207.1 GCA_001464865.1 Burkholderiales bacterium Ga0074133
TGGTGGTGACCTTCGTATCGCTGATGGTTCACATCTACACCATCGGCTACATGGAAGAGGACGAAGGCTACAACCGCTTTTTTGCCTACATCTCCCTGTTCACGTTCTCGATGCTCATGCTGGTCATGAGCAACAACCTGCTGCAGCTGTTCTTTGGCTGGGAAGCTGTGGGCCTGGTGTCGTACCTGCTGATCGGCTTCTGGTTCAACAAGCCTACAGCGATTTTCGCGAACATGAAGGCGTTCCTGGTGAACCGCGTCGGTGACTTCGGGTTCATCCTGGGCATCGGCCTTATTGCGGCGTATGCTGGCACGCTGAACTACAGCGAAGTGTTTGCCAAGTCGGGTGAGCTGGGCGGCATGGCGTTCCCGGGTACCGACTGGATGCTGATCACGGTGATCTGCATCTGCCTGTTCATCGGCGCGATGGGCAAGAGCGCACAGTTCCCGCTGCATGT
>LNEG01000208.1 GCA_001464865.1 Burkholderiales bacterium Ga0074133
TACCAGAGCTCGGCCGACCGCAGTGCCGTGCGTGCACAGGCTGCTGACGCGGTTCGCACCGGCCAGATTCCTTCGGGCGAGCGCGGCTGATCGCTTTCGCAAGTTTTTTGAATCCGGCACACGCCCTGGGGCGTATTCCAAGGTGCCTGGGTTTTATCTCTTATTCACTGATCTGATTTACTGGAGTTTCACCATGAACAAGTCCGCACGTTTCCTGTCCATCGCCGCTGTGGCTGCTTTCGCTTCGTTTGGCGCCATGGCTGATGAGGCCGATGCCTCGCAGTTCGCCACGAAGTTTGATACGAGCCGCACCCGCGCTGAAGTGGCTGCAGAAGCCGCTACCGTGGCCAAGAACAGCAGCACCGTTCCCGCCGGCTCCCGCGTGCTGGCATTCACATCCACCGCAGACCGCAGCGCCGTGAGCGCACAGGCTGCCGACGCCCTGCGCAGCGGCAAGATTTCCGCTGGCGAAATCGGCTCCCTGTAATCGGGGTGCCGGGCAGGCCATGGCGGCCTGCCGTCACGGAATGCAAAAGGCCAGGGCCCTCACGGGTCGTGGCCTTTTTTTCATGCGCGCTGCGTTCCCGCGCAAGGGGCATCAGCCCCGGTGGCAGACCGTGCGGCCTGCCGGCGGCTTGGCTATTTGCCGGCGCGGGCCTGCGCCACGGCGCCCTGCACTTCCTTCCACAGGCTTTCGCCCACATTGGCGGCAATGCTGGCGTTGACGGTGCTGAGCTTCTCGCGCATGCGGTTGGCTTCGGCGGCGGGCAACTCGTTGACCTGCATGCCCTTGGCCTTCAGATCCGCCAGCGCCTTGTCGGCCTCGGCGCGCGTGTCCTGGCGCTCGAAGTCACGGCTCTTTTTTGCAGCGTCCAGCAGCACCTTCTGCTCAGCTTTCGAGAGGCCATCCCAGTACTTCTTGCTCACCAGCACGATCCAGGGGCTGTAGACGTGGTTGGTGACGGTGAGGTACTTTTGCACCTCATAGAACTTGCTCGACAGGATGGTGTTGTAAGGGTTCTCCTGGCCGTCCACCGTCTTGGTTTCCAGCGCGGTGAAAAGTTCGGAGAACGGCAGCGGTACCGCGTTGGCACCCAGGGTCTTGAAGCTGTCTAGGAACACATTGTTCTGCATCACGCGCAGCTTGATGCCATCCATGTCTTCGAGCTTGTTGACCGGGCGCTTGCTGTTGGTGAGGTTGCGAAAGCCGTTCTCCCAGTACACCAGGCCCACCAGGCCTTTTTCCTGCAGCTTGTCCATCACCTTCTGGCCTACCGGGCCGTCCAGCACCACATCGGCTTCCTTGGCGTTGTTGAACAGGAACGGCGTGTCCCAGATCGCCATTTCCTTGGTGATGCCCACCAGCGTGGCGGTGGAGCCCACCATCATTTCCTGCGCGCCGCCGATCAGGGCCTGCTGCATCTGCACGTCCGAGCCCAGCGCCGCAGCACCAATGGCGCGTACCTTCATCTTGCCGCCCGATGCCTTCTCGACTTCTTCGGCAAAGAGCTTGGTGGCGCGGCCCTGGTTGGACACTTCATTGAGGCCGTAGCCAAAGCGGATGATGCGCGGCTTGAAGTCCTGGGCAGCGGCCTGGAACGAAGCGGCAAGGGCAGCCACCGACAGTGCGGCGAGCAGGGTGCGACGGAAAGTTTTCATGGTTGTCTCCATTGGCAAGGGAAAGAAAGGCACGGGAAAAAATGGTGCAGCATCGTCAACGCATCCACAGAACCGGAGCGGTCACGATCTGCGGGAATGCGACCAGCAGGGCAAGAATCAGCACGTAGGTGAACAAAAACGGATTGACGCCCTTGATGACGCTGTGCATCGAGATGCGCCCCACCCCGGCCACCACATTGAGCACGGTGCCCACCGGCGGAGTGATCAGGCCAATGGCGCCGTTGAGCACGAACATCAGGCCGAAGTACACGGGGTCGATGCCAGCCTTGACGGCAATCGGCAGCATCACCGGCGCGAAGATCAGGATGGTGGGCGTGAGGTCGAGCGCGGTACCGATGAGCACCAGCACGATCATCATCACGGCCATCAAGAGGCGGGGGTTGTCCACCAGCGGGCCCAGCCAGCTGGTGAGCACATTGGGCAGGTCGGCCAGCGTGATCATGTAGCTGGCGACCTGCGCCCCGGCACATGGCAGCACGCACCAGGACGCCATAAACCTCGGTGAACTTCATCTCGCGGTGAATGAACAGGGCCACCGCCAGCGCGTAGAACGCGGCCACCACTGCCGCCTCGGTGGGCGTGAACACGCCTGACTTCATGCCGCCGATGATGATGAGCGGCATCAGCAGCGCCCAGAAGGCGCGGGCCGTGGCGCGCAGGCGTGTCTTCATGGGCAGTGGCTCGCCCTGCGGCAGGTCCATGCCGCGCAGCACCCAGCGCCAGGCAAAGATCAACCCCGCGCCCATCATCAGCCCCGGCACGATGCCCGACACGAAGAGCGCCGAGATGGAGGTGTTGGTCGTCACGCCGTAGATCACGAACGGCATTGACGGCGGGATGATGGGCGCGATGATGCCGCCCGAGGCAATCAGCCCGGCAGACGTGTTCATCGGGTAGCCCTGCTGGCGCATCATGGGCAGCAGGATGGTGGCCAGCGCAGCGGTGTCTGCCAGGGCAGAGCCGCTCATGCTGGCCATGAGCACCGCGGCGCCAATGGCCACATAGCCCAGGCCGCCACGAATGTGCCCCACCCACGCCTGGGCCATGTCGATGATGCGGCGGCTGATACCGCCCGAGTTCATCAACTCACCGGCAAGAATGAAGAACGGCACGGCCAGCAGCGGAAAGCTGTCCACCCCCGCCACCAGGTTCTGGGCCAGCAGCTGCGTGTCCCAGAAGTCGAGCACCCAGGCCATGCCGGCGCCCGTGAGCACCAGGGCGAGGCCCATGTTCATGCCGGTCGCCATCAGCACCAGCATGCCCAGCGAGAAAACGATGAAGGCCTGCGCTTCAGCCCCGATGGGGAGCATCATGGTCATTCCACCTCGGCGCCGTGACCCAGGTCCAGCGGCTTGCGTTGAAGAAGTTCGAGCAGCGCCATGGCACCGATGGCCACCGCGCACAGCAGCGCGGGCAACGGCAGCAGTGCGGCTGAATAGCCCAGCACCACCGAATGGCTGCCCAAGCCCACGACCACCTGCTGCCAGGCGCCCCAGCCCAGCATGGCGCAGGCGGCCAGCACCAGCACGCGCACCAGGGCCGTCAGCAGGGCAAAGGCAGCGCGGCGTTTTGCCAGCAGCCCCGCAAGGCTCGTGAACGCCATGTGCTCGCCCGCCGGGTAGGCTGCCGCCGCTCCGATGAACACCATCCACACGAACAGCAGGCGCGAAAGCTCTTCGCTGGCAGCGATACCGCTGCCAAAGCCGTAGCGCAGCACCACGTTGACGAACACCGCCAGCGCCATCACGGCCAGGCAGCCAGCCATCAGTACATGGGCGGTTTTTTCGAGACGCCCCCGGCTTCGCGAAGCGCGAGTGCCGGCAAGAAGGTCGGAATCGCTCATGCGGCCTCCGCGGGGATGATCCAGGCAGAGACCTGCTGCTGGAGGGTGGTCAGAGGCGCCAGCGCATCCACACGCAGGACCCCTGGCTCTCCCACTGGCGACTCCAGCGTTGCAAACTGGCTGTCCACCAGCGCCGCCGAGAAGAAATGGACGCCTGCGCGGGCAGCCACACGCTGGCCTGCGGTGATCCGGTCGATGTCCAGGTACACAAACCGCAGCGCAGGGCACGCCGCGCGAAGCCGGTCGCGGTAACTCTTCTTCAGGGCGGAGCACGTCAGCACGGCCCCCTCCGGACGCGCCTGGAGCAACTGCCCCAGTGTCTGGAGCCAGCCTTCGCGGTCGCTGTCGGTCAGGGCAATGCCCTGGCGCATCTTCGCCAGGCTGGCCGGGCTGTGGTGGTCATCGCCCTCGATCAGCGGCAGGCGCTCGGCAGCGGCCAGCGCCGCACCCAGGCTGGACTTGCCACACCCCGCGACGCCCATCACGACCAGAGACAAGGAAAAAGGGGCAACATCCATGATTGGTAGCGCTATCCAATGAACCTGTAAAAAAGCATCCCTCACGGATGCGTCAAAATAAACTCTGCTGCGAGCTGCAGCACGTCCATGTCGCTTGGAACTGGTTGTCACAGCGCATGGACAGCGCTATCCTAACCAGATCCTCCTCACCACCGATTGCGGGTTTACCCTTGAACAAACCAGATGCAAGACGCCGCTCCAGCGGGCGCACCACCCTGAGCGATGTCGCCAGGCTTGCCAGCGTGAGTCCCATCACCGCCTCGCGCGCACTGCGGGGCGAACGCGGGGTCGCGCAGGAACTGGTACAGCGCGTGAAGGATGCCGCCCAGCAACTCGGGTACGTTCCTGACCCAGCCGCACGTGCGCTGGCGTCGCAGCGCAGTGTGCAGGTGCCTGTGCTTGTGCCCCTGCTTTCCAACACGCTGTTTGTCGATGTGCTGGACGCCGTGCACCGCACCCTGTTTCCCCATGGCTACCAGGCCCTCATCGGTGTAACCCATTACGACCCCGGTGAAGAAGAACAGCTGCTGCGCACCTATCTGGCGCATCGCCCGGCCGGGCTGCTGGTCACGGGGTTTGACCGCACTGAAGCCTCACGTCAGCTCATTGCCGCCAGCGGCGTGCCCTGCGTACACCTGATGGAGATGACCACCGCCAGCGGGGTGTACTGCGTGGGCTTTTCGCAGCAAGACGCCGGACACGCCATGACAGCCCATCTGCTGCAGCGCGGCTACCGCCGCGTGGCCTTCGTCGCGGCGCAACTGGACCCGCGCACCATGCAGCGGGCCGAGGGCTACCGCCGCTGCCTGCGCGAGGCCGGGCTGTACGAGCCGCGGCTGGAACTGCTCAGCCCGCAGCCGTCTTCGATGCGCCTGGGCGGCGAGCTGCTGGAAGAGCTGCTGCGCACGCGCCCTGGCGTGGACGCCGTCTTCTTTTGCAACGACGACCTCGCACAAGGCGGCTTGCTGGCCGCGCAGCGCCTGGGCATTGCGGTACCGGCCAGCGTGGCGATTGCAGGGTTCAACGACCTGGCCGGCAGCGACCAGATGCTGCCGCCGCTGACCACCGTACGTACGCCCCGCTCTGCCGTGGGTGAAGCCAGCGCAACGATGCTGCTGGCGCTCATGCGCGGAGAAACGCCGGCGCAGAACTCGGCCGATCTGGGCTTTGAACTGATGGTGCGCGCCAGCACCTGAGGTGACCTGACCAGGCCCACGCCAGCGCCTGGCTTGCGCCCCGCGCGAGCGCGAGCATTCACCTGACCAATGCCGGCCTGCCCACAGCGCGGCAGTCGCTGGCGCACGGCCCGCTGGCGGCCAGGCACAGGGCGCATCGGGGCACTCCTCTCAGCCTGCAAGCGGGTGATGCCATGGACGGTGGTCGCCCACTCCGGACATCCACACCGTCTGCGCATCAGTCGGGCGCACCAGAACCTGCGCGACCGCGGAAGCCGGCCCTGCGCGCCCCAGCCACTTGCCACAGCCCGCCCGCATCGTTTTTCAGACAATCTATTTGCACATATCGAGCGTCGATCGCACGGCAGAAGATCGCCTTTCCTGAAGAAAAATTGCAAATACTGAACAAATTCAGGGTAAATACTCATCCCACAAACAACGACAACTGTTTGACATACATTCCGCATCAAACCACAATACGACAATACCTTGTCTTATTTATCCTTTCCACCCGCCCCGTTCATCGGGTGGAACCTTGAACCCACAGGAGTCACCCCATGCGCAATCTCAGCGGAAAAACAGTGATCGTCACCGGCGGCGGTGGCGGCATTGGCGGAGCCACCTGCCGCCGTTTTGCCGACGAAGGCGCCAAGGTGGCAGTGTTCGACATGAATCTGGAGGCAGCCGAAAAAGTGGCCGCCAACATTCGCTCTGCCGGTGGCGAGGCCAGCGCATTCCAGTGCGACATCACCCAGCGCGACCAGGTCGATGCCGCAGTGCAGGCAGCAGAGGCCACGCTGGGCCCCATCGACGTGCTGGTGAACAACGCTGGCTGGGACGTCTTCAAGCCCTTCACCAAGACCGTGCCCGCCGAATGGGACAAGCTGATTGCCATCAACCTCACCGGCGCCCTGCACATGCTGCACGCGGTGCTGCCCGGCATGGCTGAACGCAAGGCGGGTCGCATCGTCAACATCGCGTCCGACGCAGCCCGTGGCGGCTCGTCGGGCGAAGCGGTGTATTCGGCCTGCAAGGGAGGACTGGTGGCCCTGTCCAAGACGCTGGCGCGTGAGCACGCCCGCCAGAACATCACTGTCAACGTGGTCTGTCCGGGCCCTACCGACACCGCCCTGCTGGCTGGCGTAGCCGAAGGCGCGCGCGACCCGGCCAAGCTGCTCGAGGCCTTCCGCAGCGCCATCCCGCTCGGGCGCCTGGGCCAGCCGGACGACCTGGCCAGTGCCATCGCCTTCTTTGGCAGCGATGACGCCGGCTTCATCACCGGGCAGGTCATCTCTGTCTCCGGCGGTCTCACGATGCACGGCTGACCGCGCGCCCCACCTTCAACGCACACCCGAGGAGCATTCCATGAATTTCGAAGACATCCTGTACGAAGTCCGCAACGGCGTGGCATGGATCACCATCAACCGCCCCGACAAGATGAACGCGTTTCGTGGCACCACCTGCGACGAGCTCATCAAGGCGCTCAACAAGGCCGGCTATGACCGCGACGTGGGCTGCATCGTGCTGGCTGGCGCTGGCGAAAAGGCCTTCTGCACGGGCGGCGACCAGTCGGCCCACGACGGCAACTACGACGGCCGCGGCACCATCGGCCTGCCGATGGAAGAGCTGCACACCGCCATCCGCGACGTGCCCAAGCCGGTCATCGCCCGCGTCCAGGGCTTTGCCATTGGTGGCGGCAACGTGCTGTGCACCATCTGCGACCTGACCATCTGCTCCGACAAGGCCATCTTTGGCCAGGTGGGCCCCAAGATGGGCTCGGTAGACCCGGGCTACGGCACCGCCTTCCTGGCCCGTGTGGTGGGCGAGAAAAAGGCGCGCGAGATCTGGTACCTGAACAAGCGCTACTCCGGCCAGGAAGCCGTGGACATGGGCCTGGCCAACATCTGCGTGCCGCACGAACAGCTCGATGCAACGGTGCAGGAATGGGCCGAGACCATCTGCGAACGCAGCCCCACCGCAATTGCCATTGCCAAGCGCAGCTTCAACATGGACACCGCCCACCAGAGCGGCATCGCCGGCATGGGCATGTACGCCTTGAAGCTGTACTACGACACCGAGGAATCGCGCGAGGGCGTGAACGCGCTCAAGGAAAAGCGCAAGCCCGAGTTCCGCAAGTACGCCAAGTAAGCCCAGGAGCCCCGCGATGAACCCGAACCCTTACATCGACGAAGACCTGCAGGCACTGGCCGAAACCGTGCGCCGCTTTGCCGACGAGCGCGTCAAGCCCGGATTCCTGGAGCGCGACAAGACGCGCGACCTTGACCGCACCTTGCTGCGCGAGATGGGCGAGCTCGGGTTCATCTGCCCCGAGTTGCCCGAGCAGTTTGGCGGAATGGGCATGGGCTGTCTGGCCGCGGGCGTGATCCACGAAGAGATCGCGCGCGCCGACCTGAGCTTTTCGTACCTGAACCTGCTGGCCTCGCTCAACAGCCAGATCCTTTCGAAGTACGGCAACCCTGACATCGTCGGTCCGTGGCTCCGGAAGATCGTGCAGGGCGAAGCCATTTGCGCCATAGCTCTGACCGAGCCACGTGGTGGATCGGACGCGGCCAACCTGCGGCTGCGTGTGGAGCGGGATGGTGACTTCTACGTCATTAACGGCGAGAAGACCTCCATCTCTGCCGCCGACCAGGCCGACATCGCCGTGGTGTTCGGCCGTACCGGCACACCCGAGTCGGGCGCGCACGGCGTGACCGCCCTGCTGGTGCCCATGGACACCCCGGGCCTGACCACCAACCGCTTCGACTGCCACGGCCAGCGCGCCATTGGCCGCGGCTCCATCTTCTTCGAGAACGTGCGCATCCCGGTCAGCCACCGGCTGGGGGATGAGAACAAGGGCTTTGTGCAGGTGATGCACGGGTTCGACTTCTCGCGCTCGCTGATTGGCCTGCAGTGCCTGGCCGTGGCGCGTGTGGCACTGGACGAAACCTGGGAATACATCACCCAGCGCCAGGCGTTTGGCCAGCCTCTGTCGGCCTTCCAGGGTGTGACGCACCCGCTGGCGCAGTACGACACCGAAGTGGAAGGCGCGCGCCTGGTGTGCCTGCAGGGCCTGTGGCTCAAGGACAAGGGCCTGCCGCATTCAGCCGAGGCCGGCATGGCCAAGTGGTGGGGCCCGAAGCTCGCCTACGACGTGATCCACCAGTGCCTGCTGTGCTTTGGCCACGGCGGCTACGACCGCGGGCCGATGGAGCAGCGCCTGCGCGACGTGCTGGGCTTCCAGATCGGCGACGGCACGGCGCAGATCATGAAAACCATCATCGCGCGCACCCGCGCCGGCCGCAAGAACGTACCGGCCTGACCGGCCCCGTTCCACCACCAGAGCAGGAGACAAGACCATGGAATTCGATGCCGTTCTCATCCCGGCCCGCCGCGCCCAAAGCGTGGCCGATGGCTTCTGGCCCGACCGCACCATCAATGACGAGCTGGATGCCTGCGTGGCCGCCTGCCCCGACAAGCTGGCGCTGACGGCCGTGCAGGCCGAAAGCGGCACCACCACGCGCTTCACCTACCGCAAACTGGCCGCCATGGCCGACCGCGTGGCGGTGGGCCTTGCCCAGCTGGGCGTGGGCAAGAACGACATCGTAGCCTGCCAGCTGCCCAACTGGTGGCAATTCACCGTGGTGTACCTCGCCTGCTCCCGCATCGGCGCAGTGATGAACCCGCTGATGCACATCTTCCGCGAGCGCGAGCTGTCGTTCATGCTCCAGCACGGCGAGGCCAAGGTGCTGATCGCGCCCAAGGTGTTCCGGGGTTTCGACTTTGAGCAGATGGTCACTGCGCTGCAGCCCAGCCTGCCGCACCTGCAGCACATTGTGGTGGTGGGCGGCACTGGCGCCAACAGTTTCGAGGCCCTGCTCAGCGACCCCGCCTGGGAGGACACCCCCGGCGCGCAGGACATCCTCACGCGCCACCGCCCGGGCCCGGACGACGTCACCCAGATCATCTACACATCGGGCACCACGGGCGAGCCCAAGGGCGTGATGCACACGGCCAGCACGGTGATGGCCAACATCATTCCGTACGCGCAGCGCCTGCAGCTCGACGCCCAGGACATCGTGCTCATGGCCTCGCCCATGGCGCACCAGACCGGCTTCATGTACGGCCTGATCATGCCGATCCTGCTCAAGGCCAGCGCGGTGATTTACGACGTGTGGGAGCCGCTCAAGGCCATCGATCTGATACGCGCCGAAGGCTGCAGCTTCACCATGGCCTCCACGCCGTTCCTGACCGACCTGGCCAAGAACGTGGCCGAATCCGGCAAGACCGTGCCCACGCTCAAGACGTTCCTGTGTGCAGGCGCACCCATCCCCGGCCCGCTGGTGGAGCAGGCGCGGGCCGTGCTGGGCACCAAGATCGTGTCGGCATGGGGTATGACGGAAAACGGCGCCGTGACGCTGATCCGGCTGGATGACCCGGACGAACGCGCCTTCACCACCGACGGCTGCCCCCTGCCGGGCGTGGAGCTCAAGATCGTCGACTTCGATGGCGCAGTCCAGCCCGCCGGGCAGGCCGGCAAGCTCATGGTGCGCTCGGTGTCCAACTTTGGCGGCTACCTCAAGCGCCCGCACCTCAACGGCACCGACGCCGAAGGCTGGTTTGACACCGGTGACCTCGCCCGCGTGGACGAGCAAGGCTATGTGCGCATCACCGGCCGCAGCAAGGACGTGATCATCCGCGGCGGCGAGAACATTCCGGTGGTGGAGATCGAGGCGCTGCTGTACCGCCACCCCGCCATCGCCATGGCAGCAGTGGTGGCCTACCCCGACGAGCGCATGGGCGAGCGCGCCTGCGCGGTGGTCGTACCCAAGCCGGGTCAGACCGTGGACCTGCCTTCGATCGTGGAGTTCATGAAGTCGCAGAAGGTGGCCATGCAGTACATCCCTGAGCGCCTCATCCTGCGCGACGCCATGCCGTCCACGCCGTCCGGAAAGATCCAGAAATTCAAGCTGCGCGAAATGCTGCGCGAGCAGGCGGGCTAAAGGCCGCCACCGTTTTCCCGTCGACCACTACAACAGACCCGCAGGAGACAACGACATGTTCACACGCACACTTTCCCCCATGCGCAGGCGCCTCATCCAGTCGGCCGCCATCGCGCTCTGCGCCATGGGCGCCATCGGTACCGCGCAGGCGCAGGCCTGGCCCACCAAGCCCATCAAGATCGTGGTCGGCTTTGCCCCCGGCGGCACCACCGATGTGATGGCACGCGTCATGGCCCAGTCGCTCAGCGAAGCCCTGGGCCAGCCCGTGGTGGTGGACAACAAGCCCGGCGCCAGCAGCAACCTGGCAGCTGCCGAAGTGATTCGCGCCCCGGCTGACGGCCACACTTTTCTGGTGTCACCCACTTCCGTCGAAACCGCCAACCCGTTCCTCTTCAAACAGACCATTTCTCCGGCCAAGGACCTGACCCCCGTGGCCGGCGTGGGACGCAGCCAGATGTACCTGGTAGTCAAGCCGCAGTCCACGTTCAAGGACGCCAAAGAACTTGTGGCCTTCGCCCGCGCCAATCCGGGGAAGATGTCATACGCATCCGCAGGCCCGGGCACGCCGCCGCACCTGGCGGGCGAGCTGTTCAAAAAGGTGACCGGCGTTTTTGCCACGCACATCCCCTACCGCGGCGCAGCACCCGCGCTGCAGGACGTGATGTCCAACCAGGCGGACTATGTGTTTGACCCCGGCATCGCCTTCCCGCATGTGCGCGCGGGCAAGGTGCGCATGCTGGCCGTGGCAGGGGCCAAGCGGTCCTCGTTCTTCCCCGATGTGCCCACCCTGGCCGAGCTGGGCTTCAAGGGCGCCGAGCTGGACATCTGGTTTGGCATGTGGGCACCCAATGGCACGCCCGCCGATGTCACCGCACGCATGGCCCGCGAGATCGCCAAGGTGCTCGCCCTGCCCGCCACCAAGAGCCGCTATGAGTCGCTGGGCGCTGAACCGGTGGGCATGGACAACGCGGAGTTCCGCACCCTGCTGGCCGAAGAAGCCAAACTGCTTTCCGGTCTGATCCAGGAAGCCAAGATCAACATAGACTGACCGGCTTGGGCCACCAGCCCACCGAGGTTTCACCATGAACGAAGCTCTGGTTCTGACGGAGACACAGGGCCGGGTGGGCGTGATCACGCTCAACCGCCCCCAGCAACTCAACGCCCTCAGCGACACGCTGATGGACCAGCTGGGTGCCGCCCTGCTGGCGTTTGACGCCGATGACGGCATTGGCGCCATCGTCATCACCGGCAGCCCCCGGGCGTTTGCGGCCGGGGCCGATATCGCCGCCATGGCCGACTGGTCGTTCATGGATGTGTACCGCGGCGCCTTCATCACGCGCAACTGGGAAACCATACGCCAGGTGCGCAAGCCGGTGCTGGCGGCGGTGGCCGGCTTTGCCATGGGCGGCGGCTGTGAACTTGCACTGGCCTGCGACATCATCGTGGCAGCCGAATCGGCCCGCTTTGCCCTGCCCGAAATCAAGCTGGCCATGCTGCCCGGCGCCGGCGGAACGCAGCGCCTGCCGCGCGCCATCGGCAAGGCCAAGGCAATGGACATGTGCCTGTCGGCCCGCACGCTCGACGCGCACGAGGCCGACCGCTATGGGCTGGTATCGCGCGTGGTGCCCGATGCCGAGCTTCTGGCCCAAACGCTGGAGCTGGCCACGCAGATTGCCGGCTTCTCGCTGCCTGCGCTCATGGCTATCAAGGCATCGGTCAACCGCGCCTGGGAAAGCCCGCTCACCGAAGGCATCCTGTTTGAGCGCCACGCGCTGTACGAGCGCTTTGCCAGTGCCGATGCGCATGAGGGCATGCACGCCTTCCTCGACAAGCGCGCGCCAAAGTTCGCGCACCGCTGAGCGCCAGGCGACCGGGTTGGGGTGCACCTGCGGCACAGAAGCCGCAGAGCGTTCAGCCCTCGGCCTCACCGCCGGTATCGAGCCGCTGCATGTTGTCCAGTAGCTTGAGCAGGTAGTGCAGCGTGTGCGTGATGTCGCCCACTGAAAACTCGTCCAGTGCGGCCTCGTAGTAGGCGTCAATCTTGGGTCGCGCCTTCACCAGCCAGACCATGCGCCCCGTGTCCGTCATCTTGATGAGGCGGGACCTGCGGTCCTTTTCATCGGTCTCCATGCAGATGTGCCCGTCGCGCTCCAGCCGCCCGATCACACCTGCCAGGTTCTGGCGGCTGACCAGCAGGTAGCGCGCCAGTTCATTGACGCCCATACCCTGCTGTGCCTCCTCGCGCGAGAGGGCTCCGAGCACCGCCCATTGCTGGGTGGTGAGACCCTCGCTCTCCACTGCGCGCGAACCTGTCTTGTGCAAAAGATTGGCGCATTGGTACAACCTGAAGAACAGGCGATTGGCCAGTTCCATGCGGGCGATCTGGGCTTTGGAATCAACAGGGAGCATGCGTGGATCTTTCGGCGCTGCCAAGGGCAGCGAAGTGCATTGAAAAGACAATGTATTGTCTCACTTGCACCCGAAAAGCGGTACCCACCCCACAACGATTTCCGCTGAATTTCGGCGCAGCCGGTGCGGCAGCCCGTGGATCGCACATGATGGGCCGCGCGGCCTGATTCCGCCCGTTCGTGCATGGCAACGAACCGGCCCGCAGGTCTTTATGACGACGTGAGCGCCCGGGTGCCTGCCGCCGCCTTCATCTCGCGGCGCAGGGCTACCGCGTCGCGGCCCGGGGCCGGCGCCGATGCATCCACGCGGAACACCTGCACCGTCTCGGTCACGGTCTGGGCCAGTTCGTTGAGGTGCATCGCAGATGCCGCGTTCTGCTCGACCAGCGCAGCGTTCTGTTGCGTGATCGTATCGAGCTGCGCCACCGCTGAGTTGACCTGGGAGATGCCGCTGAGCTGCTCGATGGAGGCGTTGTTGATCTCGCCGATCAGCGTGCCCACGCGGCGGACCAGCTCCAGGGCTTCCGACATGGTCTTCTGGGCCTGGTCGGTTTTTTGATGGCCTTCCGAGACGGTTGCAGCCGATGCATCGATGAGCTGCCGGATCTCCTTGGCGGCAGACAGGGTGCGGTGCGACAGGCTGCGCACTTCCGCTGCCACCACCGCGAAGCCGCGCCCCTGTTCGCCGGCGCGGGCGGCTTCCACAGCTGCGTTCAACGCAAGGATGTTGGTCTGGAACGCAATACTGTCAATGAGCTGCGTGATCTCGCTGATGCGGCCTGAGGACGACTGGATCTGTTTCATGGTGTCTGCCACGCTGTCGACCGCAGCGCTGCTGCGTTCGGCCACCGTGGAGGCCTGCGACGCGAGCGAGGTTGCCTGCCGGGCCGACTCGGCCGTCTGGCGCACGGTGCCGGTGATTTCTTCCATCGAGGCAGCGGTCTGCTCGAGGTTACTGGCCTGCGACTCGGTACGGGCCGACAGATCCTGGTTGCCTTCGGCAATCTCGCGGGTGGAAACCTGCATGCGACCGCTCTCCTGGCGCGCATCCCGGACGATCGACATCAGGTTCACGTTGAGTTGCGCCAGGGCCTGCTGCAGGAAGCCTACGGTGTCATCGCGAGTCACAGTGATTTTCTGGGTCAGATCCCCTGCCGCCATGCGGTTGGCCCACACCAGCATCTGGCGCAGTGGCGCAATGGTGATCGTGTGCAGATACACGGCTGAACCCACCGCCAAGGCCAGCACGGCCAACCATGCAAGCACTGCCCCCATCGAAAGCGATGCACCGCCCACCATTGCTGCGCCAAAGGCAGCCAGCACCACGAGCGACTGCACCACCACCATCTTGGCGGCCGGGCCCAGGCGGGCCAGTGACGCCAGACGCCCCGACAGGTCCATCTTGACCAGCCTGCCGGCGCGCAGCACATGCACCGCCTTGCCGGCGGCTTTTTCATCACGCATGGTCTTGTAAAGCTGCTCCGCGTTCTGGATCTGCTCTCGGGTGGCCTCGGTACGCACCGACATGTAACCCAGAGGGGTGTTGCCATCCATCAGGGGGGTGACGTTCGCCATGACCCAGTAGAAGGTGCCATCCTTTCGCCGGTTCTTCACCGGCGCAGACCACGGAATACCCTTTTCAATGGTGGCCCACATGTCGCGAAAAGCCTCTTCGGGCATTTCAGGGTGCCGGATCATGTTGTGGGGCTGGCCCAGCAACTCTTCCTTTTCATAGCCGCTCACCTCGATGAAGGTAGGGTTGCAGTAAAGGATGCGACCTTTCAGATCGGTCGTCGAAACCAGCGTTTCCCCCTTTGGGAAAAGGTACTCGTGCTGGCTTACGGGCAGATTTACGCGCATGACTTGACTCCTTGAGACCGGCCCAGGGCATTCGCACCGTGCCGGGTAGTAACCATGTTCATTCCCGAATTCATCATAGGAGTGCAGCGTTTGAAAGCAAATGTAAACCCCCAAAAATGCAAAACAGCAAAACTGCTTTCAAATCATTCCAATTTGATTAATACAGCGTCGATTGTCGAAAAATCGGGCAGAAACGTTACTTAGCCCTCCGTCCGGGCCTCCATCGCGCACCGGAGCCCACCAAACTGATCCGATTTGACCGCGGTCATTTTTTTGGGGCCTCACCAATAAGTGTTGCCCCGCGCTGACGCCAGTCTCGCGACTGCCCCACCACGGTGCAAAAACTCTGGCACGCACCTTGCAGTGAGAAATCATGCAGGCCCCACCGGTGGCCTGATGCCCAGTGCAACGGCGCACCTTGCGGCAGACAGGACGAAGGCGTCCCCACATGCAGTTTCGAACACTCGAAGCTGCATCGTGTGGACGCCTTTTTTGTTTTTGAATCACGCCCGCGGCATGCCGCGGCGCAGGGGAATCACGATGATGAAAAAGCTCAAGCTGGTGATGGTGGGGAACGGCATGGCCGGCGTGCGCACGCTGGAAGAGCTGCTCAAGATCGCACCTGACCTGTATGAGATCACGGTGTTTGGCGCAGAGCCCCACCCCAACTACAACCGTATCCTGCTGTCGCCGGTGCTGGCAGGCGAGCAGACCATTGACGAGATCATCCTCAACGACTGGCAGTGGTATGCGGACCATCACATCACGCTGCACACCGGCTTCACCGTGACAGATGTCGACCGCGTTCATCGCGTGGTGAGCGCCACAAGCCAGAACGGCGACGTGATCACCGCCGAGTACGACCGCCTCATCATGGCGACAGGCTCCAACCCGTTCATCTTGCCCATTCCCGGCAAGGACCTGCAAGGCGTGCTGGCCTACCGCGACATTGCAGACACGCAGGCGATGATTGACGCCGCCGCCACGTACAGGCACGCCGTGGTCATCGGCGGCGGACTGCTAGGCCTGGAGGCCGCCAACGGCCTCATGAAGCGCGGCATGCAGGTGACCGTGGTGCACGTGGGCGACTGGCTCATGGAGCGCCAGCTCGACGATGTGGCTGGCAAGATGCTGCAGAAGTCGCTGACCGAGCGCGGCATGCAGTTCCTGATGGGCGCACAGACAGCTGAACTGGTGGGCAACGCAGAAGGCCGTGTGGCCGCCGTGAAGTTCAAGGATGGCGCGCAGGTGCCGGCCGATCTGGTGGTGATGGCCGTGGGCATACGCCCCAACACCGCTCTGGCCGAAAAGATGCGCCTGCACGTGAACCGCGGCATCGTGGTGAGCGACACGCTGCAGACCACCACCGACGCCCGCATCTATGCCGTGGGCGAATGCGCGGCACACCGGGGCATCGCCTATGGTCTGGTGGCCCCGCTGTTCGAGCAGGGCAAGGTGCTGGCCAACCACCTGGCCGAGTTCGGTATCGGCCGATACCAGGGCTCGCTCACATCCACCAAGCTCAAGGTGACGGGCATCGACCTGTTCAGCGCAGGCGACTTCCAGGGTGGTGAAGACACCGAGGAAATCGTGATGAGCGACCCCTTTGGCGGCGTGTACAAAAAGCTCGTCATCAAAAACGACAAGCTGGTGGGCGCCTGCCTGTATGGCGACACGGTGGACGGCAGCTGGTACTTCAAACTGCTGCGCGACGGCCGCAGCGTGACCGACATCCGCGACAAGCTGATGTTTGGCGAGAGCAACATCGGCGACGTGGGCCACCAGGGCCAGAGCAAGGCATCGGCCATGGCCGACACCGACGAGGTGTGCGGCTGCAATGGCGTGACCAAGGGCGCCATCTGCAAGGCCATCAAGGACAAGGGTTTGTTCACCCTGGACGAGGTGCGCAAGCACACAAAGGCCAGCGCATCGTGCGGCTCTTGCACCGGGCTGGTCGAGCAGATCATCATGTTCACCGCAGGTGGCGACTACAGCGCCACGCCCAAGACCAAGGCCATGTGCGGCTGTACCGACCACGGCCACCAGGCGGTGCGCGAGGCCATCCGCGCCAACAAGCTCCTGACCATTGGCGATGTGTTCAAGTTCATGGAATGGAAGACGCCCAACGGCTGCGCATCCTGCCGCCCGGCTGTCAATTACTACCTGATCAGCACCTGGCCCAAGGACGCGAAGGACGACCCGCAAAGCCGCGCCATCACCGAGCGCAGCCACGCCAACATCCAGAAGGATGGCACCTACAGCGTGATCCCCCGCATGTGGGGCGGT
>LNEG01000209.1 GCA_001464865.1 Burkholderiales bacterium Ga0074133
TTTGCTGGGCGTGAAGAAGGAAGACCTGGTCAACGTGTGGAAGGACATCGGCATGCCCAGCGGCCATGCCTACGCCAAGGCGCTGCGCACGGTCAAGACTTGCGTGGGCAGCGAATGGTGCCGCATGGGCACGCAGGACAGCACCCAGATGGGCAAGGACCTGGAGCGCGCCATGTGGCGCATGTACGCCCCGCACAAGGTCAAGTTTGCCGTCAGCGGCTGCCCGCGCAATTGCGCCGAGGCGGGCATCAAGGACGTGGGCATCATCGGCGTGGACAGCGGCTGGGAGATGTACATCGCCGGCAACGGCGGCATCAAGACCGAGGTGGCGCACTTCTTCACCAAGCTGAAAACCGCCGAGGAAGTGCTGGAGTACACCGGCGCATTCTGCGAGCTGTACCGCCAGGAAGGCTGGTACCTGGAGCGCACCGTGCACTACGTGAACCGTGTGGGCCTGGACTATGTGAAAAAACGCATCCTTGATGACCACGAAGGCCGCAAGGCGCTGTGGGAACAACTGCAATTTGCACTGGACGGCGAGCCGGACCCCTGGTTCGAGTTTGACAAGGCGGCCGTGGACACGCGGCAGTTTGTGCCCCTGGGCACCTGACCCACTGACGGAGATCATTGATGCAACGACGCGCTCTTTTGTCGGCCGCGGGCTGCACGACCGCCTGGGGGGCCATGGGCCTGCTCATGCCGGGAGCAAAAGCAAATGCCCAGGTCAACGACCTGAACGATGCCATCAACAAGGCCGGACGCCAGCGCATGCTGAGCCAGCGCATGGCAAAGGCATGGCTGACGCTGGCCCACCAGGCGGACACCCCGGCCGCACGCAACGTGATGGACCAGTCTGTCACCCTGTTCGAGCGCCAGCTCGCCGAGCTCAAGGCCTTTGCGCCCACACCCGCGATCCGCGAAACCTACGACAAGCTGGGCAGCGCGTGGACGGCCCAAAAGGCGGCACTGATGGGAACGGTGCCGTCCCGCGACGGTGCAGCGGCGTTGCTGCAGGCCGATGCGCGCGTACTGGCTCTGGCGCACCAGGGCACCGTGCAGTACGAAACCGCCTCCGGCAAGCCGGTGGGACGCCTGGTGAACATGGCAGGCCGACAGCGCATGCTGAGCCAGCGCATGGCCAAGTTCTGCCTTGCGGCCATGCTGTCGGTAGACGCGGCGGCCGCCACAGCCGAGATCGCCAAGGCACGCACAGAATTCCTGGCCGCCAACGAGGTCTTGCGCAACGCCCCTGAAGCGACCCTGCGCATCCGGCAGGAGCTGCTGCTGGCCGACGGGCAATGGGTGTTCTTTGACGCTGCGTTGCAACGCATGGGCAACGCCAGCCAGAACAGCTTTCGCCAGGTGTCGGAGGTCTTCGTGAGCAGCGAAAACCTGCTCGCCAGCATGGACCGCATCACCGGCATGTACGCCGCGCTGGCTGCCTGACGAGCCGCGCAACACCCACGACCCGATACAAAGACGAGGACCCATCCCATGACCGAATGGAAACCGATATGCCGCGTGGACGACATCCCCGTGCTGGGCTCGCGCCGTGTGGCGCGCCCGCAGGGGCTGGATGTGGCGATCTTCCGCAATGATAGTGGTGGCGTGTTCGCCCTGCTGGACCGCTGCCCGCACAAGGGTGGCCCGCTCTCGCAGGGCATTGTGTTTGGCACACATGTGGCCTGCCCCATGCACAACTGGACGATCGGCCTGTGCGATGGGCAAGCCGCCGCTCCTGACGAGGGATGCACGCCGAAGTTTGCCGTGAAGGTGGAGGACGGGGTGGTGTTTCTGGATGTGCAGGAGCTGGCGACTGTGGCTACGGACCTGACGCGGCCGGTGGCGGGGCCTGCGCGCAGGGTGTCGGTGGCTTGAGGAGGCGTGTGATGCCGGCGCTCCAACCGTTCGGGCTGAGCTTGTCTCAACCTTCGTTTGATGTGGCTGCCGCATGCCGTTTTTCAGGGCGGAGGCCGGGAGTCGCCCGGCGTGCGAGTAACTTTCTTTCGCGTCGCCGAAAGAAAGTCACCAAAGAAAGGGCGACCCCGCTGTCTGCGTCACCTGCGGTGCTCGTGCGTGGGGCGCGCTGCGGAACTCGCTGCGCGCCTGCGGCGCTCCGCTCAGACAGCCGCAGCGAGTCAGTCCACGAAGCGTGTGCCCTTCGGCACACGCCGCCCCACGCCCTACGCTCCTCGGCGCACACAGAGGGGATGGGGGAACGGACATCCATTCGGGCCATTGCTTCGCTCGGCCCAGGTTCGCGGGCGCAGGCGCCTCGCGCAGCCAGGCGCCGCTGGCGCCCGGCGCGGCCCATACCGGGTCGAGCGCAGCGACGACCCGTGTGGCTGTTCGGCTGTTCGGCTCCCACCCCCTTCTGGCTGCGCCTGCGCCGGGGCGGTTGCGGGGTGGCAGTCGCGCAAGTGCGCGGCTGCTTCGTAAACTGACTCGCCGCGGCTGTCCGAGCGGCGCTGCGCAGCAGCACAGCGAGTTCCGCGGCGCACCCCGCAACCGCACCGGCGCAGGTTTGCCCCGCAGCGAAGCGAAGGGGTCGCAGACTGAGGGTCGCCTTTTCTTTGCTTACTTTCTTTTGGCGAAGCAAAAGAAAGTGAGTCGCTCGCCGGGCGAATCCCGGCTCCCGCCCTGAGCACACGCAAGCGGTAGCCACACCAAAAAGCCAAAGAAAGCTCATCCGGATGCCAAACACCAGACAGCTATCGAATAAATAGCAACAAGCGCTTATGAATCAAGCGCCACACCCCAAAAACACCCCAAACACGCCATGCAAGAAACCAAATCCACCTGCCCCTACTGCGGCGTAGGCTGCGGCGTGATCATCGAGTCCGAAGGCCCGCAAATCACCGGCGTGCGCGGCGACCCCGCCCACCCCGCCAACTTCGGCCGCCTGTGCACCAAGGGCTCCACCCTGCACCTCACCGCCACCGGCCCGGTGACGATGCAAACCCGCCTGCTGCATCCCCTGCACCGCACCCAGCGCGGCGGCGCACCCGCACCGCTGGCATGGGACACTGCCCTGACCCTGGCAGCCGACAAATTCGCCGCCACCATCGCGCAACATGGCCCCGACTCGGTCGGCTTCTACGTCAGCGGCCAGCTGCTCACCGAGGACTACTACGTTTTCAACAAGCTGGCCAAGGGCCTCATCGGCACCAACAACATCGACACCAACTCGCGCCTGTGCATGAGCAGCGCGGTGGCGGGCTACAAGCAGACCCTGGGTGCCGACGCGCCCCCCGCCTGCTACGACGACGTGAACCACGCGCAGTGCCTGTTCATCGTGGGCAGCAATGCGGCCTGGGCGCACCCGGTTTTGTTCAGACGCATTGAAGATGCTCGCGCTGCCAACCCGGGCATGAAGGTCATCGTGGCGGACCCGCGCCGCACCGACACGGCGGGCATGGCCGACCTGTTCCTGCCCATCCAGCCCGGCAGCGACGTAATGCTGTTCAACGGTATGCTGCACCTGATGCTGTGGGAGGGCTGGGTGGACGCCGCCTACATCGCCGCGCACACCACCGGGTTTGATGAACTCAAGGCCCTGGTGCGCGACTGCACGCCAGAGCGCGTGGCGCAGGT
Organism: Burkholderiales bacterium Ga0074133; assembly: GCA_001464865.1. GTDB lineage: Bacteria > Pseudomonadota > Gammaproteobacteria > Burkholderiales > Burkholderiaceae_C > Acidovorax. The sequence continues at coordinate 3,595 of LNEG01000209.1, forward strand.
GTGCGGCATATCGGTGGCCGACCTGACCACCGCGGCAAAGTGGTTTGCAACATCCACGGCCACCTTGAGCCTGTACTGCCAGGGCCTGAACCAGAGCAGCAGCGGCACCGCCAAGAACGCAGCCCTCATCAATCTGCACCTCGCCACCGCGCAGATCGGCAAGCCCGGCGCAGGCCCCTTCAGCCTGACGGGCCAGCCCAATGCCATGGGCGGGCGCGAGGTGGGCGGCCTGGCCAACCTGCTCAGTGCCCACCGCGACATGACCAACCCGCAGCACCGCGCCGAAGTGGCTGCGCTGTGGGGCGTGGCAGATGTGCCCAGCCAGCCCGGCAAGACGGCCGTGGAGATGTTCCAGGCTGCGGCCGACGGCGAGATCAAGGCGCTGTGGATTGCATGCACCAACCCCGCGCAGAGCATGCCCGACCAGGCCACCGTGCGCCGCGCGCTGCAGCGGGCCGAGTTTGTGGTGGTGCAGGAGGCCTTTGCCACCGCCGAAACCTGCGCCTACGCTGACCTGCTGTTGCCCGCCACCACCTGGGGCGAGAAGACCGGCACGGTGACCAACAGCGAGCGCCGCATCTCGCGCGTGCGCACCGCCGTGTCCGCACCGGGCGAGGCGCGCCACGACTGGGCCATTGCGGTGCAGTTTGCGCACCAGCTGGAGGCACGCCTGCGGCCCGGTGCGCCCACGCTATTTCCGTACACCACCCATGCCGCCGATGCGAGCGCGGAAACCATCTGGAACGAACACCGCGAAACCACTCGCGGGCGAGACCTGGACATCACGGGCTTGTCATGGGATCTGCTGGAATCCGCAGGCCCCCAGCAGTGGCCGTTTCTTGCAGACGCCACCACCGGCAAGGCCCGCCTGTACCAAGACGGCATCTTCCCCACTGCCGACGGCCGCGCACGTTTTGCCGCGCACGCCTGGCAGCCCACGGCCGAGCAGCGCGAGTCGCGCTACCCCTTCAGCCTGACCACAGGCCGCCTGCGCGACCAGTGGCATGGCATGACGCGCACCGGCACGCTGGGCCGACTGTTTGGCCATGTGGCCGAGCCCAGTGTGCAGATGCACCCGCAGGACATGGATCGGCGCGGGCTGAAAGCGGGCGACTTGGTGCACCTGACCAGCAAGCGCGGCTCCATCGTGGTGCCCGTGCAGGCCGACGCCACGCTGGGCCTGTCGCAGTTGTTCATGGCCATGCACTGGGGCAGCCAGTATCTGAGCGGCATCTCGTCCACTGGCGAGCGGCTGGCGGGCGTGAACGCGCTCACCACCTCGGCGTTTTGCCCCACGTCGAAACAGCCCGAGTTGAAACACGCCGCTGTCAAGCTGATCAAGGCCGAGATGCCCTGGACGCTGCTGGCCATGGCCTGGCTGCCTGCCAACAAGGCCATGGCTGCCCGCGAAGCGCTTTCGGCGCTGATGGCGCAGTTCCCGTTTGCAAGCTGCGTACCCTTTGGCAACAACACCCGGCTGGATGAGCCCGGACGCGAGCGCACCGGCGTGCTGCTGCGCGCCGCCGCCCACGAGGCACCGCCCGATGCGTTGATCGCACAGATCGAAGCCCTGCTGGGCATGACAGGCGCCGACACCCTGCGCTATGCCGACAGCAAACGCGGCCAGCGCCGGGCCGCACGGCTGGTCCGCAACGGTGAGAACACCACGCTTGAAGGCATCGTGCTGGCGGGCGACACCAGCGCCGAAGGCTGGCTCAAGACCCTGCTGCAGGAAGAACTGCCCGCACAAACCTACGGCCGCCTGCTGCTGGTGCCTGGCGCCAAGGCCCCCGTGGCCGTGCAGTCGCGCGGCAAACCGGTGTGCACCTGCTTCAACGTCACCGACGCCGCCATCACCACCGCCCTGGCGCAGTGCCACGGCACCGATGACGACCGCCTGGCGCAGCTGCAGGGCCAGCTGCGCTGCGGCACCAACTGCGGCTCGTGCGTGCCAGAACTCAAGCGAATGGTGCGTAGCGCGGGGCGTCTGGCGTTCCAACCGCTCGCACAGGCCGCCATATAACCAAAAGTTCTCTTGCTTGCAGGAAAATAGCGCTCGAACCAACAAACCCCACCAGGACTTGTGCAACAGGGCACCAGCTAGGCGCTTTCGGCGCAGACAGTACGCCGAGTACGGTAAGCCGAAACAACGACGCTGGCGCCCTGTTTCACAAGTCCCACCAAAAAAACCATGGGCATTAGCCAGTACATCAAAGAGATTGGGCGTGGCGCACGCGGCGCCAAGCCACTCTCGCGCGAGCAGGCGGCCGACCTGTTCGGCCAGGTGCTGGACGGCCAGGTCACCGACCTGGAGATCGGCGCCTTCTGTCTGGCCATGCGCATCAAGGGCGAGACGGCCGAGGAGATGTGCGGCTTTCTGGATGCCACGCACCAACGCGTGGCAATGCTGCCCGCTACCGACCGCCCGCTGATCGTGCTGCCGAGCTACAACGGTGCCCGCAAGCTGCCGGTGCTGACGCCGCTGCTGGCACTGCTCCTGGCGCGCGAAGGCCTGCCTGTGCTGCTGCACGGCATGCGTACCGAGGCGCGGCGGGTTCTCGCATCGGATGTGCTTGAAGCGCTAGAGGTACCTGCCCTGAAAGCTCCTGAAAAGATAGCAAACGGCACAGTACGCCACATCCACACCCAGCACCTGCATGCCGGCCTGGCACGCCTGCTGGCCGTACGCGAGGTGGTGGGCCTGCGCAATCCGGGGCACAGCGTGGTCAAGCTGATGTGCCCGTGCGCAGGGCCGTCGGTGGTGGTCACCGCCTACACCCACCCGGAGTACTTCGACATGCTGCAGGCGGTGTTCACCACCCTGCGCATGAGCGCCCTGCTCTCTCGCGGGCTCGAAGGCGAGGTCGCGACCGACCCGCGCCGCACCCCGCGATACGACGGCTTTGTGCATGGCGTGCACCGCGTGCTGGGCGAGCAGCAGCCGGGCACCGCGAGCGAGGTCCCCGGGCTGCCAGCCGGTATCGACGTGGACACCACGGCTGCCTACACGCGCCAGGTGATGGCGGGCGAGCTGCCCATCCCGCCAGCGATAAGGCGGCAGGTGGAACACATCTTGCAAATCGCTGTGCGAACTGCGCAAGACACCGCTTCGGAGACAACGCCATGAGCCGCCCCACACCCGACAACACACTCCCCCCGTCCCGGCCCCACCTGGGAACCGGTGGCAGCTGCACGCTGGTGGGCGCAGGCCCCGGAGACCCGGAACTGCTGACGATCAAGGCCCTCAAGGCCATCCAGGCTGCCACGGTGCTGCTGGTGGACGATCTGGTCAGCGACGCCATCGTGGCCTGTGCATCGCCCAAGGCCCGTGTCGTCTATGTGGGCAAGCGCGGCGGCTGCAAGAGCACGCCGCAGGCCTTCATCGAAAAGCTGATGCTGATGGCGGTGAACGAGGGCGAGAACGTGGTGCGCCTCAAGGGTGGCGACCCGTTCATCTTTGGCCGCGGCGGCGAAGAGGTGGAACACCTGCGCGCAGCGGGGGTGCAGGTCACGGTCATCAACGGCATCACGGCCGGGCTGGCGGGACTCACATCGCTGGGCGTTCCGCTCACGCACCGCGAGCATGCACACGGCGTGGTGTTTGTCACCGGCCATGCCAAGCCGGGCGACACCGGCACCGACTGGCGCCAGCTGGCTGCCACGGCCCGCGATGCCA
>LNEG01000210.1 GCA_001464865.1 Burkholderiales bacterium Ga0074133
CGCCAGCAGCGGGTCCCAGTTGCTGCCCCAGATCAGCTTGATGACGTTCCAGCCGGCGCCGCGGAACTCGCCTTCCAGCTCCTGGATGATCTTGCCGTTGCCGCGCACCGGGCCGTCCAGGCGCTGCAGGTTGCAGTTGATGACAAACACCAGGTTGTCGAGTTTCTCGCGGGCGGCCAGGCCGATGGCACCCATCGATTCGACCTCGTCCATCTCGCCGTCGCCGCAGAACACCCAGACCTTGCGGTTTTCGGTGTTGGCAATGCCGCGGGCATGCAGGTACTTGAGGAAACGGGCCTGGTAGATGGCCATCAAGGGGCCCAGGCCCATCGACACCGTGGGGAACTGCCAGAACTCGGGCATCAGCTTGGGATGCGGGTAGCTGGACAGGCCCTTGCCGTCCACTTCCTGGCGGAAGCTGTCGAGCTGCTCTTCGGTCAGGCGGCCTTCCAGGTAGGCGCGGGCATAAATACCGGGCGAGCTGTGGCCCTGGATGTACAGCAGGTCACCGCCGTGGTCTTCGCTGGCCGCGTGCCAGAAGTGATTGAAGCCGGCACCAAACATGCTGGCCACCGAGGCAAACGAGCCGATGTGGCCACCCAGGTCGCCGCCGTCTGCCGGGTTCAGGCGGTTGGCACGCACCACCATGGCCATGGCGTTCCAGCGCATGTAGGCACGCAGCCGCTTTTCGATCTGGATGTTGCCGGGGCAGTGGGCCTCTTGTGAAGGCTCGATCGTGTTCACGTAACCCGTGTTGGCCGAGAACGGCATGTCGATGCTGCTCTGGCGGGCGTGTTCCAGCAGCTGCTCCAGAAGCGAGTGGGCGCGCTCAGGGCCCTCTTTGTCGATGACGGCGGACAGGGCATCCAGCCATTCGCGTGTTTCCTGTTGATCTGCGTCGGTACCGATACCGAGGCCGGCCTGTGGGTCGGGCTGAGCTGACATGCTTTGTCTCCTGTAGGTGTGGCAGCAATTTAGAAAGCTGGCTCTAGTTTCTCATAAATTGTCCATTTTTCAAATGGTGCTTATTCGTTTCATATTGCGATAATTTGCTGCATCTGCACAAGCTCCTCGCCATCGAGAAGGTTCCCCTCCCCTACACTTGCAACATGACTTCTCACCTGCCCCAGCCCCCTGCAGCCACGCTCGCCGTCGCAGCACCGGTACGCTGGTGGCGCAAGTGGTGGCGCGGGCTTTCGCCCACCCGGCAAGACCGTTTTGCGGCGCTGGCACCGCTCGCAGCGGTTCTGATGTTCATGGCAGCCATCGTGGCGGCGTTCTGGTACCTGCGTACGGAAGAGGCCGAACGCGAGCAAGAAGCCCTGCGCCGCGATGTGGAATACGCCCAGCAGCGGGTGCGCCTGCGGCTGCTGGAACGGCAAGAACAGCTGATGCGCATTGCACGCGACCTGTCCAACCAGGACCTGGAGCGCGCAGGTTTTGCCAGCAGGGCGGAAACCCTGATCAGCCAGTACCCCGAGCTCCAAGCCATCACCTGGATTGACGATCGCCGGCGCATCCGCGCCAGCCACGCAGCGCCCACGCTGGCCAGCAGCGAACTGCGCATTGCGGGCGAGGTCCTGAAACCCGGTGACACCGCCGACACCTTTGGCCTGGCGCGCGACCTGCAGCAGCCGGTGTACGCCCAGCCCGCCGCCACATCGGGCGACACGGCCCCGCTGCTGCAACTCCAGGTGCCCCTGAACAACCAGGGCAAGTTCGGTGGCGTGGTGCTGGGTGAGTATTCGATTGACAGCCTGCTGCGCTACGGCACCCCCACAGAGGTGCTGGCCCGCTACGCCGTGACGCTGCTCGACGGCAAAAACCAGGTGCTGGCTGGCACGCCCCTCGCGCCACGCAACACGGCCACGCAGTTGCTACCCTGGACGCAACACGCCAATGAATACGAAGTGCCCGTGTCGCCGGTGGGCAATGGGCTGGTGCTGAAGGCCCAGGCCTATCGCACGTCGCTGGGCGTGGTGGGCAGCGGGCTGTTCTGGCTGGTGGGCACCCTGAGCGCCATGACGGCCTGGATGCTGATCGCCACCTGGCGGCATACCCGGCGGCGCATGCAGGCCCAGCAGGCCCTCGTGGCCGAGACCAATTTCCGCCGGGCGATGGAAAACTCCATCCTCACCGGCATGCGGGCGCTGGACATGGAAGGCCGCATCACCTACGTGAACGCCGCCTTCTGCCAGATGACGGGCTGGACCGAAGCCGAGTTGGTGGGCCTGCGGGCCCCCTTCCCTTACTGGCCCGAGGCGGACCACGAGGCCCTGCACGCCAAGCTGCGCGACGAACTGAGCGGCAAGTCGATGGTGGGCGGATTCCAGGTGCGCGTGCGGCGCAAGAGCGGCACGCTGTTCGACGCGCGGCTGTACGTGTCGCCGCTGATTGACGCGCACGGCCAGCAGACCGGGTGGATGACGTCAATGACCGACATCACCGAGCCCAACCGCATCCGCGAGCAGCTGTCGGCCTCGCACGAGCGCTTTACCATCGTGCTGGAATCGCTGGACGCCTCGGTGTCGGTGGCGCCCCTGGGCAGCGAAGAACTGCTGTTTGCCAACAAGCTGTACCGCCAGTGGTTTGGCTCGCAGACCGCCGGGCACCTGCAGCTGGTGGCACAGGCTGGCGTGGTGCCGATAGCGGGTAGCAGCCCCACGGGCATGGATGACGAAGACGGCCTGATGGGCCTGCCCACCGACCCGCTGACCAGCGCCCGCACGGAAAACGCCGAAATCTTTTTGCCCGACCTGGGCAAGTGGCTGGAAGTGCGTTCGCGCTACCTCAACTGGGTCGACGGTCGCCTGGCGCAGATGGTGATTGCCACCGACATCACACCCCGCCGCCAGGCCGAAGAGCAGGCAGCCCGCCAGGCCGAGCGCGCCCAGTCGGTCAGCCGCCTGATCACGATGGGCGAGATGGCCTCCAGCGTCGCGCACGAGCTGAACCAGCCGCTCACCGCCATCAGCAACTACTGCAGCGGTATGGTCTCGCGCATCCAGAGCGGCCAGCTCACCGAAGACGCACTGCTCACCGCACTGCAAAAGACCCAGCACCAGGCACAGCGTGCCGGCCAGATCATCCAGCGCATCCGCGCATTTGTGAAAAAGAGCGAGCCCAACCGCACCCTGTCCGACGTGCATTCGATGGTGAACGAGGCCGTGGAGCTTGCCGACATCGAACTGCGCCGCCACAACGTGCGCCTGACGCACTACGTGGCCGCGCGCCTCCCCCCTGTGATGGCAGATACCATCCTGATCGAGCAGGTGCTGGTCAACCTGATGAAGAACGGCGCAGAGGCCATCCAGCATGCCGGCCGCCCACCCTCGGGCCGCAGCGTGGAGCTGCGCGTGGTTCCCAAGGTCATCGAAGACCGCCATGTGGTGGAGTTTTCGGTGCAGGACACCGGCAAGGGCCTGGCGCCTGAGGTACTGGAGCGGCTGTTCGAAGCCTTCTTCTCGACCAAGCAGGAAGGCATGGGCATGGGCCTGAATTTGTGCCGCAGCATCGTCGAGTCCCACCAGGGAAGGATGCAGGCGGAGAACATCTACAATGGATCAGAGGTCATCGGGTGCCGGTTCTTCTTCTGGCTGCCGCTCGCCAAACCTGTCGATAGCACTACAAATACTGTAGCAAACGTACAAACCCCAAGGACAATTGCATGAGCTTGATTCCGAAAAAAGGCACTGTTTATGTCGTGGATGACGACGAAGCAGTTCGCGATTCCCTGCAGTGGTTGCTGGAAGGCAAGGACTACCGGGTGCGGTGCTTTGATTCGGCCGAGACGTTTCTGTCGCGCTACGACCCGCGCGAGGTCGCCTGCCTGATCGTGGATATCCGCATGGGCGGCATGACCGGGCTCGAATTGCAGGACCGCCTGATCGAACGCAAGTCCCCCCTGCCCATCGTGTTCATCACCGGCCATGGCGACGTACCCATGGCCGTGAACACCATGAAGAAGGGTGCGCTGGACTTCATCCAGAAGCCTTTCAACGAAGAAGAACTGGTGGGCCTGGTCGAGCGCATGCTGGACCACGCCCGCGAAGCCTTTGCAGGATTTCAACAAGCGGCCAGCCGTGACGCCTTGCTCTCCAAGCTCACCAGCCGCGAAGCGCAGGTGCTGGAACGCATCGTCGCCGGCCGCCTGAACAAGCAGATTGCCGACGACCTGGGCATCAGCATCAAGACCGTGGAGGCGCACCGCGCCAACATCATGGAAAAGCTCAACGCCAACACGGTGGCCGACCTGCTCAAGATTGCCCTGGGGCAGAACGCACCCAAGGGCTGAAGCCAAATACTATCGATTTGATAGCACGCAGTGCAAACAAATCAAGGACCAGCAGCCATTTTGACCCGATTTTCGACATGACAGCACAGCTCATCGACGGCAACGCCCTCTCTCGCCAACTCCGCGCCGAAGTGGCGCAGCGCGCCGCGGCCCTCACTGCCAGCGGTCACCAGCCAGGCCTGGCAGTGATCCTGGTGGGCGAAGACCCCGCGTCAGCCGTGTATGTGCGCAACAAGATCAAGGCCTGCGAAGACAGCGGCGTGCGCTCCATCTTCGAGAAGTACGAGGCCACGCTGAGCGAAGCCACCCTGCTCGAACGCATCGCCGCGCTGAACGCCGACCCTGCCGTGCATGGCATCCTGGTGCAGATGCCCCTGCCCAAGCACATCGATCCGCACAAGGTGATCGAATCCATCGCCACCTCGAAGGATGTGGACGGTTATTCGGTGCTGTCGGCTGGCGAACTGATGGCGGGCCTGGAGGGCTTTCGCCCTTGCACGCCCTACGGCAGCATGAAGCTGATCGAATCCACGGGCCAGTCCCTCAAGGGCAAGCATGCCGTGGTCATCGGCCGCAGCAACACCGTGGGCAAGCCCATGGCCCTGCTGCTGCTGCAGGCCAACGCCACCGTCACCGTCACGCACAGCGGCACGCCCGACCTGGGCTACCACACGCGCCAGGCCGACATCGTGGTGGCGGCCGTGGGGCGCGCCAACACGCTCACGGCCGACATGGTCAAGCCGGGCGCGATCGTGATCGACGTGGGCATCAACCGCAAGGCCGACGGAAAGCTGTGCGGCGATGTGGACTTTGACGGCGTGAAGGAAGTGGCCGGCTGGATCACCCCCGTCCCCGGCGGGGTCGGCCCCATGACCATTACCATGCTGCTGGTCAACACCATCGAAGCAGCGGAACGCGCGGCCAAAGGCTGACCCGGAACAGACCGAAGCCCAAGCCGGCAGAGAAGCCGACTGCTTTGCAACTTGAACCTGCGTCAACCGGCGCCATCTGAACCGCATGAGCAATCCCCTCCTCGACTACTCCGGCCTTCCACCGTTTGAACGCATCTCCCCGCAGGACGTCGCGCCTGCCGTGGACATGCTGCTGGAGCGCGCAAGTTCAGCGCTTGAAACCGTCACCGCCCCGGACTTCCCGGCCCGCTGGGACGCGATCGCCAAGGTGCTGGACGTGGCCACCGAGAAGCTGGGCATGGCGTGGGGAGCGATCAGTCACCTCAACAGCGTGGCAGACACGCCCGAGCTGCGCGCGGCCTACAACGCAGCACTGCCCAAGGTCACCGAGTTCTGGACCCGCCTGGGCGCAGACGAACGTCTGTATGCCAAGTACAAGGCCATCGACCCGGCTACGCTCTCACCCGAGCAGCGCCAGGCGCATCTCAATGCCGTGCGCAACTTTGTCCTGAGCGGTGCCGAGCTGACCGGCGCGGCCAAGGAGCGATTTGCGCAGATCCAGGAGCGCCAGGCCGAACTGAGCCAGAAGTTCAGCGAAAACGCCCTCGACGCCACGGACGCCTACGCCTACTACGCCACGCCCGAAGAGCTTGCAGGTGTGCCCTCTGACGTGCAGCAGGCAGCGCTGGAAGCTGCCCAGGCCGAAGGCAAGACCGGCTACAAGCTCACGCTGAAAATGCCGTGCTACCTGCCAGTCATGCAGTTTGCCGCAAGCAGCGCGCTGCGCGAAAAGCTCTATCGCGCTTACGCCACCCGGGCCTCCGACCAGGCCGACGGTGACGCGCGCAAGTTCGACAACTCCGCACTCATCGGCGAGATCCTGGCACTGCGCAAGGAAGAGGCACAACTGCTGGGTTACGCCAGTTTTGGCGAAGTCTCCGTCGTGCCCAAGATGGCTCAGTCGCCTGCCGAGGTAGTGGGCTTTCTGCGCGACCTGGCACAACGCGCCCGACCCTATGCGGAAAAGGACGTGGCCGACCTGCGCCAGTTTGCCGCCGAGCATCTGGCCCTGACCAGCCCCCAGGCCTGGGACTGGCCCTTCATTTCCGAAAAGCTCAAGGAAGCGCGCTACGCTTTCAGCGAGCAGGAGGTCAAGGAATACTTCACGGCCCCCAAGGTACTGGGCGGGCTGTTCAAGATCATCGAGACGCTGTTTGAAGTATCGATCCGCCGGGACGAGGCCTCGGTGTGGCATCCCGCGGTCGAGTTTTATCGCATCGAACGGGCCGGGCAACTGGTAGGACAGTTCTACCTGGACCAGCCAGCCCGCACCGGCAAGCGTGGAGGTGCCTGGATGGACGATGTGCGCACGCGCTGGCTGCGGCCGGACACCGGGGTGCTGCAGACGCCGGTGGCCCATCTGGTGTGCAACTTTGCCAGTGGTGTGGATGGCAAGCCGCCACTGCTGACGCACGACGACGTGATCACCCTCTTCCATGAATTCGGCCACGGCCTGCACCACATGCTGACGCAGGTGAACGAGCGCGACGTGTCGGGCATCGGCGGTGTGGAGTGGGACGCCGTTGAGCTGCCCAGCCAGTTCATGGAAAACTTCTGCTGGGAGTGGGATGTGCTCAAGCACATGACCGCGCACGTCGACACGGGCGAACCTCTGCCGCGCGAACTGTTCGACAAGATGATCGCCGCCAAGAACTTCCAGAGCGGCATGCAGACCCTGCGTCAGATCGAGTTCGCACTGTTTGACATGCTGCTGCACACCGAGCACAACCCCGCAGACGACTTCATGCCGCTGTTGAACGAGGTGCGCAGCGAGGTGTCGGTGCTGCAGCCACCCTCGTTCAGCCGTACGGCGCACACCTTCAGCCACATCTTTGCCGGTGGCTATGCAGCTGGCTACTACAGCTACAAGTGGGCTGAAGTGTTGAGCGCCGACGCTTATGCAGCATTTGAAGAGACGGCAGGCGCCGATGGCCTGCCGAGCATCGAAACCGGTCGCCGCTACCGTACTGCCATACTGGAGGCGGGAGGCAGCCGGCCCGCCATGGAATCGTTCAAGGCGTTCCGCGGCCGAGAGCCCAGCCTGGACGCACTGCTGCGCCACCAAGGCATGGCTCAAGAGACGGCTGCGGCCTGAACCAGTGCCAAGTGCTCCGGCCACGCCTCCCAACGCAGCCCACCAGCGAGGAGAAAAAATGATTACCAAGCACTCATGCAGACCCCTGTTGGCGCTACTGCTGATGACGACAGCCTCGGTTGGAGTCCTGGCGCAAAACGTTTACCGGATCGTCGGGCCCGATGGCAAGGTCAGTTTCTCGGACCGCCCCCCCGCAGAAGCCAGCGCGACGGCCCAGCCTGCGCGCCCAGGCGCCACAACGGCTCCGGCTGCCAGTGCCTTGACCTCCCTGCCCTTCGAGTTGCGTCAGGTGGTCGCACGCTATCCGGTCACGCTCTACACGGGTGCCGATTGCGCCCCGTGTGCCAGTGCCCGCAGCCTGCTGACGTCCCGTGGCGTGCCGTTCACGGAGCGCACCGTTTCCACCAATGAAGACATTGCGGCGCTGCAACGGCTCAGCGGTAGCAGCAGTCTGCCGTTTGGCACGATCGGCAGTCAGCAGCTGGCGGGCTTCTCGGACACGGAGTGGACGCAATATCTGAATGCGGCGGGCTATCCCCAGCAGTCCCAGCTGCCAGCCAACTACCAGGCCCCAGCGCCGACACCACTGGTAGTCGTGACGCGTGCAGCACCCGCTGCAGCCAAAGCTGCACCAGCGCAAGCCAGCGACGCTGTACGGCGTGAGGCTCCACCCGCGCCGGTCAACAGTGGCCCGACCCCTGGCAATCCCGCGGGCATCAGGTTCTGATGGAATGACGCTGCGCCGACGGGCTCGGCAACCGGCTTTTGCTGGACCAATGAAAAAAAGGGGCAGCAAGCCCCTTTTTTCATTGCCCCTGCTTCCGGGGCGTGCCCCGCAGTACCGGAGCTGGTTGACCACTGCGGCACCCCACGCGCAGACACAGACCGCGGAAGGCCAGCAACGCTTTCAGTAGGCAATCGTCTTGACCCCTGCGGCCGTGCCCAGCAGGCACACCGAAGCTTTCTGGTGGGCAAATACCCCCACGGTCACCACGCCCGGCCACTGATTGATCCGGGACTCGAAAGCCAGCGGGTCGGTCACCTGCAGACCGCGCACGTCCAGAATGTGCTGGCCGTTGTCCGTCACAAGCGGCTGTCCATCCTTGAGGCGGAGCGTCGCCTCGCCACCCATCGCCTTGAACCGGCGCGCGATATGGCGGGCAGCCATCGGGATCACTTCCACCGGCAAAGGGAAGGCACCGAGCGAAGGCACCAGCTTGGACTCATCCGCGATGCAGACAAAGCGCTGCGCCAGCGCCGCCACGATCTTTTCGCGCGTCAGCGCCGCGCCGCCGCCCTTGACCATGTAGCCATTGCCGTCTATCTCGTCCGCGCCGTCGATGTAGACCGAGAGAGACTCTACTTCGTTGGCATCGAACACCGGAATGCCCAGGGCCTTCAGGCGCTCGGTGCTGGCTACCGAGCTGGAGACTGCACCCTTGATCTCGGTTTTCATGCCGGCCAGGGCCTCGATGAACTTGTTCACCGTGGAGCCCGTACCTACCCCCACTATTTCGCCAGGGACCACGTACTGGAGGGCGGCCTGGCCTACGAGGGTCTTGAGTTCGTCTTGCGTGAGAGGGGTAGTTGCTGTCATGGGAGAAAATCAGGGTAGTCCTTTAATTATCCCTCCATGTCACTGATCCCCTACGCCCTCACCCGCCCGTTTCTTTTTGGCATGGATGCCGAAGCGGCCCATGACCTCACCATGGCCGTGCTGGCGCGCGGCCAGCGCACGCCGCTGCAGTGGGCCTGGTGCAACGACACCGTGGACGACCCCGTGCAACTGGCGGGCCTGACCTTTCCCAACCGTGTGGGCATGGCCGCGGGCCTGGACAAGAACGCCCGCTGCATCGACGCACTGGGCGCCATGGGATTCGGGTTTGTGGAGGTGGGTACCGTCACGCCCAAGGCCCAGCCCGGTAACCCCAAGCCGCGCATGTTCCGACTGCCGCAGGCGGGCGCGCTCATCAACCGGCTTGGCTTCAACAACGACGGACTCGACGCGTTCCTGCACAACGTGCAGCAGGCCCGCTGCCGCAAGGAGGGACAGCGCAGCCGCATGCTGCTGGGCCTGAACATTGGAAAGAATGCCGCCACCCCGATCGAAAACGCGACCAGTGACTATCTAATTTGCCTGGACGGCGTGTACCGCCACGCAGACTACGTCACGGTGAACATCAGCTCGCCCAACACCCAGAACCTGCGCGCCCTGCAAAGCGATGCAGCCCTGGATGCGTTGCTCGGAGCCATTGCGGAGCGCCGCGAAGCACTGGCGACACGCCATGGGCGACGGGTGCCCGTGTTCGTGAAGATTGCGCCCGATCTGGACGAAACACAGGTGGGCGTGATTGCTGCAACGTTGACGCGCCACGCCATGGACGGCGTCATCGCCACGAACACCACCATCAGCCGTACAGCGGTGCAAGGCATGCCTCATGCGCAAGAGAACGGTGGGCTCAGCGGGGCGCCGGTGCTGGAGGCAAGCAACCAGGTCATTCGTCAGCTGCGTGCTGCTTTGGGCAGCCGCTACCCCATCATTGGCGTGGGCGGTGTGATGAGCGCAGAAGACGCGGTCAGCAAGATCCGGGCGGGTGCCGATGCGGTACAGATCTATACCGGCCTGATCTATGAAGGCCCTGAGCTGGTCGTGAAAGCGGCACGTGCCATCAAGGCGCTGGCCTGATCCGGCCACACGACGCACCGCTCAACAAGGACAGACGCCATCGGAGGGGGGGAAGATACCTGAGCGAGCCTCGGCTCACCGTCGCCCGCTCCAGCCGAAAACGCGCAGCCATGAAGCTGCGCTCCGTGGCAAAAGTGGCTACCGCGATGTGAAGCGCATCAAGACAGGCAGCAAAACGGTAGCCCATCGGATGAGACGCCCCGGCCCAGCCAGCAGGGCAACGCCGACCGCAGCAGCAACTGCCACCGGATGCTCGCGTGCAAAAAGCATGGCGCGAGAAGCAAACGAATCGCCCCCATCAGCGCCGTCCGGCGCACGTGCAGGCGCCGCCTGCGCACGTGCCTCACGCCGCGCCCTCAAGCGCTCGCGCTGCATTGCAATGCGATCGAGGATCTGCTGTTTGTCATGACTGGGCGCGCGGCGCCCGTTTGCAGGGGCGCCTGTGCCAGCAGAGCCTGGATGGTGATCATTGCTTGCCATCAGAGCTGCTCCTTGATGTCGCGCCAGTCACGCGCAAGTTCACGACGTGTCATGGCGAAACCGGCTCCCGCCTGCCTTGCCACCGCGACAAGTGACACGAGGGTGCCGCCCCAGCCTGCCACCCATACACCAGCGACCAGCCATGCGACCAGCGTGCGCTGGGGAGAGTCCCAGAAATGCACCAGCAGGGCGAGTGACAGCATGATCAACGCCACCACGGTCAGCCCTGCCAGCGCCACCACCAGCAGCAGCATTTGCTGCAGGCGCTTTTTCTGGTCAGCCCACTCCAGGCTTGCCAGGTCCAGGCGGTCTTCCGCAGCAATGGCTGCTTCGATCAGATTGGCGCGCCAGCGCGCGACAAACGCCTCAAGCCCGAGAATGGAAAGCCAGTTCATGTGCCGTCTCCCGCTTTGCACTCAGATTGCCACGCGGCTCAACGACGCGCCAGAAGGAAACCCACCAGGGCACCCACCGCGAGGGCTGCGCCGGCTACACGCCATGGTTCATCGTGGGCATACCGGTCGGCAGCAAGAGCGGCCTCCTTGGCCTGACGTGCAGCATCCTGCGCGGCGCGCACGGCGGAGTCGCGGGCGGTCTGCATGCCGTCATCCAGGCGCTGTCGCAGCAGCTTGATTTCAGGCACTGCGTCCAGATTCTTGTTGGCAAGCAGACCCTTGAGGTCGGTCACCAGCTTTTCAAGTTCGCCCTGCGAAGTGGTGGTGGTGTCGGAGCCGTTCATACAAGCCTTTCATTGAAAAAAAATAACGCGGCCGCATCATGGCCAGCAAGCCCGTTACGCACATTGCGCTGACGTGCCGGACGACCGGGCTATGAAAGATCTTAGCGGTGCCCCCGATATCCTTTTCGTAGGACGGGGACTCGATAGGTTACAGATTGCCATGGCCTTAATCCAGCACAAAAAAACCAGTCGCAGCAGCGCTCAGACAAGCCGCGCAACATGTGCTGCGATGGCGAGACAACTGGTCAGTCCTGGCGACTCGATTCCAAAGAGATTGACCAGACCACCCACGCCGTGCTCCAGGGGGCCCTCGATCATGAAGTCAGGCTGCGGAGTGCCGGGCCCGTGGATTTTGGGCCTGATGCCTGCGTAGCCCGGCACCAGCGCGCCGTCGCGCAGACCTGGCCAGTACTTGCGCACCTCGGCGTAGAAGGCATCGCCGCGCACCGGGTTCACCAGAAGGTCATCCGGCCCGTCCACCCACTCGACATCGGGGCCGAACCGGGCCAGCCCGCCCAGATCGAGCGTGAGATGCACGCCCAGGCCAGCAGCCTCGGGCGCCGGGTAGATAAGCCGGTTGAACGGGGCCCTGGCTGCAAGCGTGAAATAGTTGCCCTTTGCGAAGTAAGCCTTTGGCACATGCTCCGCCGCCAGTCCGGTAAACGAGGAGGCCACCGCGGGTGCGTGGAGCCCCGCGGCGTTGACCACCACGTCGGCACGCAGCTGCGCGCCCGCGGCCTCCAGAACCATGCCATTGGCGCCCGAACAATCGGCCCGTGCCACTGGGGAATTCAGCGCAACGAGACCGCCCGCGTTTTCCAGGTCGCCCTGCAGGGCCAGCATCAGGCCGTGACTGTCAATGATGCCGGTGCTTGGCGAATGCAGCGCGGCCAAACACCGCAGTTCCGGCTCCATCGCCCGCGCCTCATCGGCGGTGAGCCAGACAAGGTCATCCACTCCGTTGGCCAACGCCCTGGCCCGGATGGTTTCAAGCGCAGGCAGCTGATCGGGCGACGTTGCCACCAGCAACTTGCCGCAGCGCCTGTGCGGTACGCCGCGCTCCGCACAGTAGGCGTACAGCATCTGGCTGCCCTGCACGCACAACCCCGCCTTGAGGGAGCCGGTGGGGTAATAGAGCCCGGCATGAATCACCTCGCTGTTGCGCGAACTGGTGCCGGTGCCAATGGCCCCCGCCGCTTCCAGCACCATGACTTCCCGCCCGCTCAATGCCAGCGCGCGAGCCACGGCCAGCCCCACCACGCCGGCCCCAATCACCACACATTCGACCTTGTCCATCGCTGCCCTGCCTTCGTCCATCTCTGCCCTGCCTTACAACGTGGCTCGGGGCACATCCTTCAGCACTGTTCAAGGCCTTCCAGCACGTTGACGGCATTGGTGCCGAGTTCGGCGGCAGCATAGCCGCCTTCCAGCACGAACACGGTCGGCAATCCCAGCGTGCCCAAACGTTCACCAAGGCGCGAGAAGTCGGCCGAGGTCAGCGCAAACCTGGAAATAGGGTCGCCCTCGAACGCGTCAAGCCCGAGGGACACAACCAGGGCGTCGGCTCGGTATTCAGCAATGCGCTGGCAGGCTACCGCGAGCGCTGAGAACCATGCGGCAGCGCTGGAGCCTGCTGCCAACGGCAGGTTGAGGTTGAAACCCGCTCCGTCGCCTTCGCCCGTTTCGTCGGCATGGCCGAGATAGAACGGGTACTCGGTGCACGGATCGCCGTGGAGGCTGACGAAAAGCACGTCAGCACGGTCATAGAAGATGCTCTGCGTGCCGTTGCCGTGGTGGTAGTCCACATCCAGCACTGCAACCCGGTGCGCTCCCTGGTTGCGCAGGGTCTGGGCAGCCACCGCGGCGTTATTGAGAAAGCAGTAGCCGCCCATGAAATCAGCACCCGCGTGATGTCCGGGCGGGCGAGTGCAGCAAAAGGCGGCACGACCGCCCCTACTGACCTTGCTGGCGGCGCTGGCTGCCGCATCGGCACCAGCTTTCGCTGCGTCCCACGTGCCTGCGGCCAGGGGGCTGCCGTTGTCCATCGAGTACAGACCCAGCCTGGCGATGAAATTTGCAGGCTCCACATCGCTACGCAAGGTGCGTACCGGCCACACCGAGGGGAACGGCTGGAGCTGCGCATTGTGGGGTGAAATCTGCAGCCACTGCGTCCATGCCGTCTGCAGGAACGCGAGGTAGCGAGGCGTATGCACCTGGGCCAGAACGGCGCTGGAATCGGTATCCGGCACCGCAACGGCATGCCCTCTTTCACGAAGTGCCTGCTCGACATGAAACACGCGCTCGGGCGTTTCAAAGCACGGAACCCGTTCGCCGCGAAAGAATTCATGGACAGGCGCGTGTCCGGCATGCAGAGGATTGTGGAAGGTCAGCATCGGCGGTGGCTTGAAGTGTCTGATGTGGCGCGCCACTCGGGGCGCACGTCCGCGCTGCCACTGTAGCGGCACTGCAAGATCCGAGGCGCGCGTTCGGCCAAGAAAAAACCCCTGCAGACAGAATCTGCAGGGGTTGGAATTGGTGGGTGATACATGGATCGAACATGTGACCCCTGCCGTGTGAAGGCAGTGCTCTACCGCTGAGCTAATCACCCGACGCCACAAACCCGAGGGCCTGGAGACGTGGTGTCGCAACGCTGGTGGGTGATACATGGATCGAACATGTGACCCCTGCCGTGTGAAGGCAGTGCTCTACCGCTGAGCTAATCACCCGTGTCGTTGTGACAGCCTTCGATTATGGCACAGCTTTTTATGCTGCCTGAGCAGAACGCCAAATTGTCTTGCCGCCACTGGCTTTGTCGATCTGGGTCAGCACGTCGGCATGGGCGGCCTGTTCGCCCTCGCTTGCGCGCAGAACCGGGAGATTGAGCAGGCGAAGATCCATGGCTGCCACCACGGGCCCGCCGTTGCCTGGGGCTGAATCATCGGCGATCAGCAGCGCATCCTGCCCGCGCGTGAGGTTGATGTAAACATCGGCCAGAAGCTCTGCGTCCAGCAACGCGCCGTGCAGGGTGCGGCTGGAGTTGTCCACGCCGAGGCGGTCGCACAGAGCGTCCAGCGAGTTGCGCTTGCCCGGGTACATCTCCTTGGCCATCGCGAGGGTGTCCGTGACGCTGGCCACGAAGGTGCGGAATGCCGGTCGCCCCGTCAGTTCGAGTTCCTTGTTGAGGAAGCTCACGTCGAACGCTGCGTTGTGAATGATGACTTCGGCACCCTGCACGTAGTCCAGGATCTCGTCCACCACGTCACGGAATTTCGGCTTGTCCTTGAGGAACTCGTTGCTGATGCCGTGAACCTTGAGCGCATCCTCGTGGCTGTCGCGCCCCGGGTTGAAATACATGTGGAGGTTGTTGCCGGTGAGCTTGCGGTTGAGCAGCTCGACGCACCCCAGCTCGATGATGCGATCCCCACCGTCGGCCGAGAGGCCGGTGGTTTCCGTGTCCAGAACAATCTGGCGGGTCATGTGCGCCCCCACGCTTGGTATTTTGTGTCTTCGCTGCCCCGCAAGGGGGCGCGAGCTTGCTGGTGGCGGCCCGGCGCTGCGCTCATCAGTGGTTTTCCTTGGCGTGGTTGATGGTGTAGCGGGGAATCTCGACCACCAGATCCTTCTGCGCCAGGATCGCCTGGCACGACAGGCGCGACTGCGGCTCCAGGCCCCAGGCACGGTCCAGCAGGTCCTCTTCCTCTTCCTCGGCCGCATTGAGCGACGCCAGCCCCTCGCGCACGATCACATGGCAGGTGGTGCAGGCGCAGCTCATGTCGCAGGCGTGCTCGATGTTGATGTGGTTGTCGAGCAAGGCCTCGCAGACGGACGTGCCCGCCGGGGCTGTGATTTCGGTGCCGGTGGGGCAGTACTCGGGGTGGGGAAGGATCTTGATGACGGGCATGGTGTTCTTGTGTGGGGCTGCAGAGGGTCGGTAATCGGATGGCGTTGCGAAGGCAGGCGGAGTTGCGTCAGAGCGACTGCACGTTCTTGCCGGCCAGGGCCTGCTGGATGCCGCGGTTCATGCGCTGCGCTGCAAAGGCCTCGGTGCCCTTGGCAAGCGCCTCGGTGGCCGCTTCGATCGCTGCGGCATCTGGAGCGTCGGGACCATCCGGTGCATTGCCGGTTTCGATCAGTGACCGCAAAGCCTGCATCAGGGCGCCGATGTCGCGCCGTTCGTCGTCGGACAGCACATCGCCGTCGGCATCCAGCGCACTCTGCGTGGCAATCAGCATGCGGTCCGCGTCCACCCGGGCTTCCACCACCGCACGCGTGCGCATGTCCTGCGCTGCCGTGGCAAAACCATCCTGCAACATTCGCGCAATCTGGTCGTCCGACAGCCCGTAAGACGGCTTCACATCGATGCGCGCCTCCACGCCACTGCCCTGCTCTTTCGCGTTCACGCTCAACAGGCCATCGGCATCGACCGTGAAAGTCACGCGAATGCGCGCGGCGCCGGCCGCCATGGGCGGGATGCCGCGCAGCTCAAAGCGCGCGAGGCTGCGGCAGTCGGCCACCAGATCGCGTTCCCCCTGCACCACGTGGATGGCCAGCGCGGTCTGTCCGTCCTTGTATGTAGTGAAATCCTGGGCCTTGGCCGTGGGAATGGTCTCGTTGCGCGCCACAATGCGCTCGACCAGGCCACCCATGGTCTCGATGCCCAGCGACAGCGGGATCACGTCCAGCAGCAGCATGTCACCCGCTGAACTGTTGCCCGCCAGCTGGTTGGCCTGGATGGCAGCGCCCAGCGCGACGACTTCGTCGGGGTTCAGATTGGTCAGCGGTTCCGTGCCAAAGAAGTCGCCCACGGCGCGCTGGATCTGTGGCATGCGCGTGGAGCCACCCACCATCACCACGCCGCGGATGTCCTCGCGAGTCAGCTGCGCATCGCGCAGGGCGCGGCGCACTGCAGCCATGGAGCGGGCCGTCAGGCTGGCCGTGATGGCCTCGAAGTCTTCCCTTGTAACGCGAAAATCGACTGTAGTGCTGGATATATCTGCCTGGAATGCTACTGATTCAGTAGCGGTCAGCGCTTCCTTGCATGCGCGCGCCGCAACGCGCATCGCAGACTTGTCAGAGGCGGTCACCAGTTCCAGGCTGCACTGCTGCACCACCCAGTCCGCCAGCGCGGCGTCGTAATCGTCACCGCCCAGCGCCGAATCACCACCCGTCGAAATGACCTCGAAAACGCCTTGCGTCAGGCGCAGGATGGAGATGTCGAACGTACCACCGCCCAGGTCGTACACGGCATAGACGCCCTCACTGGCGTTGTCGAGGCCGTAGGCTATGGCGGCTGCCGTGGGCTCGTTGATCAGGCGCAGCAGGTTGATACCTGCCAGGCGCGCAGCGTCCTTGGTGGCCTGGCGCTGTGCGTCGTCAAAGTACGCAGGCACGGTGATCACCGCGCCATACAGGTCATCGTTGAAGGTGTCCTCGGCCCGAAACCGCAGCGTGGCGAGGATCTCTGCGCTGAGCTCCACCGGCGACTTCTCGCCACCCGCGGTGGCAATGCGCACCATGCCGCCTTCGACAGCGTCTGCGGCCGGAGCCACAAACTCGTAAGGCAGCTTGCCGGCCTCGGCAATGTCGGCCAGCCCGCGGCCCATGAAGCGCTTGAACGATACGATGGTGTTGCGCGCGTCCTGCGACTGGGCCGCGATGGCGTCGTAGCCAATCAGCCGCCCGCCGTTGTCCAGGTAGCGCACCACGGATGGCAGCAGGACGCGGCCCTGGTCATCGGGCAGGCATTCGGCAACACCATTGCGCACGGCCCCAACCAGCGAATGCGTGGTCCCGAGGTCGATGCCGACGGCAATGCGCCGCTGGTGCGGATCGGGGGACTGACCGGGCTCGGATATCTGCAGTAGCGCCATGGAATCTCGAATCTCAACATGAAGGAGCGCGCGCAATGCCCGCGCGCAGCTCCGTTGCAAAAGCCGCTATTGTCCCTGCTGCTCCCGGCGGCGCTCAATGTCGTCGGCAAATCGCGCAACGAACATGAGGGCTCTGACCTGGCGGGAAGCGCCCGCATAGTCCTGCTGCACGTCGATGAGTTGCTGGCACTGGTGCAGCGCGGCGGCGCGCGCGCTGGCCACCTCATCGTCCAGGGCGTCCAGCGCAGCAGGCGACGCCGCTTCCTCCAGGGCCTCCCTCCACTCCATCTGCTGCATCAGGAACTGCGCTGGCATTGCCGTGTTGTCCTCGGCGCGGATGGGCGCCCCGTGCAGTTCGCAAAGGTAGGCTGCACGGCGCATCGGATCCTTCAGGCGCTGGTAGGCTTCGTTGATGCGCACTGACCATTGCATGGCCACGCGTTGAGCGGCCGCTCCCTGGGCGGCGAAACGGTCGGGGTGTGCTTCGCGCTGGAGTTCCCTCCACCGTGCGTCGATGGCGCTGCGCTCCTGCGCAAACTGCCGCGGCAGGCCAAACAATTCAAAGTCGTCGGATTGCAGATTCATGGAGCGGGCCGATGGCAGACCGGATCAATCAATAAAAAACCGCCAGCGCGCAAGCGTTGGCGGTCCACGGTGTACGCTGGCGTGGCTCTGCGTCAGACGCGGAAGCTCTCCCCGCAACCGCAGCGATCACGCTCGTTGGGGTTGTTGAACTTGAAGCCTTCGTTGAGGCCTTCGCGCACGAAGTCGAGCTCGGTGCCATCGATGTACGCCAGGCTCTTGGGGTCGATCAACACCTTGACGCCGTGGTTTTCAAACACGATGTCTTCCGGCTCCGACGCGTCCACGTACTCCAGCTTGTAAGCCAGGCCCGAGCATCCCGTGGTCTTCACACCGAGCCGCACACCGAGCCCCTTGCCGCGCCGCGAAAGGTAGCGGCTGACGTGCCGGGCAGCAGACTCTGTCAACGTAATGGCCATGATCCTCAGGCCGCCGGGGCAGCGTGTTTCGTCTTGTAGTCGAGCACTGCGGCCTTGATGGCGTCTTCGGCCAGGATGGAGCAGTGGATCTTCACGGGAGGCAGCGCCAGCTCCTGGGCGATTTCGCTGTTCTTGAGGGCCGCTGCCTCGTCCAGCGTCTTGCCCTTGACCCATTCCGTCACCAGTGAAGACGACGCAATCGCCGAACCGCAGCCATAGGTCTTGAAGCGGGCGTCTTCGATCACGCCCGTCTGCGGGTTCACCTTGATCTGCAGTTTCATCACGTCGCCGCAGGCCGGTGCGCCGACCATGCCGGTGCCCACCGAGTCGTCACCCTTGTCGAACGAGCCGACGTTGCGGGGGTTTTCGTAGTGGTCAACCACTTTTTCAGAGTAAGCCATGGTGTTACCTCTTCAATGCTAGGAATTCGATCGGATGCTCAGTGCGCAGCCCACTGGATGGTGCTGATATCGATGCCGTCCTTGTACATCTCCCACAAGGGGCTCAGCTCGCGCAGGCGGGCGACGTTCTCACGAATGGTGGAGATCGCATAGTCGATCTCTTCCTCGGTGGTGAAACGGCCGATGGTCATGCGCAGACTGCTGTGCGCCAGCTCATCGCTGCGGCCCAGGGCTCGCAGCACGTAGCTGGGCTCCAGGCTGGCCGATGTGCAGGCCGAGCCCGACGACACAGCCAGGCCCTTGATGCCCATGATGAGCGATTCGCCTTCAACGTAGTTGAAGCTCATGTTCAGGTTCTGGGGCACGCGGTGCTCCATGCTGCCGTTGATGAACACCTGCTCGATGTCCTTGAGGCCGTCCAGCAGCCGCTGCTGCAGCGCAAGGGCCTTGGCATTGCTGCTGGCCATTTCTTCCTTGGCAATGCGGAACGCTTCGCCCATGCCCACGATCTGGTGCGTGGGCAGCGAGCCCGAGCGCATGCCCCGCTCGTGGCCGCCACCGTGCATCTGGGCTTCCAGGCGCACGCGCGGCTTGCGGCGCACGTACAGGGCGCCCACGCCCTTGGGGCCGTAGGTCTTGTGTGCGGTCATGCTCATCAGGTCGATGGGCAGCACGTTCATGTCGATCTCGACCCGGCCGGTGGCCTGGGCTGCATCCACATGCAGCAGGATGCCCTTTTCGCGGCACAGCGCACCAATGGCAGGGATGTCCTGGATCACGCCGATTTCGTTGTTTACGAACAGGATGCTGATGATCACCGTGTCAGGGCGAATGGCGGCCTTGAGCGCATCCATGTTCACCAGGCCGTCTTCCTGCACATCCAGGTAGGTGGCTTCGAATCCCTGGCGCTCCAGCTCGCGCATGGTGTCCAGCACGGCCTTGTGCTCGGTCTTGAGCGTGATCAGGTGCTTGCCCTTGCCCTTGTAGAAGTGCGCAGCGCCCTTCAAAGCCAGGTTGATGGACTCGGTCGCGCCGCTGGTCCATACGATCTCGCGCGGATCGGCACCAATGAGGTCCGCTACCTGCACACGCGCTTTTTCAACCGCCTCTTCGGCTTCCCAGCCCCACGCATGGCTGCGGGATGCCGGGTTGCCAAAATGCTCGCGGAGCCAAGGGATCATGGCGTCCACAACGCGCGGGTCCACCGGGGTGGTAGCGCCGTAGTCGAGGTAAATCGGGAAGTGCGGTGTCATGTCCATGGCTGGCTCAGTGAATGCGTCTGGCTGGCAGAAAACGATAAGAACAGATAGCTTTGAAAGCGTTCAGGGCTCTGCCGGCCCAAAGGCCGGCAACAGACCCGGTACATCAAGATTTGGCGAAAGCGTTTCCGAGCGCGAAGACCGAATTGGGTGCGTTGACACGGATCGGCTTGACCACCGGCATGGTGGAGATGGCACGCCGGACCACCGGCTTGTCCTCGATCTGCACACCCTTGGCAAGCTGCTCGTCCACCAGCTTCTGCAGCGTGACGGAGTCCAGAAACTCGACCATACGCTGGTTCAGGGACGCCCACAGCTCGTGCGTCATGCAGCGGCCGGCTTCGCCCAGGCAGTTTTCCTTGCCACCACATTGCGTGGCGTCGATGGGTTCGTCCACCGAAACGATGATGTCGGCCACCGTGATGTCGCCGGCCTTGCGAGCCAGGGTGTAGCCGCCGCCCGGGCCACGGGTGGACTCGACCAGCTCATGGCGGCGCAGTTTGCCAAAAAGTTGCTCAAGGTACGACAGCGAAATCTGCTGGCGCTGGCTGATCGCCGCCAGGGTGACGGGACCATTGTTCTGGCGCAGGGCCAGGTCAATCATGGCGGTGACCGCAAAACGGCCTTTGGTTGTGAGACGCATCGCAAGCTCCTGGTGTTAAGGCTTGTCCGTTGTAGAAACCACCGACGCTGCCTGATGG
This sequence comes from Burkholderiales bacterium Ga0074133, assembly GCA_001464865.1. Lineage (GTDB taxonomy): Bacteria > Pseudomonadota > Gammaproteobacteria > Burkholderiales > Burkholderiaceae_C > Acidovorax. The sequence goes on from LNEG01000210.1 coordinate 20,498, forward strand.
CAACGATGGCACCGTCTCCGCCCCTTACTCCAGCCAGTCGCCTGGCGAGAGCCCTTCATCGTCGGGCTTTTTTTCTTGAGTGTTTTGTGCAAGTATACCACAAAGCCCAAGCGAAACCGTCGGGTTATAAAACCAATCGGTCGCACTGCGACCAATCAGATTTATCAACCTTACAGCCCTACCGCGTCCTTGCCGGATGCACCAAAGGCCTGGTCCTTCAGGCGTGTCAACTGGTCACGCACACGCGCCGCCTGTTCGAACTCCAGGTTGCGCGCGTGTTCGAGCATCTGCTTTTCCAGCCGCTTGATCTCGCGCGCCACATCCTTTTCGGACATGTCTTCCACCTGCGCCCGCTGGATGGCTTCCTGCTCCAGGCGCTCGGCATCCTTGCCTGCCTTTTCGCTGTACACACCGTCAATCAGGTCACGCACGCGCTTGACGATGGTGCGGGGCGTGATGCCGTGCAGTTCGTTATGCGCGATCTGCTTGAGGCGGCGGCGCTCGGTCTCGCCCATGGCTTTCTTCATCGAGTCGGTGATGCGGTCCGCATACAGGATGGCGCGCCCGTTGATGTTGCGCGCCGCGCGGCCGATGGTCTGGATCAGGCTGCGCTCGGCTCGCAAGAAGCCTTCCTTGTCGGCATCCAGGATGGCCACCAGCGACACCTCGGGGATGTCGAGCCCTTCGCGCAGCAGGTTGATGCCCACCAGCACGTCAAAGGCGCCCAGCCGCAGGTCGCGGATGATTTCCACGCGCTCCACAGTGTCCACGTCGCTGTGCAGGTAGCGCACCTTCACGCCGTTGTCGGTGAGGTAGTCGGTCAGCTGCTCGGCCATGCGCTTGGTCAGCGTGGTGATGAGCACGCGCTCGTGCTTTTCCACGCGGATGCGGATCTCCTGCAGCACGTCGTCGACCTGGTGGGTGGCCGGGCGCACCTCCACCACCGGGTCGACCAGGCCCGTCGGGCGCACCACCTGGTCCACCACCTGGCCTGAATGCGTTTTTTCGTAGTCGGCGGGCGTGGCAGACACAAAGACCACCTGCCGCATGCGCTGCTCAAACTCTTCGAACTTGAGCGGCCGGTTGTCCAGCGCCGAAGGCAGCCTAAAGCCATATTCGACCAGCGTGGTCTTGCGCGAGCGGTCGCCGCTGTACATGGCATTGAGCTGGCCCACCATCTGGTGGCTCTCGTCCAGGAACATCAGCGAGTCCTTGGGCATGTAGTCAGTGAGCGTGCTGGGAGGGCTGCCGGGCGCAGCGCCAGACAAGTGGCGCGTGTAGTTCTCGATGCCCTTGCAGTGCCCTACTTCGCTGAGCATCTCCAGGTCAAAGCGCGTGCGCTGCTCCAGCCGCTGGGCCTCCACCAGCTTGCCGTCACCCACCAGTTGCTGCAGGCGCTCGGCCAGCTCCAGCTTGATGGTCTCCACGGCGGTCAGCACCTTGTCGCGCGGCGTCACGTAGTGACTGCTGGGGTACACGGTAAACCGCGGGATCTTTTGTTTGACCCGGCCCGTGAGCGGGTCAAACAGCTGCAGGCTTTCCAGCTCGTCGTCAAATAGCTCGATGCGGATCGCCAGCTCGGAATGTTCTGCCGGAAACACGTCAATGGTGTCGCCCCGCACGCGGAATTTGCCGCGCGAGAAGTCGGCCTCGTTGCGCTGGTACTGCATGCGGATCAGCTGCGCAATCACGTCGCGCTGGCCCAGCTTGTCGCCCACGCGCAGCGTCATCACCATGCGGTGATAGCTCTCGGGCTCGCCAATGCCGTAGATGGCCGACACGGTGGCCACGATCACCACGTCGCGCCGCTCCATCAGGCTCTTGGTGCAGCTCAGCCGCATCTGCTCGATGTGCTCGTTGATGGCGCTGTCCTTTTCAATGAACAGGTCGCGTTGCGGCACATAGGCCTCGGGCTGGTAATAGTCGTAATAGCTGACGAAATACTCGACGGCGTTCTTGGGGAAGAACTCGCGGAACTCGCTATAGAGCTGGGCGGCCAACGTCTTGTTGGGCGCAAA
>LNEG01000211.1 GCA_001464865.1 Burkholderiales bacterium Ga0074133
TGACGCCCAGCAGGGTCTGGAACGCCTCGCCGTCGCGCAGGCCTTCCACCAGCTTGTCGATGGCCTCGGGCTGGTCCCCTGCCGGGGGGTACGGCTGGAACAGTTCAAAGGGCGAATCCGGGTAGCGGACGAACTCGCCCTCTTGAGTTTCGGTTATGACTTCAGTGATATCCGGCATGGGGGAGGTCAACGGGTGTTGTGAGCCGGCCGTTAAAATTGGCCGAACCCGGCACAGTACACCACGCCCGGAATCTTCGCTACTGACAACCTTTCAAGGATTTTCATGTCTCTGTTCACCGCCGTCGAAATGGCCCCCCGCGACCCCATCCTGGGCCTCAACGAGCAATTCAACGCCGACACCAACCCCAACAAGGTCAACCTCGGCGTCGGCGTTTATTCCCTGCTGCAATGCGTGCAGGCCGCTGAAAAGACCATGATGGAAAAGCCGACCGCGCGTGGCTACCTGCCCATCGACGGCATCGCTGCCTACGACGCGGCCGTCAAGGGCCTGGTGTTCGGTGCAGAGTCTGACGTTGTCAAAAGCGGCCGCGTGGCCACGGTGCAGGCCATTGGCGGCACCGGCGGCCTGAAGATCGGCGCCGACTTCCTGAAAAAGATCAGCCCCAACGCCACCGTGCTGATTTCTGACCCCAGCTGGGAAAACCACCGCGCGCTGTTCACCAACGCCGGTTTCCCGGTCGACACCTATCCCTACTTCGACCAGAGCGCCAACGGCGGCCTGGGCGGCATCAACTTCGAAGGCATGCTGGCCAAGCTCAAGGCTGCGGCTGCCGGCACCATCGTGCTACTGCACGCCTGCTGCCACAACCCCACCGGCTACGACATCACCCCCGCCGAGTGGGAGCAGGTGATTGCCGTGGTGAAGGAGCGTGACCTCACTGCTTTCCTGGACATGGCCTACCAGGGCTTTGGCTACGGCATCGCCGAAGACGGCGCAGTGATCGCCAAGTTCGTGGCCGCTGGCCTGAACATTTTCGTGTCCACCAGCTTCTCCAAGAGCTTCAGCCTGTACGGCGAGCGCGTGGGCGCCCTGAGCGTCGTCGGCAGCAGCAAGGAAGAAACCGACCGCGTCCTGAGCCAGCTGAAGATCGCCATCCGCACCAACTATTCCAACCCGCCCACCCACGGTGGCGCCATCGTTGCCGCCGTGCTGAACAACCCCGAGCTGCGCGCCCAGTGGGAAAAGGAACTGGGCGAGATGCGCGTGCGCATCAAGGCCATGCGCCAGAAGCTGGTCGATGGCCTGAAGGCCGCGGGCGTGACCAAGGACATGTCCTTCATCACCACGCAGATCGGCATGTTCAGCTACTCGGGCCTGTCCAAGGACCAGATGGTGCGCCTGCGCAGCGAATTCGGCGTGTACGGCACCGACACCGGCCGCATGTGCGTGGCGGCCCTGAACAGCAAGAACATCGACTACGTCTGCCAGGCCATCGCGAAGGTGGTCTGAGTTGACCGGTGAAGCGGCGCTCTCGCGCCGCTTCGTGAGCGAAGCGCTCCAGAACCCGCACAACGCGGCCCTTCTGGAGCGTTTGCCGTTTCTGGGCCTGCCCGATGCATGGCTGGTGGCTGGCTGCCTGTTCCAGACCGTGTGGAACCTGCAATCCGGCCTGTCGGCCACGGCCAATATCAAGGACTACGACGTCTTCTATTTCGATGCGTCGGACCTTTCGGAAGACGCGGAGCAGGCCGTTCAGACGCGCGTCACCGCACTGTTCAGCGATCTGCCGATCACCGTGGAGGCCAAGAACCAGGCCCGCGTGCACCTTTGGTATGAGCGCTGGTTCGGCTACCCCTACGCGCCTCTGCAATCTGCAAGCAACGGCATCGAACGGTTTCTGGTGCCGTGCACCTGCGTAGGCCTGCAGCCAGCGCGTGAGGGTAGCGACGAGTCGCCCACGTTGTATGCGCCGTATGGGCTCGATGAGCTGTATGCCGGGCTGCTGCGGCCCAACCCGGCGTGCCCGCACCTGCCGCTGTTCGAGGCCAAGGCGGCAAGCTACCGCGAACGCTGGCCGTGGCTGACCATTGAGGCGGGCGGATTGCCTGTTTGACAGTTCACGCACGAGGATTTAAGGCCTTTTAGGCTCCAGGTGCTTGTTTTATATCCCCTGAATGCTATTCAATCAATAGCACAGCACCAACACCGGTCTGGCGTCGCTCAACCCCAGAGCACCGACCGCATCGAGATTGACGCCGACTGGTAGCCCGTGTTGAAGAACCGAGGCATCTCGCTGGGCAGCACAGCCCCTGCCGCATACAGCAGCGGCAGGTAATGCTCGTGCGTGGGATGGGCCTGGCGGGCCACGGCGCCCAGGTTCAGAAAGTCCTGCAGGGCGCTCAGCTGGCCTTTCTTGATCTGCTCCTGCACCACGGTGTCGAACTCGGTCGCCCAGTCGTACGCTTCATTCGCAGCCGTACCCCGGCGCGTGAGCCGCAGGTTGTGCACCACATTGCCACTGCCCACGATGAGCACCCCGCGCTCGCGCAGCGCAGCCAGCTGCCGGCCCAGCGCGAAATGTTCGGCCGGGGCACGGCTGTAGTCCATGCTCAGCTGCATCACCGGAATCTGCGCCTTGGGAAACATGGGCTTGAGCACCGACCAGGTGCCGTGGTCCAGACCCCACTCGCTCTCGTCAACCCCCGGAGCACGCCCCGTGGCGGGCGATTTCAGTTCGGCCGCCAGGGTCCGCGCCACCTGCGGCGCGCCGGGGGCCGGGTATTGCTGGTCAAACAGCTCCTGCGGAAATCCGCCGAAGTCGTGGATCGTCTTGGGGCTGTCCATGCCCGTCAGCTGCCAGCCGCCACGCGTGAGCCAGTGAGCCGACACGCACAGGATGAGTTGCGGCTGCACGGCGCGCGCGGCCAGCTCGGCGCCCATGGCCTGCCAGGTGCGCCGCCAGGCGTTGTCCTCGATGGCATTCATGGGGCTGCCGTGGCCCACAAACAGCACCGGCATGCGCGGCGAAGGCCTGAGCGCCTGCAATGCGGGCGCAGCAAAGGCGCTGCTCAGGGGCGAAGTCATGAAAACTCCCGGAAGGGCTGCCAGGCCCGTGAGGGCGGCCAAAGACGTTCTGCGTTGCATGGATCAGGGAGCGTAACGTAACAAGTTATGTATAACGCAGGGAGTGAGCCGCCCGCGCGCCGGTAGTTCCGGCGCGCCGGTAGTTCCGGCGCCCCGCCATCCGCTTCCGAAAAATCGACGCACAACACTGCACAGAGACAACCAGCCACCATGACAACTGCCCTGCCCCAGCCCCTGCGCAACACCCGAGTCCTGAGCCTCGCGCTCAACCTGCCCGGCCCCGCTGCCCTGATGCGCTGCGCGCGCATGGGGGCTGAATGCACCAAGCTCGAACCCCCGCCCGCCCCCGGCTACCCCAGCGCCGACCCCATGGGCATTTACAGCCCCACGGCCTATGCCACGCTGCACACCGGCGTGCGCGTGGTGCATGCCCACCTCAAGACGGCCGAGGGCCAGGCCACGTTGCACGAAGAGCTGGCGCGCACCGATGTGCTGATCACGTCCTTTCGCCCGTCGGCGCTGGCCAAGCTGGGCCTGGGCTGGGAAGCACTACAAGCGAAATATCCGCGCCTGTCGCTGGTACGCATCGTGGGTGCAGCGGCCGAGCGCGCCGAGGAGCCCGGCCACGACCTCACCTACCTGGCCGACGCCGGACTGGTGACCGGCACCGAGATGCCCCCCACGCTCTACGCAGACATGGGCGGCGCCCTGATGGCCAGCGAGGCCGTGCTGCAGGCCCTGCTGGACCGGGCCCACACCGGCGCAGGCGTGTGCATTGAAGTGGCGCTGGCCGACGCCGCCGTCTGGCTCGCCCAGCCGCGCGACTGGGGCCTGACCACGCCCGAGGGCGACGTGGGCGGCAACCACGCGGGCTACCGCATCTACCCCTGCGCCGACGGCCGCGTGGCCGTGGCCGCACTGGAACCCCACTTTGCTACCAGCCTGTGCGTCGCCGCCGGGCTGGCCCCCACGGGCGATCCGCAGGTGATGCGCGCACCGGCCACGCACGAGGCCATCGCCCGGTTCCTCGTCAGCCAGACGCGTGCACAGCTTGACGCACTGGCCGTGGCGCAAGACATCCCCCTGCACACGCTGGCCTGACAGGGCCTTTCACCCATGCAAAAGCAGGGCACCATCACCCGCTGGGACCATGCACGCGGGTTCGGCTTCATCCGCAGCCCGGAAACCTCGGCCGACGTGTTTTTTCATGTGCGCGACTTCCGGGGCGACCAGCCCCCGCGCGAGGGGCAACCCGTGGTGTTTGAAGAAATTCACGTCGGCGGCAAAGGCCCGCGCGCCACGGGCGTGCAGCCGGCAGACGGTGCAGCTGCGGCGCGCCCCCGCCCGCGCACTCCGATGGCTGGGCAAGCAAAGCAGCGCAATGCGCATCCGGCACCCCGTGGTCCAGACCGGCAACGTCCGTCCACTGGCGCACGCACACCAGGACGCGCCCGCGGGGCAACGGGTGCCGCCGGCCCGGCCAGCGTCGCCCTGGTGGTGCTTGCCGGCCTGTGGCTCGTGCTGCTGGCATGGGGCATCTGGGCAGGCCGGCTGGCCCCGGGCTGGACGCTGGCCGCGGTGCTGGGCGTCAACCTGCTCACCTACGCGGCCTATGCCATTGACAAGAACGCCGCGCAGCAGCGCCAGTGGCGCATTGCCGAAAAGCACCTGCACCTGCTGAGCCTGGCGGGCGGCTGGCCGGCGGCATGGATTGCCCAGCAGACACTGCGGCACAAGTCGCAAAAAACCGAATTCCGGATGGTCTACTGGGGCACGGTGGTGCTGCACAACGCGGCACTGGCAGCGTGGGCCGCGGGGCTGATCCACCTGCCCTGACCACGCCTTGTATCTGCCAGCCCGGCCCCAAGTACCCAAGGGGCCCGAGCAAGCGCCTGGCAGCAACGGCGCGGCAGGGTCGTGAATTGCTATCACTATAATAGCAATGAAGGCAATCAAACAATGGACCTCTGACCCTTTTTGCTTGAAAACCGTCTTCAAGCGCTGCCCAGCCAGCCCGACGTGCAAATGGCCCCGCGGCCTACACCACCGCCGCGGCGCGCGTCTTCCAATCCCTTGGTCTGCATTCCATCACCAACGGGAACCCCATGAAGCCTCTCGTCCTTGACTCCACCATGACCAACCTGGGCGGCGTGTTCTACCCCACCGGCCATATCTTCGCGCTGTTCCCCGACGAAGACTGCGTGCGCCACGCCTCCAGCGCGCTGCAGGCTGCGGGCCACAAGGGCAGCATCGCCTACGCCAGCCCCGAGACCATCATGGAAGACATCGTGCACACCCTGGGCACGGCCGATGCCCCCCTGCCCTCCGTTGGCGCTGAAGGCGACATGGTGCGCCGCATTGCCGACCTGGCGGGCACCGGCTACCACGGCGCGCTGGTGGAGATGACCGGCAAGGACAATGCCGACGCGGTGGTGGCTGCCATCGCCCCCGCCGGAGCGGCAGCGGCTTTCCACTACCGCACGTTCATCATCGAAGACCTGATTGCGCAGGCGGCACCGCAAGGGACGCAGTCTGTCGTGGCGGGGACGCACGCTGCGCAGGGCGAGGACACGCCGCAGTGAGCGGCCCCGGAAGGGCTGGCGCGCCGCCCAGAGTGCCCCGGCTCGACATTGCAGCAGGCGACCGGGCTGGCTGCGTTTTCCATAGCGGGCGCCCGGAAGGTTGAGCTACTTGCAAGAAGCCTGTAGCGGCAGATGAAAGCGGACGCTCAACGTTGAAGCTGAGCCACGAACGTCGGCCTGTCGACGCGAGTCTGCCCGAGTGACAGGTTAGGCTGCACGATACCAAGCCCCCGTACGGAACGATTCCGGCATCTCCTGGGACCAGCGATCGTCGAAACCAAGCGCGGAAAGCTCTTCAAACCAGCGATCCCGTAAGGAGTCCGGTAGCTTGGAACCACACCACGGGCCAACATTCGACCCTCGGCTATCTCAGTCCCGTACAGTTCGAGAAAGCTCAAGAAGCTTAGGTCGGTGTCAACGGAACCGGCAGCAGCCCAAGTCTTCAGGTGTTGAATGAACCGCGCATGAAAACTCTTTATGGCTGTGCATCTAGTCGCAGCAATGTTTCTTCATTTGTGGCCTATCGCCGAGGTTAACCGGCACCGGAGCGCGCAGCGCGGAGGGCACCAACACTGACCACAAAAATGCCGCGGGCTTGGCCAAGTCATCCCTCCAATTGACCGCTGGCGCGAGGAGGACTTGCATTCAAGACAGCGTATGCCTCCGTCGCGAGCCGTTCGAGATAATGCCCGATCCAAATCACTAAATCGAGTACGTCGGCCCGATCGACGAACTCGAAGAGAACGGGCTTTCCATTTAGCGCACGAGTGATCGTGAGAGGACTACAACCCCTTTGTTCAGCGAGCATGCGACCGTTATGTGCCGGCTTGAGGTCGAGGTCTGCAGAGGAGGCAATCTTGAATATGTTGCCATGCGCGACTGCGTTTCGAAGATGCCGGAATAGCTCAAGTTCTGGTGTCCGGTCGAAATAGGCGTTCTGTGCGAACAACTCACCCAACTGAAGAATCACCGCAGTGAGCCATGAGCGCTCAATGGCTTCCGTCGCCTCTGGGCGATCTTGGAGTCGTGCCAAGTAGTACTGCCGTGAGTACTCGTAACGAGCGCCGTTCCGACGCCTCAACTCGCCAACAGGAGCCAACGTAGCCAGAGGACGTGCGCGGGTTGATCGCATCAGCGAGTTGACATCTTTCAGACTCGCGACAGCCAATGCAGCAAGAAGCGTGTAGTAACCCGAAACTAGTTCTCGAGAGAGGGCAGCTGCGCTACGCGCTGAGGCAGCTTGTTCGGCAGTGAGTTGCAAAGAGACGGTCCCTGCGTCTAATGTTGTTTTTCACCGGCGAGTCTGTTTCGTCTCGGTCGGCCCGACGAAATATGAAGCACTAAGGTTCTCGAAGCAACAACTAAAACCCGCGCAAAGCCAAATCAGCGCGCCTTGCGCGCAGACGGCTTGGCGCTGCCCGTCACCCGTGGTGGCAGGCCGGTGTGCTGCGTCAGGATGCGGCCCTTTTGCGGCTGGCCGGGCTTGCTGGCCGTTGCCTTGCCCGCCGCACCCGTTGCCTGGGGTTGCTGCACGCGCTGCCCCACCGGCGTGGAGTTTTTGCGCCGCGCGCTCTGGTAGCCGCCGTCCGTCAGCGGCTGGAAGGTCGGGATCAGGTGGTGCTTGCCGTTGCCGATCAGGTCGGCCCGGCCCATGGCTTTGAGCGCCTCGCGCAGCAGCGGCCAGTTGTTGGGGTCGTGGTAGCGCAAAAAGGCCTTGTGCAGGCGGCGGCGCTTTTCTCCGCGCACGATGTCTACCGACTCTTCCGCCGTGTCGCGCATTTCGCGGCGCACGCGGGTCAGCGGGTTACGGCCCGAGTGGTACATGGCCGTGGCGGTCGCCATGGGGCTGGGGTAGAAGGTCTGCACCTGGTCGGCGCGGAAACCGTTCTTCTTCAGCCAGATGGCGAGGTTCATCATGTCCTCGTCGCTGGTGCCCGGGTGCGCGGCGATGAAGTACGGGATCAGGAACTGCTTCTTGCCCGCCTCTTCGCTGAACTTCTCGAACATCTGCTTGAACTTGTCATAGCTGCCGATGCCCGGCTTCATCATCTTGGTCAGCGGGCCTTGCTCGGTGTGCTCGGGCGCGATCTTGAGGTAGCCGCCCACGTGGTGCTGCACCAGCTCTTTGACGTACTCGGGGCTCTTCACGGCCAGGTCGTAGCGCAGGCCGGAGCCGATGAGGATCTTCTTGATGCCCTTCAAGGCCCGGCCACGGCGGTAGATCTTGATCAGCGGGTCGTGGTTGGTGCCCAGGTTGGAGCAGATGCCGGGGTACACGCAGCTCGGCTTGCGGCAGGCGGCCTCGATCTCGGGACTCTTGCAGCCCAGCCGGTACATGTTGGCCGTGGGGCCGCCCAGGTCGCTGATGGTGCCGGTAAAGCCCTTGACCTTGTCGCGGATGTCCTCGATCTCCTGGATGATCGAATCCTCGGACCGGCTCTGGATGATGCGGCCTTCGTGCTCGGTGATGGAGCAGAACGTGCAGCCGCCAAAGCAGCCGCGCATGATGTTGACCGAGAACCGGATCATCTCCCATGCGGGGATCTTGGTCGCGCCGTCGTGGCTGCCGTTTTCGTCGGCGTAGCTGGGGTGTGGGCTGCGGGCGTAATGCAGGTCGAACACGTAGTCCATCTCGGCCGTGGTCAGCGGGATGGGGGGCGGGTTGATCCACACATCACGCGCCGTCACGCCCTCGCCGTGCGCCTGCACCAGGCAACGGGCGTTGCCGGGGTTCGTTTCGAGGTGCAGCACGCGGTTGGCGTGGGCATACAGCACCGGATCGCTTTTGACCTGCTCGTAGCTGGGCAGGCGGATCACGCTCTTGTCGCGCGGCGGCACCTTGAGCCTGGCCTTGAGCGCCGGGTTGGCCACAAACAGCATGGGCTGGATGGCGGGGTTCGGATCGGCCAGTTTAGGGTCTTTTTGGCCTGTAGCCCCCGTTTCATTTGCCCCTGTTGCTATCGAATCAGGAGCATCGTCCTTGCTGCAGGTGCTGCCTTGCGATGCCGCCTGCTCGCTGGTCGTCATGTAGGGGTTGATGTGCGCTTCGACGCGCCCGGGCTCGTCCACGGTGGTGGAATCGATCTCGAACCAGCCCTTGCCGCTTTCATCATCAGGACGGCGCACAAAGGCGGTGCCGCGCACGTCGGTGATCTTTTCGACCGGCTCTCGGGCTGCGATGCGATGGGCCACCTCGACCAGGGCGCGCTCGGCATTGCCGTACAGCAGCAGGTCGCACTTGGCGTCCACCACGATGGAGCGGCGCACCTTGTCGCTCCAGTAGTCATAGTGCGCAATGCGGCGCAGGCTGCCTTCGATGCCACCCAGGATGATGGGCACATCCTTGTACGCCTCGCGGCAGCGCTGGCTGTAGACGATGGCGGCGCGGTCGGGGCGCTTGCCGCCGATGTCACCGGGGGTGTAGGCGTCGTCACTGCGGATCTTCCGGTCGGCGGTGTACCGGTTGATCATCGAATCCATGTTGCCCGCCGTCACGCCCCAGAACAGGTTGGGCTTGCCCAGCACCTTGAAGGGTTCGGCGCTCTGCCAGTCGGGCTGGGCGATGATGCCCACGCGAAAGCCCTGGGCTTCGAGCGTGCGGCCAATCACGGCCATGCCGAAGCTGGGGTGGTCCACATACGCATCGCCGGTGACCAGGATGATGTCGCAGCTGTCCCAGCCCAGTTTTTCCATCTCGGCGCGGCTCATCGGCAGAAACGGGGCTGTACCAAAGCGCTTGGCCCAGTACGGGCGGTAGCTGGTCAGGGGCTTTGCGGCGCGCGCAAAAAAGGAGACGTCGACGGGGGCGTTCATGCGGCTGGTGTGCGGCGGCCGCGCGGCATGGTGGCGTCGCGGGTTGCAGCTTTGGTGGGTAACCCTTGATTTTACGGGCCCAAGCCTGTTTTTGTCGCTGTACCCCAGTTGCCCCTGTCAGTGCCAGGGCATGCAGGGACCCCGACATATACTTGCTTTTGTCAATTATTTGCATGACTTAGGCAAACATGAACACGCTCACCCACCCCGCCCCCGTGCCGTCTGATGCCGTAAAGGCAGTGCGGCGGTTCAACCGGTTCTTCACCCGCCGGGTCGGCGTGCTCGACCCGTACCTGGGCAGCAACCTGTCCCTCACCGATGTGCGTGTGCTCTACGAGCTGGCACACCGTGAGGCACCCGTGGCCAGCGAACTGGCGCGCGAACTGGGCCTGGACGGCGGCTACCTGAGCCGCATCCTGCGCCGTTTCGAAACGGCTGGCTGGATCACCCGCAGCGCCAGCGCCAGGGATGCCCGCCAGAGCGTGCTCACCCTCACCCCCACCGGGCGCGAGGTGTTCGAGCCGCTGCAGCAACGCTCTCGCGACGAGGCCGCCGCCCTGCTCGCCCCGTTGCCCCCTGCGCGCCAGCAAGAGCTGGTGGCCGCCATGGCGCGCATCGAAACCCTGCTGGACCCGGCCAGCGCGGCGCCCGCGTCCACCCGTGTGGCCGTGCTGCGCGACCCGGTGCCGGGCGACATGGGCTGGGTGGTGCAGCAGCACGCCGAGATCTACTGGCGCGAGTACGGCTGGGACAGCCGCTTTGAAGCGCTGGTAGCCGACATTGCCGCGCAGTTTGTGCGCAAGTTCGAGCCCGCCTGGGAGCGCTGCTGGATGGCAGAGCTGGACGGCGACCGCGTGGGCGCCGTTTTTGTGGTGCGCAAATCGGCCACCACAGCCCAGTTGCGCATGCTGATCCTCACGCCCCAGGCGCGCGGCCTGGGGCTGGGCGCGCGCCTGACCGACGAATGCATCGCGTTTGCGCGCGCCAAGGGCTACAAGAAGCTGGTGCTATGGACCAACAGCTGCCTGACCGCAGCGCGTGGCATTTACGCCAAGCGCGGGTTCCAGTTGGTCAAGTCGGAGCCGTATGAAGGCTTCGGGCAGTTGCTGGTGGGGGAGACATGGGAGCTCAGGCTCTAGATTCTTGTTGAGCGCGCAGCTCCGCACGCCTACCATCAGGCCCCACCCACACGCCACCCACAGCGCCATGCACTCGAACACGGCCCCGGTCATCCGCCCCGTCACCGATGACGACGATCTGGTCCGCCTTACCGCACTGATCCACGGCGCGTATGCCCCACACGCAAAGCTCGGCCTGCGCTACTGGGGCACCCACCAGTCGGTGCAAGACACCGCCAAGCGCTTTGCGTCTGGCACGGGCCTGGTGATGCTGGAGGGCGACGACTATGTGGGCACCATCACGCTGCGCCCGCCCCAGCCCGAATCTGCCGTGGCCCTGTACCGGGACCCTGGCGTCTGGACGTTGTCCCAGTTTTGCATTGCGCCCGCAGCCAAGGGGCTGGGCTACGGACGGCGCCTGCACGACCATGCCACTGCCGAGGCCCGCCGCGCCGGAGCGACCACCATCGCCCTGGACACGGCCCAGCCTGCCACAGCGCTGATTGCAATGTACGAAGCGTGGGGCTATCGGCTGGTGGGTGAATGCGACTGGCGGCCGTTGACCAACTACACCAGCGTGGTCATGTCACGCCCGTTGCCCGGCACTGAAGGGGTGAACGCCTGATCAGGCAGCCCTGCCACATGGGTGCTGGCACGGCAACGCGCAAGGCACAGGGGGCCTACCACTCCCCGATTTCGCGCACACGCTGGGCCAGATCAGGCCATTCGTCGCCCGTGGCCACCGCGGACTCCACCACCGCTGGGCTACCTGGCAGTGGACTGCCGGCGCTGACCGGCGCGGCGCAGGCTGGCAAACTGGCACCGCCCTCCACCAGGGCGCGCCCCGCCAGCGTCTGTTGCAAGGCAGTGGCAAAACGAATGGCAAACATGGCAACTCCTGGGAGTGGGGGCCGCAGCAGCGCCCGGGCACGTGAAACGACGTAGCCACAGAGTAAAGCCGGTCGGTTGAATGCATATGTAGGAATAGCGGCACATTTGCGCACGTGGCAGCCAAACAACACCCGGCGCTGCCACCGGTCCGGGACCCTTCTGCGCGCGTCCCACTCCTGGCCCTTGCGGTTGCGATTGCGATTGCTCCACACACTGGCGCCTTAAACTCACGCCCCCATGCCCCAGACCCTGGCTGCCCCGGCGCACAGCGAACTCGTCATCAAGAAAAGCCGCTTCATCGGCTGCGTGCAGCCCATGGCCGACCGCGCCAGCGCACAGGCTGCTGTCGATGCGCTATGGAAGCAGCACCCGGGCGCTGCGCACATCTGCTGGGCCCTGCTGGCAGGCGGGCAATCTGCTGCCGTGGACGATGGAGAACCCGGCGGCACCGCCGGCCGGCCGATGCTCGATGTGCTGCGCCACCAGGACCTCGACGGCGTGCTGGCCACGGTGGTGCGCTACTTTGGCGGAGTGAAGCTGGGTGCTGGCGGGCTGGTGCGGGCCTATACCGATGCGGTGGCGCAGGCCCTGCTGACCGCACCCAAGGTCACGCTGCAGCGCATGGCCACCCTGCACTGCCAGGTGCCCTACGCACTGGAAGGCCTGCTGCGCCGCGAGATCGAAGCTGCGGGTGCCGAACTGCTGCAGGTGCAGCACCACAGCCTGGTGACGCTGGAGTTGCGCCTGCCTGAAACACAGGTGACGGCGTTTGTGGAGCGCATCAACGATTGTGGCCAGGGACGGGTGGGCTGGCCGCGCCCCTGACCAGACCGCCCTCGCCCGTGCGCTGCAGGGCTCGCCACGATGCAAAAGGCGTGTTCTTGGCCCGCCTGCCGGCCTGCCCGCCTGCCCGCCGGGGCGGTGCGGTGCGGCATCGCGCGCATCGCCGTGCCAAAGGGGCCCGACGGCACCCGGTGAACGCGCAGAGGCTCCCCACCTTTCGCCCAGCGCCGATCAGGCAATGCGCCTACACGGGCCGCACCACGGTTGGGCCAAACTCGTCCGGCACATCGCCCGGGCATGACTGAGGCGCCTTCGTCGCCAGTTTGCCCAGGCCTCCAAGACACCCCGAGAGGAGTACATGAGCCCACCGCTCGACACCATCATCATCGGTGCAGGCACTGCCGGCCTCGCCGCCCTGCGTGAAGTCCGCAAGCGCACCGAGCGCTTTCTCATCGTCAACGAGGGCCCGTGGGGCACGACCTGCGCCCGCGTGGGCTGCATGCCATCCAAGGCACTCATCGAGGTGGCCGACGCATTCCACCGACGTCATGCACTGGCCGCCTTTGGCGTGCAGGGCACCGAGGGGCTGCGCGCAGACGTCCCGGCGGTGCTGCGCCATGTGCGCGCCCTGCGCGACCACTTCGCCGCCAGCGCCCTGCAAGCCACCGCGCAGCTGGGCCGCAGCAAGCGCGCTGGCCGGGCCACCGTTCTGGGCCCGCAGCGGGTGGACATTGATGGTCGGGCTTACGACACGCGCAGCATCGTCATCGCCACGGGCTCGCGCCCCCACCTGCCCGACGAATGGCTGGCGTTTGGCGAGCGCATGCTCACCACCGACAACCTGTTCGAGCAGCCCGACCTGGGCCCGCGCGTGGCCGTGATCGGCATGGGGCCGATTGGCGTCGAGATTGCGCAGGCGCTGGCGCGACTGGGCCTGACGGTGTGGGCGTTTTCCACATCGGCGCAATTTGCCGGGCTGACCGATCCCGCCATCAACGCAGAGCTGACGGCGGCCCTCAAGGCCGACATGCACCTACATGTGGGTCCGGCGGCCGAGCTGCGCGAGGTGCCCGGCGGCATCGAGGTGCGCAGTGGCAGCCACACTGCCATCGTGGACCATGTGGTGGCGGCCATCGGCCGCATTCCCAACATCGAGCACCTGGGCCTGGAAACCCTGGGTGTGCCGCTCAATGACAAAGGCCTGCCGCCCGTGGATGCGCACACGATGCAGGTGGGCGACCTGCCCGTTTTCATGGCGGGCGACGCCAACACGCAGGTGCCGCTGCTGCACGAGGCCGCCGACGAAGGCCACATTGCCGGCATGAATGCCCTGCGGCCTGCGCAGCCCCGGCGGTTTGACCGCCGCGTGCCGCTGTCCATCGTTTTCAGTGCGCCACAAACTGCCGTGGTGGGCCAGGGCCTGGCGCAGCTTGACGCCGCCACCATCGTCACCGGAAAAGCCAGCTTTGAGGACCAGGGCCGCGCCCGTGCCGCGGGGCGCAACCGCGGCCAGTTGCACCTGTACGCGGACGGCAACACAGGCCAGCTGCGCGGATCCGAACTGTGCGCGCCCGGCGGCGAGCACCTGGCCCACCTGCTGGCGCTGGCACTGACGCAGAAAATGACGGTTCACGACATGCTGGGCATGCCGTTCTACCACCCCACGCTGGAGGAAGGCCTTCGCACCGCGCTGCGCGACGCTGCCGGCCAGCTGAAGCAAGAGCGGCCTTCCGACCTGTCGGACTGCCCAGCGATTGGTGTGCCCGCGCTGGAGTAGCGCGGCGCATGCAGGCACCAGTGGCTGCTCAAGTTGCCGCCCCGGGTGCCGATAAACAAAAGGCAACCCGGAGTCACCATGGACGTCGCCCTCACCAACAGCATTGTCAACACCGCCACCGCCATGGCCAGCGCCCAAAGCGCCGATGCCGTCAACATCGCGGTGCTAAAAAAAGCGCTCGATATCCAGGCCTCGTCTGCAGCCACCATGCTGGATGCCGTGGCGCAAACCATGCCCCAGCCTGCGCTGGCCACCAGCGGCACACTGGGCACCAACGTCAACACTTTCGCCTGACACCACGAGCTGCGCACGGGCTCGACAGAAGGCGCCCCACGACCACACAGAGCGGCAGGCTGCCGATGCACAGTCGTCCCATGCTGCAGCTGGACGGCTCTGGCGCTGCAAAGGCCGCGCGCTACGGCGCCCTTGAATCCCTTTTCTCGTTCGGACCGGTGACCTTGGCCTTGCGTCCGCTGACTTCCTTGCGCCTTTCATACCGGCGCATCAGCGGCGTGACCGTGACCCCGTGCACCAACACCGAGGCCACGATGACCGTCAGGGTGATGGCCGCCAGGCGTTCGGCGTGGGCCACTGCCAGGCCGTGGCTGATGGCATACGAAAGGTAGTACATCGACCCGATGCCGCGGATGCCAAACCAGGCAATCAGACGGCGCTCGGGCCCGGCCATGCCCACGCCCCGGAGCCCTGCCAGGCCCACGTACACCGCCACCGGGCGGATGACCAGCAGCAGCAGCGGCACGAGCCACAGCAGTTCCAGGCCGTAGTGCAGCTCTGTCAGGAGCGCGCCGATCACCAGTACCACGGCCACTTCTGCCACGCGCTCGAGCTGCGCATTGAAGCGGGCCACGCTGTCCATCATCTGGCCGGGGGCTGTGCCGCTGGCGGTGGCAAAGCCCGGTCCGCCGGGCTGGGTGCGGGCCTGACGCTGACCGGCGATCGGATCATTGGGGCTTTCGACCGGATCGGCGTCTGCCGGGGTCGCCAGCGCGGAAGGTGACGCGGGCTGGGTCACGGCCGCGCGCCGCAGCGCCAGGCCAGCGGCAAACACCGCCAGGAAACCATAGGTATGACCCAAGAGTGCGACGCCGTAGGCCAGGGCAATCAGGCCGAGCACCATGAACTCATCCAGCCCCAGCGCCTCGCGGTGGTGGGTGCGCAGATACAGGATGGCGCTACCCACCACAGCCCCCAGCAGGTAGCCAATGCCCAGGCCTCCCGCGACGGCCCACGCCACGTCCACCGCCCACCAGCGCCAGCCCCAGTCGCCCAGGTCGTGCAAGGACAGCAGGCCCAGGCCCAGCATCACGAACGGGAAGGCGGTGCCGTCGTTCAGGCCCCCCTCGCCAGTCAGTCCAAAGCGCAGGCGGTCGCGGTCGTGCGGGTCGGACATCTGCACGTCGGACGCGAGCACGGGGTCGGTGGGCGCCAGGATCGCCCCCAGCAGCACGGCAGCGCCCAGGGGCAGGTCCAGCAGCCACACGCCCGCGGCCGTGACCGCCCCTACGGTGAGCACCATCGATATCGACGCCAGCCGCAGCGGAATGCGCCAGCGCCGGTCAC